>JBGCDE010000028.1:0-20596 GCA_045105115.1 Pseudomonadales bacterium | reverse complement strand
GCGTGCACGCCATCGCCTTGCTCCACATAGGGTCCAACGGCTGAGTTACGCAGAATCTCCATACCCGGCGTGCCTTTCTCAACCAACATGATTGAAGCGCCTTGGTGAATCGGCACATCTGTATTGGTCACTACCATTACTAACAAAAACTCTGAAAATCTGGCGTGTGACGCAAACCATTTTTCACCATTAATGACCCAGTCGTCACCGTCGCGGGTTGCTACGCAGGCAAACTCAGCAGGGTCGGCGCCTGCTTGTGGTTCGGTCATGGAATAGCACGAGGCTATTTCGCCATCGAGCAGTGGCCGTAGAAATTTCTCTTTCTGTTCGTCTGTACCAAAGTGCGCAAGAATTTCGGCATTACCGGAATCCGGCGCCTGGCAGCCAAAAACGGTGGGTCCGAAGCGGCTGCGGCCGAGTATTTCGTTCATCAGGCCGAGTTTTACCTGGCCATAACCGCCACCACCCAGCTCAGGACCAATATGGCAGGCCCAGAGGTTTCTGGATTTTACTTCTTCTTTCAATGGCGCCATGGCTTTGGCGGCCGGTGAGTCCGGGTCGAAGGGGTCTCCGGGACCACGGAACACAAGGTCCAGAGGCTCGATTTCTTCTCGGGTGAATTCTTCGATCCAGTTTAATTGTTCCTGGAAATCACTGTCGGTTTCAAAATTCCAGCTCACTTTGGTTTCCTCTAGAGGTTTTTGGGTTACGATTTTCCCGCCGCTAGACGAGGGGCATGCATGTGTTTTTGCGCTCAGTGGGCCATCCCTGGCCCGGTCCCGCGTCCGTCCCTGGCGCTATTCGCTCCAAAACACATGCATACCCCTCGCCTAGCTACCTTTCGTGCAGGTGATCGCGATTCGCTTGGGTTGACTTGGATTAGCGCTAGTATAAACTTGCTCGACACAAACAAGCAATCGCGACCCCTTCGTCTTTCGCTTTACTCTTTAGCGAGCGAGGCGGGGATGAAGCAGGTGTTTTGGAGTGAAGACCCAAAGCGCTCGGTCCCTCGCGGGGCCAGCCTTAGCGCCAGGGACGGACGCGGGACCGGGCCAGGGATGGCCCACTGAACGGAAAAACACCTGCTTCATCACCGTCTTGCGGATTCAAGGCTCGATGCTAATCGCCCTCAAACAATAAAAAGGATGCTATGACCAATTCCAGAGTGTGGTTAATAACCGGCGCCTCGCGCGGCATTGGCCGGGCCGTTGCTGAGCGCGCACTGAGTCATGGCGACCGTGTGGTGATCATAGCACGCGGGGACGCCGTAAATGATCTTGCCAAAGAGCTTGGTGACAATTGTATAGCCGCGCAAGCTGATGTGAGTGATTCCAAAGCCATGCTAGCAGTCGCTGATAAGGCCTTAGCAAAATGGGGCCAGATCGATGTTCTGGTTAACAATGCCGGCCTGCATCGTGGCGGTCGCGTTAGCAAGCTCAAAGAAGAAAACTGGCAGGCGGTGCTGGATACGAATTTGACCGGCGCGCTCAATGGTATTCGTGCGGTGGAGCCGCATATGAGCGAAGGTGCGGCCATTATTAATATCGGTGCCGTGGTTGGGTTTCGTGGCTTCGCTGGTGATGCAGCGTATGCGGCTTCTAAAGCAGGTTTGTCAGGACTCACCCGAGCGCTTGCAATCGAATTTGCGCCTAGAGGAATCTGCGTCAATCTGGTCATACCAGGCTTGGTGCTGACTGAAATGACGGAAGCGTTGTCTGAAAGCGCGTTAGAGTCTATGCGCGGAATTATTCCGCTGGGTCGTTATGGGGGCGCAGAAGAGATTGCGCAGGTGATCCACTCAGTAAGCGAGTCGCGCTATATGACCGGTGCATTTATTCCTGTAGATGGCGGCTTGATGAGCAGCTTCGGCGTTCCGGTCTAGCTTAGTTCCTGTCCGGAAATAGCGTTTCCGGGCAGGGACTGGCTACAGGTGCAAGGATGCACCTGCATTTTACACAGTAAAATGAGAGCTTTTTGAAAATCGAATTTTCAAAAAGCGAGTCCGGAAGAGGCAGGAGCCGATTACCGGACATAAACTAGTTAAACTGATAGAAGCTGAGTTGATATGAGCGAATCTCACGCAGAATTGTTACCCGAAGCGGCTCTTAGTGAATGGATGGCAAGCGAATGCGCTATTCAAAATGTGAGCATTGACGCGGTACTTGCTGGCGGCAACTCAAATCTGACCTTAAGACTGAACAGTGATGGCGGACCGTTAGTTCTGCGCACCCCGCCAGCGGATACAATTTCGCCCAAAGCGCACCGCGGCATAGAGCGTGAGGCGATAGTGATGGCCGCACTTCAAGGCCATGTACGCGTACCTGAGGTTATTCGTTGGTGCGACGACACCAGTGTTATTGGCCGGCCGTTTCTGCTGGTCTCGATGATTGACGGCGTATCAATCACGGAAACTTTGCCCGCAGAATACGCTGACGAGGCTGCTTCGGTGAATGCCTTGGGTGAGCAGTTGGTGGATGAGCTTGCGAAACTGCATTGCGTACCTTGGCAAGAAGTAGGCTTGGAGGCTTTTGGTAACCCGGATAATTTCTTACAACGGCAAATTGAACGCTGGTTGAAAATTCGCTCAAACGGCGGAGTTCGAGAGCTGCCTGAAATAGAACGCTTGGGGCAATGGTTGCTGAATAACATTCCGGCTGAGTGCGAGAGCCGTGTTGTGCACGGTGACTATCATCTGGACAACACGCTGTGCAGGAAGGGGCAGCCAGAGCTGGCTGCAGTGATTGACTGGGAATTGTCGACTATTGGTGACCCGGTTACAGACCTGGCATTGCTTCTCATGTTTTGGGGCGAGCGAAAGATTGAACCACCTGGATTTGCACACGTTCAAGCAGTCAGTAGAAGAGCAGGTATTCTAGGTAGGCGTGAGCTTGCCGGTCGATGGGAAGCCGCCACTGGTATTTCACTCGAGCATCTCGATTTCTATATGTGTTTTGCGTTTTGGCGATTAGCGGCCATTGTAGAAGGTGCTTACGAGCTGTATTGCCAGGGCAAAGTAGATACCGAATACGCCAAAGGCCTTAAGCACGATGTGCCAGCTTTGTTAGAAGAGGCCGCATTGGCGGCAACCGGCGAATGGTAAACACACTCGCGCTTGCTCATTGTATAATCGGGCGTACCCGCTGATGCTTCCATTTCATGACTAAGCCAACAACAAAGAAAGCACGCCTTACCCAGGCTGAACGGACAGCCTTGTCTGATCAGCGCATGTTTGCCGCGGCTATAAGCCTGATTAATGAGCGTGGCACCCAGAAAACTACTCTAAAAGAGATTGGTGAGTTGGCTGGTTACAGTCGGGGTCTTGCGAACTACCGCTTTGGTTCCAAAGACGGTTTGTTAGCCGAATTATTTATTTATTTTGACGGTTTATGGAAAGCCCACCTCGGCGAATACATCGGCGACTTGCAAGGGTTGGCTGCTTTAAAGGCAGCGGGTAATGCGCTGCGCGATTTTCTTAATCTGGAAGCGGACTATATGCGTGCCATGTATCTGCTGTGGTACGAATCACTTGGACACGAATCAGAAACTCGCGCTCGCTTAGGCGATCACCACCGCGTGTATCGAAAGGACGTACAGCGCTGGATCTCGGAAGGCATTGCCGCAGGTGAAATACGAGAATCTGTCAATGCCGAACAATTTGCGGTTCAATACTGCGCGTTTGTGTTTGGGTTGGTTTATCAGTGGCTGGTGAGTCCGGAAGTACTGGATTTATCGGCGGTGTTTGCTGACTACCAGGAAAATCAAGAACGCATTTTATCTGTTTAACTCATTTTATTGCTCACAACATAACGGAGAACAATATGGCTTATCTAACACGTGAACAAGGGCAAAAAGTCTACTACGAAGACTACGGAACCGGCGACAAAGCCATTGTATTGCTGCATGGTTGGGGCATGGGTGTTCGAACCTGGGACTACACGCTGCCCGCTTTGAGTGCTGCGGGTCATCGTGTTGTATTGATTGATCACCGTGGCTGCGGCAAGTCTGACAAAGACTTCAATGATATGAGCATTAATTCAATTGCCGGCGACGTGTGTGCGATTGTTGATGAGCTTGGTCTAGCAAGCGTGGTTCTGAATGGCTGGTCTTTGGGTGGTGCGGTTGCAGTGGCTGCGGCTGATACACTGGGCGACCGATGTTCTGGTCTTGCACTTACTTGTGCGGCAACACCTTGTTATTTGCAGAAAGCAGACTTTCCGCATGGTGGTACGGAAGAGGCCATGGAGCAAACCGTAGCGGGTTTGAATGCTGACCGCGTGAATTTTCTGATGGCCTTATCGCAGGGCGTTTGCGCAACTGAGGTAGGCCCCGTTGTTGAACAATGGATGTGGGAAATTTTCATGGAAGCCTCGCCATTAGCGGTAGCAACTATTGCAGAACTTGGTCCTTTGGATCAGCGCGATACACTAGCCGCTCTCAATATGCCAATCGTATCCTTTGTTGGTGCGAACGACGGAGTTGTCGATCCGGAAATTTGCCGGTCGGTAAATGGTTTTAACTCGCGTGCCAGCATTGTAGAGTTTGCAGAATCCGGGCACGCCCCTTTCATTGATGAAGCCGAACGCTACAATAGCGAATTGTTAGCGTTCATTGGCAGCTGCTGAGTAACGCGATCACTCTAAAACAGCAGCAAGCTAACCCGATAAACAGAGCAATCTGGAGAAAATAATGACGGTCAATTTTGGAACCTGGTACGACTTTCGAAACCCTGAGCCTTGGCGGCAGAGTTTTGAAGACTTATACGCCAACAACATTGCGCAAATTGTTCACGCGGAAAGCCTGGGCTTTAATTCCTGTTGGCTTACCGAGCATCACTTTTGCGACGATGGCTATACACCATCACCGTTAGTAATCGCCTCCGCGATAGGTAACGCGACGACGCGTATGCGAGTGGGCACGAACTTGATGCTATTGCCGATTCATGATCCTGTGCGAATGGCTGAAGACGCCGCGGCATTGTCCTTATTGACCCGCGGACGTTTTGATCTTGGTGTTGGTATCGGATATCGACAGCTGGAGTTTGACCAGTTTAATCGCAAGCTGAGCCATCGCCCCAGTTTGGTGGAAGAAGGCATAGAAATTATTCGCCAGGCCTGGTCGGGAGACGCGGTGGATTTCAGCGGAAAGCGATTTAAGGTGAATAATCTGGCAATCACTCCGGCGCCTGTTACCAAGCCTGCCTTGCTATTGGGTGGTATGGCACCACCCGCAATCGACAGGGCAGCACGCATTGCGGATGGCTTTCTATCTACGGGTGGAATCGGCCTAGACGATTATTGCGAAGCGCTGGAGCGCAATGGCAAGTCGGCAGCCGATGGAAACATTGTTTTGGGTTGCTGGGCAATCATCGCTGAAGACCCGGAAAAGGAAGCGGCCAAGCTGGGTGACCACATTCTTTACCAGGCCAACGAGTACATTAAGTGGGGCGCGTTTGGTCCACCTGATCAAACACCGCTGTTTCCAGATGCAAACGCCGCAATCACCAATGGTTTGTACGAACTTTGGGATGCCGAGCAGGCCGTAACCGAGCTTAGAAAACTGATCAGCACGTATCCGCAAATCAGTGACATTCACTTCTGGGCACAATTCCCGGGTGAGTCCACTGCCTCAGGAACGGCACGACTTGAGTACATCGCGAAGAACGTTCTACCACATTTGAAGTGAGACACCATGGGCCCTTTATCAGGCATTAAAGTATTAGAAATAGCAGGCATTGGCCCTGCACCCTGTGCGGGCATGATGCTCGCCGACATGGGCGCCGACGTTATTCTGGTTGAGCGTAAAGCGCCCAATCCAAACGCCGCGAAAACTGGCTCAGCGGCTGCAGCTGACAACGGCGTTGGGCATGCATTCTTTAACCGCGGTAAAAAGTCGATCGCGTTAAACCTGAAAGATCCAGACTCTATTGCCGCGCTGCTAAAGCTGGTTGCAGAAGTAGACATCTTCATTGAGGGCTTTCGCCCCGGCGTAATGGAAAGGCTCGGGCTGGGTCCTGATGTTTGTTTGGCGGCCAATCCAGCGTTGGTCTATGGGCGCATGACAGGTTGGGGGCAGACAGGCCCATTGGCACTTGCGGCGGGTCATGATCCTAACTATATCGGATTGTCTGGCGCGCTGTGGTACGGCGGCGGCGTAGACAATCCTCCAAGAGCCCCGCTGACAGTGGTTGGTGATCTCGGTGGCGGTACAATGATGTTGCTGTTTGGCGTGCAAAGCGCATTAATTCACGCCCAACGTACAGGTCAAGGACAAGTGGTAGATTCGGCGATTACAGACGGCTCTGCTTACATATCGTCGCTGCTCAAGATGATGCATAACACGGGCGAAATAAAAGACGAACTTGGTCAAGGCTGGGCAGACTTTGGTTCTCCCTGGCACGACACATATGCCTGTGCTGATGGCGCATTCGTAACAGTTTGCGCGCTAGAGCCGCAGTTTTATCAAGAAATGATTACCCGGCTCGAGCTACAAGATAACCCTGTGTTTGCCAAGCAATGGGATAAAACCCAGTGGCCCGAAGGTAAAGAGCAGATGAAAGCGCTGTTTCAAACCAAAACCCGGCAGGAATGGTGTGAGTTGTTGGAAGGTACCGATGCCTGTTTCGCGCCAGTGTTAAATATGACGGAAGCGGCACAACACCCACACAATGTTGCACGTGGAACCTATCTCGATATCGACGGCATTGTGCAACCGGCACCGGCACCGAAGTTTAGTGTTAGTGAGCCACAAGCTGGCAGACCTCCAGTGCCTGGTGCGCATGGTCAGGAAATTCTTGATGGGCTTGGGCTTTCTAGTGCGGAAATTGAACAACTGCTGAACTGAATAGGAATCTGCCTGCTGCGGGTCCGGCGGCGAAACGTGTATTGCCCAGCGAGACACGCCGTAAACCCATCCATGGGGGCTTGATTTTCGACATCCATGTCTCAAACAGTCCCGCTGGGCAATACACGCTTCGCCACCTCAGTGCCACAACTTGGCGGGTTACCAACCTGCGTGCTGTTGTCCCCTCAAGAATCAAACCAGACTATCGCCTAGATTTGGCACTTAGGCGTTGGAGCGAATATCGGCTAGCGGGACTGTGTGAGAGAGGGACCTCGAACACAAGACCCCATGGATGGGTTCACGTCGTGTCCCGCTAGCCGGTATTCGCTCCAACGCCGATCTCGACTCGCAATCAATACTAGTTTGGTTTCTTAGCCTAACTTGAATAATATTCAAAAAATCGTATAATCCGCCAAGAATAATAGTAAGAGGTGGTTCATGAGCGTTGAAGGCTTACGTTTTGTTATTACCGGCGCCAGCGCTGGCATCGGTGCGGGAACAGCGAAGTTAGCGGCAAGCAATGGCGCTAAAGTTGTAATTTCAGATTTAAACGATGAATTAGGTGAAGCATTAGCCGCCGAAATTCGTGAGAGCGGTGGTGAAGCCATCTACCAACACTGTGATGTAACCGACGAAGAACAAGTTCAAACCCTGATGTCTGTTGCCGCAGAAGCGTATGGCGGAATCGATATTTTGCATAACAACGCCGGCATTCACGAAAGCATGATCAGCGCCGATCTGTCTCTGGAAACAATGACCAAAGAGACCTTCGAAAAAGTGATCTCTGTGAATCTTGTTGGTGTTTTTCTGTGTTCGAAGTACGCCTTACCCTATTTAAAAGACAGCGATCACGCCTCAATCATTAACGCAGGCTCCACCAGCTCTATTGCCGGTTACCCAAACTGCATGGCCTATGGTTCAACCAAAGGTGCTGTGATGCAGTTAACCAAGAACCTGGCGGTAGACTTGGCACCGTATGGCATACGGGCGAACTGCTATTGCCCAGGCTCGATCCATACTCAAATGGTCGACAAATTTCTTGAGGCTGCACCTGACCCGCAGGCAATGTTAAACACAATGACTATGACGCACCTGATCCCACGCATGGGTGCACCAAAAGATGTGGCTGAACTAGTGTGCTTTTTGGCAAGCGAGCAATCGCAGTTTGTTAATGGCGTGGTGTGGATAATTGACGGTGGCTCGCTGGCTTGGCGCGGCACATTGGATATTCTCGGTATGGGAGCAGAGCAATGAGCATTAGCACAGACGACAAGCAAGCAATTTCAGAATTATTGAATCGCTCGGCGTACGCGCTGGATATGCGCGTGAAAGATATGCTGGCCGAGTGCTTTGCCGAAGACGCGCAATTCACTCTGAAAATCGCTGATGCCGATCTGGTAGGTCCGTTCGTTAATCGCGACGGCATCATGCAGCTAATGACCGGCTCTTTTGAAACCCAAACAGACCAGCGTAGGCATGTCGTGTCTAATGTTTTCTTTGAAGCGGGCGACGAAGCTGCAGCAACAGTTATTAGCAATCTCACCTTGTTTGGTACCGAAGCAGGCAGCATTCGCCTGATTTCCGCGGGTGTTTATCGCGATGAAGTTGTAAAGCGTGATAGCACGTGGCAGCTGCATCGACGCCACCTTGATCTGGACTTGCCTTACTAAATACCCCAGAGCTCACCGCCTTGTGAATATTGGAAATATCCCTGCCAAAATCGCCCGCTTGAACCCGGCACGAGAAGCGATTATTGATGTTGATAGCGAAAGACGTATTAGCTATGGCGAACTGGACGAGCGTATACGTCGTTTAGCAAATGCACTAACAGATAATCTTGGTCTTAATAAGGGCGATCGCGTTGCCGTGCTGTCGAAGAACAGCATTGAGTACATGGAAATCTACTACGCCTGTGCCCGTGGTGGTTTCATCGCGCAGCCATTGAACTGGCGTTTAGGCACAACGGAACTGCAAAGAATAATTGATGATGGCGAACCCAGCGCAGTCATAACTCAAAGCGACTACACGGAAATACGCGGTCAGCTGCAAAGTCTGGTGAAGGTGCCGCATTGGTTGGAGTTTGGTGGCAATAGCGATGATTCCTACGAATCTCTGATCAAAAATTCCGCCGATCATGAACCCGAGCAGAGCATTCACATTGGTGATGATGACCCTGTTTTGATCTTGTACACCGGTGGTACCACAGGCGAATCCAAGGGTGCCCTGCATACACACAAATCGCTGTACATGGGCATGCTGAATCAAACAGTTGCCGAGCGAATTGTGCCGAGTGACGTGTATATGCTCACTGGGCAGATGTTTCACATTCCGGTTGGCCTTGCCATGAATTACATGGCGCATGGCTGCCCATTGGTACTGATCAATTTCGACGCCAAGCTAGCGCTTGAGGTAATACAGCGAGAGCGAGTATCGGCGTTTCTTGGCATAACAACCATGCTCAACTGGATGATGGCGGTTGAGAATTTCGAGCAGTATGACCTAAGCAGTTTGCGCAACATTCAATACGGTGGTGGCCCCATGCCACGCAGTGTTGTGAAAGCCGCTCTGGACGCTTTTCCCTGCACAATCATTCAAGGCTATGGTCAAACCGAAGGCATGACCATGAGTTTTCTGTCGCAGGAAGATCATATTGATGCCGTGAACGGTACGCACAGTGAACGCCTGGCGTCTTGCGGACGGGAAGGGCATGTCACCAGTATTAAAGTGGTAGACCCCGACGGCAATGAAGTGCCTAAAGATGGGGCGTCAGCTGGCGAAATCATCGTGCAATCAGACGCCAACATGGTTGGCTACTGGCGCCGACCCGATCTGACTGAAGCGTGTATTCGCGACGGCTGGATGTGGACAGGTGACATTGCCCATTGGGATGAAGACGGTTATTTGTTTATTGTTGATCGTGCCAAAGACATGATTATCTCTGGCGGTGAGAATATCTATAGCACGCAGGTGGAAGCGGCGATCCATCAGCACCCAGCCGTATTAGAGTCAGCAGTGTTTGGCGTGCCTGATGAACAATGGGGCGAGTCGGTGAAAGCCGTTGTGGTTCTTAAGCCTGGGCAAACTGCCACCTCGGAAGAGATAATTGCGGCTGCCAGCGAACATTTGGCATCGTATCAAAAGCCGCGCTCGGTCGATTTTGTAGACAGTCTGCCAAAGGCGCCAACTGGAAAGATTCTGAAGCGCGAGTTACGCGATCCTTACTGGGTTGACGAAGGAAAGTCACTGTGACTATGGAACTTGGTGAGGAAGTACTGTCGGCCATTGGGCGACAAACAGAGCCACGTACTGAAATTGTCACTCGGCGTGATATTCGAAAGTACTCAATAGCAACTGGCCAAACTGAGCGTAAATACCTTGATGGTGATGTAGCTCCTTCAATGTTTCACCTTGCCTTGTTTTGGGACATTGTTGAATTAGATGATTTAATGCCGGATGGCGTTTCGGTTGATACCTTATTGCCAAAGTTCCCACTAGAGAAAGCGATGGCGGGAGGGCTGGATTTAAAATATCTTAAGCCAATCCACCCCGGTGATGAGCTAACAGCAACACGAAGCCTGATAGATATATACCTAAAGCAGGGTTCCAAAGGACCAATCATTTTCTATGAGGTCATCATGGATGTGAAAGACAGTTTCGGCAACGACGTGGTTTGGGAAAAAACCACGCGTTTGTTACGGTGATTCGCCATGCATGTCACTGATATTAAAGAAGGCAGCGTGTTACCTACCAGAGAGTTCAGTTGCGACAACCGGCAACTGTTTCTATACAACGCTGTTTTATTTAACGCCCACAAAATTCACTATGATTATCCATACGCAACCGAAGTAGAAGGCTATGCTGATTTGGTGTTAGCGGGCCCATTGATTGGTGACTGGTTGCATCAGTGTATAGATGCCTGGGTGGGAGAAAACGGTCAACTACTGGCGATGGAATATTCCAACCGCCACGCAGCTTATGTCGATGAGGTGCTGACAGGCTTTGGCTCGGTAGTATCTATTGATACAGAAAACAATACAGTAGAAGTTGATCTTCGAATTGAAAATGCCAACGGCGATGTGATCGCTCCAGGCAAAGCAACTGTGCAGCTTCACAATCATGGGTGAGACCCGGTGAGTATCATGCGAGGTGCTACGGCCTTCATCGGTGCGGCTGATACCACCGTGGGTGTGGTGCCAGACATGAACGCGACGGAACTGTGTGTTCAGGCAGCGCTGTTGGCAATCAAAGACGCCGGCCTTGAAAAAGAGGATATTGATGGTCTGATCACCTGCAATTCAATGGCACTGCCCATCATGTACCACGCGGAAGCAGTCGCTGAGTACATGCAGATATTTCCGCGTTATTGCAACAGCGTGAACACTGGTGGTGGAACAACGTTTGCAGCAATTCATCACGCCGCGTCGGCCATTGCCACAGGCATGGCTGAGACTATTGTTATCAGCATGGGTGACAGCTTGCGTTCTGGAATGACGCGCGAGCAGGCGGCGAAAACGCAGTCGTCAACCGGCCACCCTTTGTACGAGCAAGTCTACGGCCAGACTGTGCCATCTTATTACGCCTTCATTGCGGCAGCGCATATGGCTGAGTACGGTACCACTCAGGCGCAATACGCAGAGATTGCGGTAGCGGCCAGAGCGCATGCTGCTAATAATCCGACCGCACAGAAGCGAGAGTTGATCAGCGTTGATGATGTGCTCGGTTCAAGAATGATTGCAGACCCCTTGCACTTATTGGATTGCTCTCTTATGTCGGATGGTGGCTCTGCGGTTGTAATGACCTCAGCAGAGCGAGCTAAAGACAGGCCGCACACACCGGTTTACTTGTTAGGTGTCGGCGAAGGTCATAGCCATGAGCACATCAGTGCCGCTAGAAGCTTGACTACATCGGCGGCTGTGGAAGCTGGCCAACGCGCGTTTGCGATGGCAGGTGGAGGTGTTAACGACATCGATTTTGCACAACTCTATGACTGCTTTACACCAACCGTGTTGATTGAGCTCGAAGACCTTGGTTTCTGTGCGAAAGGTGAGGGCGGCGAATTTGCCGCTAGTGGTGCATTGAAGCCTGGTGGCAGCATTCCAGTAAATACGCACGGCGGATTGCTCTCGCATTGCCACCCGGGCAATCCCGGTTCTATGTTTGCGTTAACGGAAACGATTCAGCAGTTGCGTCACAATTGCGGCGAGCGGCAACTTGCTAAAGCTGATACGGCATTGGTGCATGCGCAGGGTGGAATTATGTCCAGTCATGCCGCCGTGATACTTGCCAGAGACGTGCAATGAGTAACAGTGTCTTAGACAAAGAGTTTCAGGCGGGCTGCGAGCAGCGTGAACTGCGTCTGCAACAGTGCTCTGTCTGCAACAATGTGCAGTTTTATCCCAGGATAATGTGCACGGAGTGTGGTGACGACAAGTTGGATTGGAAAGTGGCAAGCGGCGAGGGCATTGTTGCCAGCTTTACCAAAGTGCGCCAGGCGATTGACCCAAAGTTCAAAGATCTGTTGCCGTATGTTGTGGCCCTTGTAGATCTGCAGGAGGGCCCGCGAATGATGGCTGCCATTATTGATGCGGATGTGGATACGCTGCAGATCGGAGATTCTGTGAATCTGGATTTCATGCCCTGGGGTGATGAAGCCTTGAGGCCTGTATTTAAAACTTCTGGAAAGTCCTAACTGAATACGCGCCGCAAATGCGCTTCTGGCAGCGGCTTTGTCAATTTCGATACCACGAAGGTGGTCAGCACCGACATTATCTCGCCGATGGCAGCACTTGAATAAGGATTTGGCCCTTCCTGATGCAACCATTGTGCGACCGTTTGCAAGACGCCTGATGCGAACCATTGCGGGTTTATGAGCTGCAGATACAGTATCGCAAACGTTGCAAAACCGGCGACCAAACCGGCGTAAGCACCTTGGCGCGTAACCCCTCTCCACAGCGCGCCCAATACCAGCGGCCCGGCAAATGCTGCCATCATCCCGCCGTTACCTATCCAGATAATGATGGCAACATTAAGGTCAAGCATGGCCCAAGCCATTGTCATGCACAACACAAGCACGGCTGCCGTCGACACGCGGCTTATCAGTAAAACCTGTTTATCCAATACGGCTTCATCAATTGCTGGTGCGCCGCGACTCTGTTTATAGGGAACCCAGGTTCGACGATACAAATCGTTGGCAACGATTTGTGACGAAGACACCACAAGTCCATCAGCGGTGCTCATAATGGCCGACAGAACGGCAACACAGATCAGTGCGGCCACCCAGGTTGGAAAAACTTCTATCAAAAGCACTGGCAATGCGGCGTTGGGCGTAGCGCCGTCTGCAAACAAGGCATCACCAACAAGTGCGCGTGTGATCAAACCTGCAAAGCCCATCATGCCCATGGTAAGACCAAACAAAAACGCAAGACGAACAAAGGTCATCTGGTTGTCGCTGGTTTTCAAAGCCCACAGTTTATTGCCAAGATGAGGCAAAAGCCCAAGTGGAATGTGAGCCAGCACGATTGCGACCAGTGACCACCATGAATGGTATAGCGGTGTATCTGGATTCAGTGGGCTGACCAGGTTTTTGTCTTGCTGGCGCAGATTATCCACCATAGCGGAAAAACCACCTTCGATACCGACGCCAAACACAAACATCACGATGATTAACACGGCCAGGGCCAGCATCATCATGCCCTGAATGCCGTCCGTTAATATGTCTGCATGGGCACCACCGAGTACAACGTATAGCAACAAGACGGCGCCGGTAATGATGAGCGCCCAATGCGCCGGTAGGCCAAGCAATATTTCAAACATCACCAGGCCGCTAACAAGCTGGCCGGCTAAATAGAAAAACAATACCAGCGACAACAAGGAGATTAGTACCCGAATACCGTTAGATTGGTAGCGGTCGCCCAGGTACTCCGGAATAGAGCGGTTTCCAAATTCGTGCCCGGCACGCGCTACAAGGCGCATGCAAATCAAAACACCAAAATAGAGGCCCAGCGGATAAAGAAAATTGGCCCAGTTGGCGGCGAAACCAAATTGATAGGAGAACGCCGGCGAGCCAAGAAATGTGGCGCCACTGGCGGTTGAGGCCGCGAACGCAAACGCGAGGAAACCGGGTCCGTATGAGCCCCGCGCTGTCGCGAAATCATCGGCGTGTTTAATGCGGCGTTGAGCATAAAAGCCAATACCGACCATCGCGATGATGTAAGCGATTAGAAAAATCCATGACCAGGTAAATAGAGACATAGGCTTTATGCTATTCCTGCCATGTTGCGCAAGCTCGTTCGAAACAATCGATGAGCATCTTGCAATTCTATGTCGTCGTCAAAATAAACAGCAGAGCGCAATCCCATCATTAAGGAATGCGCTATCTCACCGGCGTCTTTGGGATTGCCCAGAAAAACGGCGGGTGCATCGCCAAACAAATCGGTCAAAAACTGCTTGCAGTGTGAATCGAAACCCGCCTTTGTAATACGTAAAGCATCATCATTCACGGCCGCGCCGAAACACTCGAACATAAAACCAATTTCCGACATGGTGATGTCTTCACCGCGAAACCAAAAGTCGGCCAATAGATCTATTCGCTGTTCAAAACTTTCAGCTCGGAAACGGTCCAGTTCAGCGGCGAACTGTACGGCGATATTGTCAAAATATTGCTCGAGGATGGCCTCTTTGCCCTTGAAGTAATACAACAAGTGGCTAGCCGACATGTCGGCGCCTTTGGCGATGTCGGCGAGCGTAGTTTTTACATAACCTTTCTGGATTATGCAGTCGTGCAGCGAGCGAAATATTTTTCGCCTGCGCTTGTTGCCCCTTGAGTCTGGCCGTGTGCCTGATCTTTCGCCGTGCGTTGCTGGCATTGGTCTGTCCATGTTGTTATTCTTGAATAATATTCAAATATTCGTATAATCGCAAAAAAATAATGGTGTAGCGTATGAATTCAAAACTCATCAAGCATGCTGTCATCAATCCTGACGCACCGCCAGAATCACTGGAAGCCAAGCAACCGCACATCGACAATGGTGCAGAACGCTATGATACCGCGCCTTACTTCAGTAAGGAGCATATGCGTGCCGAATGGAGCAAGCTGTGGACGCAAAGCTGGTTAATTGCTGGTGCTCGTTCTGATCTTGAGAAGCAAGGTGATTACTTTGTTTTCGATATTGGTGATGAGTCTATTCTGCTTACCCATACCGGGGAAGGCATTCGCGCTTTTTACAACGTGTGCAGTCACCGTGGTTGTCGCTTAGTACATGATGAACGCGGTAACCGGAATGTGTTTGTTTGCCCCTTCCACAGTTGGAGCTTTGAAAATACCGGTAAGCTGCGGCGCGTATTTGATGAAGACACGTTTCAGCCCGAGGTCATTGCACATAGACCCGGCCTGACCGAATTGGCGTGCGAAGAGTTCGGTGGTTTGCTGTTTGTCAGCATGGCTGATTCGCCCGAACCATTAGCTGAGGCGATAGGGCTTCCAGAAGGCTACTTGGAAGCCTACAACATAGACAAAATGCGCGTGGTCAGGCATGTGCGTTCGGAATGGGGCTCAAACTGGAAGGTGGGCGTTGAAGCGTTTTACGAAAGCTACCACCTGCACACCGTACACCCCGAAACCAATGGGGTGATGGGCGACTTAAACGTGCAATACGACCTTTATCCTCGTGGTGCTAGTCGCATGATTGTGCCGCTAGGGCAGCCTAGCCCGCGCATGCAAGATCAGGAAACGGTGAATGAGGGCTTGCAGATGATGCTGCAAGACGCGGGTGTAGATCCGGCAAGCTATACGGGTTCAGCTGCGGACGTTCGCCGCGATATCCAGCTTGCCAAACGTGAGCGCGCAGAACGGCTGGGCCTGGATTATTCCGGGCTCGTTGATGGGCAGCTATCCGATAGCTGGGCAACCGGAATCTTTCCCAATGTACAGATAGGTTGCCACCCTGAAGCCGCTTTCGTGATGCGCTTTCTGCCCCATGAGACCGACCCTGAGCGTTTTTACTACGACACAATGACGCTGATTGTGCCCGCTGACGATCCCAACTACACGCCGCCGGCATGGATGGGATTGCCAGAAGGCACGGATTACACGGGCGAAAAACGACCGGATTGCGAGCATTACGGAATCGATGAAGATGCGAACCTGGGAATGGTATTGGCCCAAGACGCAGACTTGCTACCCGTGGTTCAAAAAGGCATGCGCTCTAAGGGGTTCAAAGGCCAATTGTGGAGCGAACAAGAGCAAAGATTGCGGCACTTTCATGTGGAATTGCAGCGCTGGATGAGTAAATAATAGACAGTAACAGTGCCGCTTTACACCGTGCATTTTTGTTGCTTGACCTTAACAAGTATGTGTTACACTAAGCCCATTCTTGAATAAGATTCAAAAAAACAAGTTTGCAAGAACCATCGTCAAATTCTGACGGTAGATAAACAGATTCGAATTTAAACAAAAAGCTAAACGCCATGAGCGGAGGAAAGCCCATGAAACAATCTGAGTCAAATACACGATTTACACCGAGTATTCTCAAGCGGGCGCTACTGCTCGCGACTTTACCTGCACTTGCCAATTCACCGGCATTTGCACAGCAAGGTCAGGGAGCAATGTTAGAAGAAGTTTTAGTGACGGCCACGCGTCGCGGTGATACTGATATTCTAACCACTCCGGTCGCCGTTACTGCAATAACAAGTTCTGATATCGAACGCTTCTCACCTCGCGATTTGAACGATATCGCAGTTCTCGCGCCTAGCTTGTCGGCCGGTTCGGTTGCAGCGTTCAACTCTGCGTCTTTCTCTATGCGTGGTGTGGCGGAAACGACCATCATCGTTTACAAAGAATCACCTGTTGGCGTGACAATTGATGACTTTGTCGTTAACCACGTGCAAACCCAAAACCTTGAAATGTTCGACATTGAGCAGATCGAAGTATTGCGTGGCCCACAGGGAACCTTGTTTGGTAAGAACACGACCGGTGGTGCAATTAACGTTAAAACCAAGCGTCCGAAGTTGGATGGTGGTGAAATTGATTTGCGCGTAGAGTTGGGTGATTTCGGAACTCAAAAACTCACTACAGCGGTTAGCGTGCCTATTATTGACGACGTATTAGCGTTTCGTTTTGCCGGCGTGCATTTACAGTCAGATGGCTACTATAAAAATGGCGCGCAGTATGGACCACTGACGATTCGCCCTGGTGGCTCAACAGAAGGCCAAAGCGGCGGCGGCAACGGCGAAGACATTGGTGGTGATGATGTGCTGTCGTTTCGCGCAAAGTTGCTGTGGCAACCTAGCGATAACTTCAGTGCAATGCTGCAATACGAGCACATTCGTGATGATGGCGACACTCCACCTATTGTCAATGAATCAGTTCCGGGTTATTTCTTCGACGCTTGGGGATTCACTGCTGACCAGGGTGACCCTTTGGATGTAGCGGCTGTTACTAACGAAGACCGCTTCCTGTTCAATATGTCGGATGGTCATCAAGTTGATATCGATGGTATTTACTTGAACATGGAGCTGGATCTGACCGGTCCGTTCACCTTGCATTCCATGACCGGCTTCCGTGACCAGAAATCGCATTTGCCAAACGCCTATGCCGGTGAAACTTTCCGTACCTTGTTCGACGCAACGCGAGACGATACCCGGGAAACCTTCCAGCAAGAATTGCGCTTGGTGTCTAACTTTGATGGACCGTTCAATTTTGTGGGCGGCCTTTACTATCAGGAAGAAGATGTAGACTTCTGTGTTGTGCAGGTAGTTGGCTTCGTTGATTTGTTAGTTGATGGCGAACCTACATTCTTGTCAAGCAACCCCCTTATACTGTGTAACGCACAAGAGGCTACAGCATTGGCAGGGTTTGTTGACGGTACTTATGATGTAACAGATCGTCTAAGCTTTACGGCAGGCTTTCGATACACCAACGAGAAGAAAAAATGGGCTGGTCGTTCACGAGTGCCAATCCAGGCATTGCCTGATGGCGGCTTTGACCCAACGTTTACCTGGGAGCAACTGGCTGATCCCTTAGCCGGTGCTGACTTTGATCGTTTCCCCGCCGGTGTGGTTCGTGACGAAGAAAGCTGGAAAGAACCAACGTATCGATTTGTAGTGGGTTACGACTTCACAGATGATATGTATGGTTATGCCAGCTACTCACGTGGCTTCAAGAGTGGTGGTTATAACGACCAGGTAGGTACGGTTCTTAATCCGATACCAGCTGCAGCGGCAAGACCCACTGAGCCTGAAATCGCGGATTCGATAGAATTAGGTTTCAAAGCTTCTTTGCTGGGCGGTGGTGCAAACTTTGCTGCAACGGCGTTCGGTGTGAGATATACCGACGCACAGCGCACATTCAATGCAAGCTTCCCAACGGGACAGGAAACCTTGTTTTTCAACGCAGCCGAATTGGAAGTGATCGGTCTTGAGCTAGAGGGTATGTGGGCGGTTAGTGATTCCTTCATCCTTCGCGCTAACGCGATGATTCAAGATGCCGAATTCAACGAATTCCAGGCAGACACTGACTTCGACGGCGCAATTGATGTGGATCTCAGTGGCGAGCCACCAACACGCGCACCTGAAGTTATGGCGACAATCGATGGTGTGTACACTATTGATCTTGGAGATGCTGGTAGCCTGGACCTGAACGGTCGAGTTGCCTATGAAGATGAGTCTATCGCCAGCTATTCAGACGTTGACCCCGCGTTTCATACAACGCTTAACTCGCGAACCACAGTGGATGCCGGCATTACCTGGAATTCAGCGGACGAGAACTTTTGGGTACGCCTGATCGGTCGTAACCTGACGGACGAGCGTTATCGCACAGGTTCATTGTCGGTGGCTACCTTCTGGATTATGTCTGCCTATGCAGAGCCGCGTTACTATGGTCTTGAAGTAGGCAGTAATTTCGACTTCTAGTTCTAGTTTTCATAAAGTTCCTCGACTCTATGAACAGGCCGGCTTAACAGCCGGCTTCTTTTTATGACGCAAATTATTCTGCACCATTTCGATATTTCTCCGTTTGCGGAGAAAGTTCGCCTAGCCTTTGGGATTAAAAACCTCGAGTGGCAGTCGGTACAAATTCCGCTGATCATGCCCAAGCCTGATCTCACTGCTTTAACGGGCGGATACCGCAAAACACCTGTTATGCAGATTGGCGCTGATATTTACTGCGATACGCAGCGAATTGCACTTGAGCTTGAAAGACGCTTTCCAGATACCACGTTGTTCCCTGATGGCAGCAAGGCCTTGTCAACAGCATTCAGTAGCTGGAGCGACGCCGCCTTTTTTCAGCCAGGTGCAGGGCTGTCTATGGGTACTAACGAAGGGCTGCCTGAAGATCTGCTCAATGACAGAATGCAGTTCTTCGAGTTCATGGATTTCGACGAGCTGCCGAATCAACTAGCCCATCTTTATTCGCAGTTCGATGCTCATTTGTATCTGGTTGAACAAATGCTCACTGAAAGAGGCAGCTTCGTGTCGGGGGTTGGCCCCGGCTGGTTAGATGTGCTGGCTTATTTCCCGGTGTGGATGTGTCAATCTAATATCGCCAATTCATCAGAACTTCTGCAGCCTTACGAGCGATTGCATGCGTGGCAGCAATCCATGGCGTCAATTGGTCACGGCTCACGTACAGAACTTGACGCGCAAGAGGCACTGAGTATTGCGAAGGAAAGCCAGCCCTCTGTTGAGGCGCGGATAGATGCCAAAGCCTTCCCTAATTTTAGCGTTGGAGAGTCGGTGTCTGTCAGTGCCGCAGATTACGGTCGCGACGCGGTTCATGGAGAATTGATTGCTCTGGATAGCGAAACTATCTCAGTGCTACGAAAAACAGATCAGTTGGGTGACTTAGTCGTTCATTTCCCTAGAATAGGGTACACAATCAACAGCGCGGAGTGAGTTATGGTCAATCTTAGGTTTCTGTGCATAGCGGCATTAGCGAGTTTCTGCATTGCTTGCAACTCAATTGAGCAGCCGACTTCGGCCGAAGTGGCAGCGCCAGCTGCGGCCAACGGCGAAGAATTGTTTGCGACGAATTGCGCCACCTGCCATAACGGCCGCGTATCAAAGGCGCCGCCTATTACCTTACTGCAAATCATGTCGTCAGCGTCGATTCTTAACTCGCTGGAGCATGGCATTATGGAAGCCCAGTCTGCGCACTTGAGCCGCACACAGAAAAAGGCAGTGGTTAGCTATTTGACCGGAGATGCTGGTGAGAGGCAGCATCCAGCACCCAAGCAGTGTGAAGGTGACGCCCTCGCATTTGATTATTCGGCGCAACCTGACGCGCAGACCTGGGGTGTTGATCTTGGTAACAGTCGATTTTATGACGACGGTGTCACTGATATAAACGCTAACAATATCTCTCAGTTGAAGCTGAAGTGGGCGTTTGCGTTTCCTGATGCAATACGCGCACGTTCGCAACCAACAACAGCAGCAGGCGCTTTGTTCTTAGGCAGCCAGGATGGCACGGTTTATTCTCTTGATCAGAAAACCGGTTGTGTTCGCTGGACATTCAAGACCATTGCCGAAGTTCGCACTGGCATCATTGTGGCCCCCTGGGGTGAAGACAATAGCAGCTTAAGCTACTTTGGCGACCTTATTGGTAATGTGTATGCGGTGAATACCTTCACCGGTGAACTGGTTTGGCGTGATCGACCGGACGACCACCCAAGTCTTACCTTAACCGCGACACCTGTTTTGCATGACGGACGCCTGATTGTGCCTTTGTCGGCCTTGGAGGTTACTGAAGCGGCAGACCCCACAA
>JBGCDE010000027.1:0-5476 GCA_045105115.1 Pseudomonadales bacterium | reverse complement strand
CGTTCACGCAGCGCTTCCAAAACAGGCAATACACGCTCGCACTCCTGCTCAGAGCTCACGGGTGCGGCCCTTGGGCGGGTAGATTCACCACCTATATCAAACAGGTCGGCGCCTTCTTCGCACACCTGTTCGGCACGGCGCAAAACGGCATCAAGGTCAGGCTTGCCAGATGAAAACAGCTCGCCACCGTCTGAGAAGGAGTCAGGCGTTAGGTTGAGAATGGCCATTACCAACGGCCGATCCGGTTGGCTGCCACCTGTTGGTAGCAGCTTCGCGGGAAGAAAATTCAAAGCGTGGTTACTAGTCAGAAACCGAAAAGACCGGTCTCAGGTTTCGCTGGCGGGGCCGCCTACAGAACCTTTGCCTTCATTACGATCTTCAGCTTCTGCTTCGGTGTCATCGGAGTCGCTAAGACCACCGCCTGATGAGCCCCAATCACTGGGTTCACGCGGCTCCCGACCGGCCATAATGTCGTCTATCTGATCGGAATCGATTGTCTCGTACAGCATCAAGGCGTCAGCCATGGCGTGCAGCTTATCAACGTTTTCTTCCAGAATATTTTCGGCTTGCTTGTAGCATTCATCAATAATGCGGCGAACCTCTTCGTCTATAGACTTAGCCGTTTCACCCGAGAAGTGCTTTGCCGCCTGGCCTGCAGAGCGGCCCAGGAAGACTTCTTCTTCAGAGTCGTCGTACATCAACGGCCCCAGCTTTTCAGACAGTCCCCACTTGGTCACCATATTGCGGGCAATTTCTGTAGCACGCTTAATATCATTGGAAGCGCCCGTAGTCACTCCATCAGCACCCAGGGTCATTTCTTCAGCAATTCGGCCGCCGAACAAACTGCAGATCGAACTATTGATCTGGCGCTTACTGTGGCTGTAACGATCCTCTTCCGGCAAGAACATGGTCACGCCCAACGCCCTGCCGCGCGGGATGATGCTCACTTTATAGACCGGGTCGTGCTCTGGCACCAAGCGGCCAACAATCGCGTGGCCTGCCTCGTGATACGCGGTGTTCAGCTTTTCCTTCTCAGACATCACCATTGATTTGCGCTCAGCGCCCATCATGATTTTGTCTTTGGCCAGCTCAAACTGCTCCATGCCTACCGTACGGCGATTAGCACGCGCCGCGAACAAAGCCGCTTCATTCACCAAATTAGCCAAATCGGCACCGGAGAACCCCGGGGTTCCGCGCGCAATCCTGGAGGCTTCAACATCATCCCCCAATGGTACTTTACGCATGTGTACTTTCAGAATTTGTTCACGCCCGCGAATATCGGGCAAGCCAACCACTACCTGACGATCGAAACGACCAGGGCGCAACAGCGCAGGGTCAAGCACGTCTGGCCTGTTTGTGGCGGCAATAACAATCACACCGTCATTGGCTTCAAAGCCGTCCATCTCAACCAACAGCTGGTTCAGGGTTTGCTCGCGCTCATCATGCCCGCCACCAAGACCAGCACCACGATGTCGACCCACTGCGTCGATCTCGTCGATGAAAATAATACAGGGCGATTGCTTCTTGGCCTGCTCGAACATGTCGCGCACACGTGAGGCACCAACACCAACAAACATCTCAACAAAATCAGAACCGGATATTGTAAAGAACGGTACTTTAGCTTCGCCCGCAATGGCTTTAGCCAATAGGGTTTTACCTGTACCAGGCTGGCCAACCATTAATACGCCACGTGGAATTCGACCACCCAGACGCTGAAACTTACTGGGGTCACGCAGAAACTCAACCAGCTCCTTGACGTCTTCTTTAGCTTCTTCAACGCCTGCTACATCAGCGAAGGTTGTTTTGATCTGATCTTCACCTAACAAACGCGCTTTGCTTTTGCCAAAACTCATGGGGCCGCCACGGCCACCGGCACCACCTTGCATCTGGCGCATGAAAAACATGAACACAGCAATAATGATCAATATTGGGAAGCAGGCAACCAACAGCTGGGTAAGCAAGCTTTGCTGCTCAGGTGCCCGACCTTCAACCTGAACATTGTTGTTCAGCAGGTCGCCCATCAAACCGTTGTCAACCACATTGGGGCGGACGGTTTTGAAGGCTTCACCGTTTTTGGTTTCGCCATAAATGTCCAGCCCATCAACAACGACTTTGCTGATGCGCCCGGCCTGAACCTCTTCTACAAATTCGGAATATTGCAGCTGGTCAACAGGTGCTTTTACGTTCAGGTTTTGAAACACCATGAGCAGCACCGCTGCAATGATGGTCCATAAAATCAGATTTTTTGCCATATCGTTCAAAACAGTACCCCTGGTTGGCGGTGGCTGTCGTCAGTAAACATTACTGTGTTTAACACGTGATTAGATGATAAAACGCAAGCCCGTTGGGGTTGGACCAGTTTGTACACCATGAGTTCTTTCGAAGCCCTAGTTAACTGTACTACACATTCAGGTAGCACGCATTCTGAAATACCGTGTTTGAGACCTGTCATTACCCTCTAAAGCCTTGAGCAAGTTGATAAATTTCCCGTGATCGGGGTCTGGATGCTTTCGGTTTAATCGACTGCACCTTGGTAAAACGTTGTTTGCACATGGCCAGCCATTCATCAAAGCCCTCTCCGTGAAAAGCCTTCACCAACAAACTGCCGTTTGGCTTTAATATCTGATCGGCCAAATCCAATGCTAATTCAATAAGATACATGGCTCTGGGCTGATCAATAGCCGCCATACCACTTATATTGGGGGCCATATCTGATAATACAAGGTCAACTTTTTGACCATTTAGCGATGCCATAATTTGATCAAAAATGGCTTGTTCCGTGAAATCACCCTGAATAAATTCAACATCGGCGAAGGCATCCATGGGCAATAAATCAACCGCAACGATCTTACCTCCCGAGCCCATGCGTTTACTGGCCACTTGTGACCACCCGCCGGGAGCCGCCCCCAGGTCGATAACCCGCGAACCCGGTTTCAGCAGTCGGTACTTATCGTCAATCTCAATCAACTTAAAGCTCGCTCGCGAGCGCCAGCCTTCTTGCTTGGCAAGCTTTACGTAATAATCATCAAAATGTTCTTTTAACCAGCGTGCGCTGGTTTTAGATCTAGCCACAAGTGCTGCCCTGTCTGTCGTTGTAAGGGGATTTTACTGTAGAATGCGCCGCCCCAGAGTCAGCAGGCCACATTCAATGGACAATGCCTACAAAAAACAGCTCAAAGCGGTGGGTCACAAGCTAAAACCTGTGGTCACAATCGCCGGTAATGGCATTACAGAAAACATCGATGCCGAGCTCAACCGAGCGCTGGACGACCATGAACTGATCAAGGTGCGACTCAGCATTCCAGACCGCGCCGTGCGCAAAGGCATGGCTGAGGAAATCTGCGAGACCCACAAAGCCGAATTAGTGCAGCGCATTGGCAACATTATTCTGATTTTTCGGGCAGCGCAAAAGCCCAACCCGAAGCTGTCTAATCTGCTGCGCCTCTAGTAAAAGTCAGGTGTAAAGCTCAACCGACCTCTTCGTCAACAAAGCGTTCCTGGAAATTATTAACGCTGGTCTCGGCACTTTGCAGCCGAGAAAACTCCGCCACGTGCATTAAGGCCTCGCCTTCGTTGACCACGGGAATCTGGGTAGCACCAATAATAATGCCGGCACTGGGTGCACGAATTTGCCTAAGCTCTGAGTCAAACGGACCCGCCAACGTACACAACACTTCATCTTCAGCCACCCGGCGCCCTAGCGGAACACTCGACACCACCATCCCGTCGCAATCAGCTCGCACCCAGTAACTACGCCGCACCTGCACCGGTTTAATATCCGGTTGCTTATCTGCATTTTTGCGTGGCTTCTGATTCACAGGCAACATACTCAAGGCACGCATCACGCGCTGAATACCACGCACCCCGGCTTTAATCGCCGCGTTATCCAACCGCAGCGCTTCACCCGCTTCGTATAAAATCAACGGAACACCCTGATCCGCCGCACACTCTCTGAAAGAGCCATCACGCGTTTTGGAATCAATAATGACCGGCACCCCAAACGCCTCGGCCATCTCTAGCGTGGTCTCATCATCAAGATCAGCACGAATCTGCGGCAGATTACTGCGATGTATTGCTCCGGTATGCAGGTCAATCACGTGCGTAGCTACCGACAACAATTCAGTTCTAATGATGTACGCCAAACGGCCACCAAGCGAGCCATTCGCCCAACCAGGAAAGCAGCGATTCAAATCGCGCCGGTCAGGCAGGTAACGACTTTGCTGGATATAACCCAGAGTATTCACAACCGGCACCAACAATAAAGTGCCGCGCAAATTCTGCAGCAATTTTCTGCGCGCCAATTGGCGACAAATTTCAACACCGTTCAGCTCGTCACCATGCATTGCCGCCGTCACCAGCAGAACCGGCCCAGGACGCCTACCATGGATAACATCAACAACAAGATCAACCGGAGTGTTCGTGTATAAGCGTACGGCTGGAATTCTTACTTGCTTGCGTTGGCCTGCCGCAACAGTTTCACCGGCCAACACAAAGTCTTCACGTTTTGACACTTAATTTAACCTAACCCTTACCTTTGGTTCTGGTGCGCTTGGGACGCGCATTCTCTTCCATATATTCAATGATTTGCCCGGCCACGTCTTTCCCGCTGGCATGCTCAATACCTTCAAGACCCGGCGAAGAGTTCACCTCCATAACCACTGGCCCATGGTTGGAGCGCAAAATATCCACACCCGCCACGTTCAAGCCCATAGTCTTCGCCGCACGCACAGCCGTCGCGCGCTCTGATGGATGCAACTTAACCAGCGTAGCCGTACCCCCGCGATGCAAGTTAGAACGAAACTCACCAGCCGGTGCCTGCCTCTTCATAGCAGCCACCACCTTATTACCCACCACAAAACAGCGAATATCCGCACCACCCGCTTCCTTGATGTATTCCTGAACCATGATGTTCGCTTTCACGCCCATAAACGCTTCAATCACCGACTCAGCAGCCTTACGGGTTTCCGCCAGTACAACTCCAATACCCTGCGTACCCTCTAGCAATTTAATCACCAGCGGCGTACCACCGACCATATCAATCAAATCCGGAATGTCACTGGGCTTACTCGCATAACCAGTCACCGGCAAACCAATACCCTTACGCGACAGCAATTGCATAGATCGCAACTTGTCACGCGAACGCGTAATCGCCACCGACTCATTCAGCGGATAAGTTCCCAGCATCTCAAACTGCCGCAGTACCGCCGCACCATAAAAAGTCACCGACGCCCCAATGCGCGGAATCACCGCATCAAAATGCGGCAACTCTTCCCCGCGCGAATGAATGCTCGGACTTTGCACATTAATGTTCATGTAACAGCGCAACACATCCAGGGTTCGCACCTCATGCCCACGCTCGATCGCCGCCTCTCTTAATCGACGGGTCGAATACAAATCAGGATTTCGGGATAGAATCGCAATTTTCATTGGGGTTTACCAAGTAAGTAGGCGGCTTCAGGATCAACCAGAAAATGAC
>JBGCDE010000026.1:0-47336 GCA_045105115.1 Pseudomonadales bacterium | reverse complement strand
CCTGCATCATCATTAGCCTGTTCACCTTGCATTAAAGCATTGGACTGCGCCAGCATATTACCCAATAAGGCGCGATGCTGCTCCTGGTTGTCTGTCTCTGTATTAACGGCGAATACAAATTCAAGTGGAATAACGCCAGTACCTTGATGCAGCAGCTGAAAGAACGCGTGCTGTCCGTTTGAGCCGCTCTGCCCCCAAACCACTGGGCCGGTCGCGTATGTCACTGGGTTACCGTCAAGATCAACTGATTTACCATTGCTTTCCATATCCAACTGCTGCAAGAACATGGGTAGTAGACCGAGGGCATCGTTGTAGGGAATAACACCTAAGCTATGGTGACCACAGAAATTATTGTGCCAGATGCCGCACAGCGCCAACACTACTGGCAAATTGATCTCAAATTCTTCGGTGAAAAAATGGGTGTCCATTTCATTGGCCCCACGTAACAATTCTTCAAAGCGCGCAAAGCCTAAGGCCACGCAGATAGGAAAACCGATAGTTGACCACAGCGAGTATCGCCCACCAACCCATTCCCAAAACGACAATAAATTTTGCTCGGCAATTCCGAACTCTACGGCCGCCGCTGTATTACTGCTGACGGCGATAAAATGCCTAGCGATTGCATCGCTGTCAGAATAGTGCTCAAGAACCCATTGCCGCGCACCTCTAGCGTTATACATTGTTTCCTGAGTCGTGAACGTCTTGCTTGATATCGAAAACAGAGTTTCCTCAGGGTCAAGCGTTCGCAATATATTCGGCAAGTGCGTTTCATCAATCGTACTGGCAAAATGAACTTGAATCTCTGATGACTGCAAATGCCTGAGCGCTTCACACACCATCTTCGGTCCAAGATCAGAGCCTCCAATACCGATATTAACCACGTGACGAATTCGCTTGCCAGAAAACCCTCGCCACTGACCACTGCGAATATCATCTGACAACTGTTGCATACGTGACAACTGTTGAAGCACAGCCTCGTGCTTCTCCATACCGTAGTGGTTTGCTAGCTTTCCGTCCAAATCCCGCAAGGCAAGATGCAGTACAGCGCGGTTCTCTGTTGTATTGATGTGTTCAGCGCCGAGCATCGCCTTCATGCGTTCTGGTACGCCAGTGTCCCGCGCCAAATCGATTAAGTGTCGCATCACGTCTTCAGTGATCGCCGTTTTGCTGTAGTCCAGCCTTATTCCGCAATTTTCAATAGTGCAGCGCTCTGCCCGCTGAAGATCAGCGTCAAAAATGCTGTCAATTCTAGATCGGCTTAGCCCCAGCGTTTCTAGCGCAAACCAAGCCGCGCTCTGCTTAGGATTCATTTGTGTATCGTGCCCCCAATGCACTTACAAAATCACCCAGCATCTCAGCAGGTAAATCATTAATGCCTGCCGCGGCCTTACGTCCACCGCCGGTTGGAAACTGCATGCACAATTCATCTGCACCCGTCTTGTTGTTGAGCGGTGCACGCACACTCACCAAGTAGTTGCCATTAGCTTTGGCTGTCAATACTGCATGGGCCCGATCAGGATTCTCGTTCGCAAGGTCGTTACTGAAAACGCCACTCACTCTTCTAGCCCAGGCCTCGTTTGGGAAAGTTAATACAGCGCAGTGTTGGTCCACATGATCGTAATCCACACCTCTTGCCGATGCCATATCGTTTATAAAACCGGCTTCCAGTTTTTTATAGGCCGCCGATTCCTGTTCGATAAAATCGAGAGGACTGGTGAATGGCTGCATCAGTGTATAGAGATCATTCGGAGTAAAATGCAGGTCATCCGGCGAGGCGCCATAGCCGTTATAGTTTATATAGGTTCCGAGATTTTCAAGGCTATTTATCTCACTCTCACTAAGAGACGTTTGCTTAGCAAGCGCCAGGGCGCTTACCTTTAGATTATCGCCAAATGCAGCTGTCACAGCCCACTCTCGATAAGCACCTTTCAAATAGCCGTTCACCAATAAACTGGTGCATGTATCGGCTTCGGTATTAATCAAATCGTGCAGATTAGGCGCTTCGGGTATGTCACCTGCAAAGTGATGATCGCAATAGAACACCTCAGCACCCGCGTCTAATATACGAACAAGATCGGCTTTATTCTTATCCATCGAAATGTCTAAGACAGTCACACGATCGCCGCTTGCGACATCGATCTTTTTCAGCAGAGCAATATCACGCTTCACCCCAGTCACAATCGTACTGTCTCTGGGCTCGGCATGACGAAGCTGAATAAGCGCGCAAATTCCATCCGCGTCGCCATTGAAAACGTCGTAATCCGCCATATAAGAGCTCCTTGGAATTTACTTAGGTTGGGCGTGGGTTTTGTCTGGAAACAAAGGTTTGACTTTAGGTGACTGGTCAACCGCAGACGGCAAAGATTGCACCGCGTCAACTGGCGCCATGCGCTCCCAAAGATAATCCGCTACAGGGCCCTTGCTTACAAAACCATTTACCAATTCAACCAGAATTGCGCGAATGCTGTCGCAATCACCTTCACTACAGGCAGCCTGTAAGCTGATAAGATATTGCTGCACTACATCGTAGTCAGGGAACTCTTCCTCGGCGCACATAATCATCGGGTGACCTGTACCACTCACATTGTTGCCAACCAACAGTTCTTCGTAGAGCTTTTCACCAGGTCTTAGCCCGGTAACTTTGATTTCGATATCACCATAAGGATTATTCTCATCCTTTATTTCAAAACCCATCAGCCGAATCATTCGGCGTGCCAGATCAAGAATGCGCACGGGTTCGCCCATATCCAGAACAAATACGTCTCCGCCGCGCGCCAATGCGCCAGACTGCAAGACCAGTTGCGCCGCTTCCGGGATAGTCATGAAGTAGCGAATAATCTCAGTATGAGTCACGGTAACCGGACCACCTGCATTTACTTGCTTTCGAAAAAGCGGAACAACAGAGCCAGACGAACCAAGCACGTTACCAAAACGAACCATGCTGAAGTTGGTATTTCCGGGCTTTTCTGCAAGCCCTTGCAGTACTATTTCGGCAAGTCTTTTAGATGCACCCATGATATTTGTGGGCCTGACAGCCTTGTCAGTAGACACCAGTACAAAGCGCTCAACATTTGCATTAACCGCCGCAAGTGCTGTATTGACTGTGCCAAATACATTGTTCGAGACACCCTCAGCAACGTTGTATTCGACCACTGGAACATGCTTGTGCGCGGCAGCGTGGTAGACCGTTTGCACAGCGCATACATTCATTACGCGCTGAATATGCTTCTTATCTTTAACAGACCCTAACAACGGCGTTAATTTACAGGGCGCCTTCAATGCCATAAGGCTTTGTCGAAGCTCTTGCTCTATTTGATATAAAGCGAACTCAGAGGCTTCAAACAGCACTAATTCCTGCGGCTCATGGTTGATAATTTGTCGGCAAAGCTCCGCGCCTATGGAACCACCAGCACCAGTTACCAAAACAATCTTGTTTGCCACACATTGGTCGATCAATTCAGGGTGTGGCGGCACCGGATCACGCCCGAGCAGATCTTCAATATCAATGTCCTGAATCTCAGCAATTGATGCTCGGCCTTGAATCAAGCTAGCAAAGTTCGGGATCGTTTTTACATGAACGGCCAGCCCAACCAGCCGGTTAATCACATCACGACGATATTCACGCGCTACAGAAGGCATTGCCAATAGCACCTGACTCACTTCGTGATGATTGACCAACTGGGCCAACCTGTCAGGACCTGCAACAGCAACCCCGTGGATAACAGTTCCGTGTAAGCGCGGGTCATCATCTATAAAGCATACCGGGTGGTATTCATCGCTTTGCAGCAAGGCTGTCAGTAACTGTCGTCCAGACGCTCCGGCGCCATAAATGACCACCTTGTCGGCCAAACTTTTCAGTTTGTACTGATAAAACGCGCGAATACCCAACCGAGATCCGCCAATCAGCAATACACATATTGCCCAGTACAGTAGCGGCGTAGATCGAGGCAGGCTGGTATCCATTGAATAGTTCAAAATGCTGAACACCACGGCCGATACGGTGGCTGCCTTGAGCACGGCCATAATGGCCTGATGCCCCATAAAACGAATAACAGCCCGGTACAATCCGAGACGCAAAAACAAGGCTGCGCTAATGGCTATGGTCAAACCAACCGAAAGATAAGCCATAGGGCCAATGGGAAACTCTGTACTGCCCCAACGCAGGGCAACTGAAATCCAGATTGCGAGAGGAATACACAATAGATCAGCGAGCAGCATTAGAGCTTGCTTCACATTGCGCGGTAATTCAGCCGCTTTATCAATTGGAGAAAAATAATCCACAAGACGGTGGATGTGCCTTCTTATGTTCATAAAATACCGGCTTTCCCGAGCCTGATAGAGCCTGTCACGGCGAATTAATTTCTTCTATCAATGATGACAATAAGCGAGTGCGGTAAACCCAGACAATTGAACAGAGAACCGCATAGCTAGCAATACACAGTATAGCTGCCAAGGATGGGTGAGTTTCTGAAACCACTGCTACAGGCAATAAAACGGTAATATTAACGGCAGTGTATAGAATAACCACACGAGCATGACTACCCCACTTCCTCGCTAACAACTGATAAAGATGTGTTCGATGAGCATCTTGTATACGTTCACCATTTAGCAATCGAGACAGCAGTGTCACCGAGCTATCGGCTATAAAGCTTGCTAATAAAATCAAGCTAGATAACAACGAAAGCGCTGAAATCTCGGCCGCATAGACCGCGGTAGCCGCAAGTAAAAAACCGAAGAACAAACTTCCCGAGTCACCCATAAAAAGCCACGCGGGTGACCAATTCCAGAACAGGAATGCAGCAGAGATTGTTGCCAATAGAATTAGCAAAGACTGAAGATCCATCTCGAGCGGCCCAGTACAAACGACAATAAAGGCAACTGCGTAAAACAACACTTGGCTCGCCGCAATGCCATCAATACCGTCCATAAAATTAAACGCATTAACAAACGCAAACACAAAAACAGCAAGAGCCAACAGCACCCAAAAAGAGTTGTTATCAGAGATGCCGTTAACGAATAAGATTGCACAAAAAAGATAAACCGCCGCGCGTATTCGCCGTGACACCGCAAACCTGTCATCAATCCAGCCCATCAAGGCCATAATCGGTGGCATGACATACAGCCAAACTATCTCAGGTGATAGCTTGCCACTCACCCATAAATACGCTGCGGCAGTTGAGAAAACAATGGCCAAAAACAAGCCTGCGCCACCGGGTGTGGGAGCGGTATGCGAACTGCGTTCGTTGGGAATATCCAACCAGTGCTGGCGTATCGCTATTTGACGATAAACATAAAGCAGAACTTGGCTGGCTGCAAAAACCGCGGCTATCAGCACTATCATCTCATTCATTGATAACAAGCTGCCACCTAAAGTTCGGCAAGCATATCTGGAATCACATCTTCCAGTGCGTGCTTTGCCGTCCAGTTGAATTCCTGTTCAAACCGGCTTGCCGTGTAAAGCTCTGCCTCTGTAATCTTGGCTAGCACATCGAACAGGCTCCGGAACCAGGCATCAGGAAACACCTTAAGTACTCCCAGTATTTTGCAAACAGTTGTTGCGGAAACTTGCCAGCTCGCACGCTCACCCATTGTTTCTTTACGCGCGGCATTCTGAATATCAGCAACGGTTAAGGCCGTTGAATCAGTAATAATATAGACGCTGTGGTTCAACTCTTTTGCTATCAGTGAGCAGGTCAAGGCGCTGCAGAAATTATTTATGTTGAGCATTGACCGCGATCCAGTATCAACAAGTATCGGACAAAAGCGCGATCGAGACACACTTAGCAAAGACTTCATATTTGCTTTTACGCCAGCCCCATAGACCAAGCTAGGCCTTAGCACTACGCACTGCGATGAATGCCAGTCGTGCGCAAGAAGTTTTTCCTCACCAAGACGCTTGCTCAGCCCATAGATATCTTTCGGGCGTGCTGCATTCAATTCATCGTTTGGAGCCAGTGAGGCTTGATACCGCGCGCCCTTCACGGAGCTTACATGCACGAATCGCTTAACGCCGGCGGCCAGTGCACAGGCTCCCAGGCGCGCAGGAAATTCGGCATTTACTTGCAGATAATCATTTTCCTGAACCTGCTTGGGGCTGGAATGCGCCAGACCGACCAGATTGACAACCGCATCAACGCCCTGCAATTCTGCCATACACTGGTCGACCGAGAAGTGCTCTGCACGCAAAGCTGACTCTTTAACCGTAAAGCCTGCCGCTAGTAACGCGGGTGCTGCATGCCTGCCAATAAAGCCATCGCTACCCGTTAGTAATATTGTTTGCATTCACTATACGCTGGCTCGAAAGCCGGAATTATACGTACTGCATAGCGTAGCAACTTTGAAGCAGCAATACCTTGGGAATAATAGCGTCGCAACAGGCCTAAACCTGCTGCGACGTGAAAAGGCGCCGTATTTATTGGGCGCCGGCCTGCTGATTGCTACATGCTAATTCGGCTGCGATTTTTCGCGAGCGTTGCTTTACCGATACCTTCCACGGCAAGCAAATCTTCCACTGTACGAAAACGGCCAAACTTCTCACGGTAATCAACAATGGCTTTGGCCTTCGACATACCGACGCCGTTCAACTGGGCAAGCGTTTCAGCCGCCGCTGTATTGACATTTATTTGCGCAGTTTGGCGCTCAACTACCGGGGCTTTCGCACCTGCTTCAGCGTGAGCCACAACGGGGTTCAGTGCGAACAGACCAAGCAAAGCCGCCAAGCGGCAGCCATGGTTGATTACTTTTAAAGGACGGGATTGCTGTGATATTGAAAACATGGTTCATCTCCTTTTGAAACCTGATTCATATTCGATATGTGCTTCCTGCACAGCAATAAACTAACACAATTATTCAGTAGATATGTACGATATATCTGCAACTTCTGCGCGACATAAAGCTGATCAGGGCTCTTGGGTCGTTAGCCGCAACCGCTGTCAGTCTCTGCTAACCGTACCCCAGGATTTACACCCTGGGCATAACCAGTGTAATTGGTTGCCACCAAAGCCACATTGCCTGCAGCGATAATTCCAACGCGCCTGTTCTTTGGCTAACAACAGTTCGGCGATTTTTTTCAAACTTTCAGCATTTACACCATTCGGTTTCGCTGTTTCAATCTCTAAGACCTGCAACAGCTCAGCCAGCGTTGTCTGTCCTTTCCTACTGCTATTCAGGTAGTCCAAAGCCTGTTCATCGCCTTTATGCTTTCGTATTTGGCCGAACAAAACGGAAGCCAAGGCACCACTTTCATCCTGGCTGGCAAACTCACTGAGAAATTCAATCACGTCTGTTTTACTACCGCGGCTAATTAATATCTGCTCCAGTAGAGGAATAGCTTCAATTAGCTTGTCTGGCGCGATATCCGCCATTTTCTTCAATGAGGAAAGCGCCTTACGTTCGCGGCCAAGTCCCAGCTGCGCCTGTGCTTTCAGAATTGAAGCCCGCGCATTCGTTGCGGATAACTGCAGGGCCTGACGCAGACTTTTCTCCGCGTCATGAAAACGCTGTTCATTGAGAGCAATCTGAGCAAGCTCACAGCAATAATGAGACGCTGCAACCGCCATCTTTTGAGATTCTTCAGTGCCTGTAAACGACATGTATTCTTGCGCCAGTGGCAAGGCCTGCCCCCATTCCTGTTCTTGCTGATAAATATCTATCAGCGTTGCCAGCACCTTCGCGCGGTTATCAGACGGACCCTGAGTAACCAGTTCTTTTAGAATTCGCTCTGCTCTGTCTAACCAGCCTGCTTTTGTGTAATCCAGCGCCAGTTCAAACTGAACTTTCTGTCGTTGCACTCGACTTAATGAAGGCCTTGCTAAGAGATTCTGGTGTACTCTAATCGCTCGATCAGTTTCGCCACGACGGCGGGACAAATTGCCAATAGCTAGATGCGTCTCTATTGTTTCGCTATTAACTTCGAGCGCCGCAATAAAAGCATCAATCGCACCATCAGGTTGATCGTTAAGTAAGAAATTAAGCCCAGTGATATAGGGTTGGTTGCTTGTTTGATTGACCAAATCTGAGCGCTGTTTGCGACCCGCACTCCAATGACCAAGCAGCCAGCCGATGACGACTGCGGCAAATAGAAATACAAATACAATAAAGTCAGACATCCTGTCAGGAAATCACACTTAGTTAGAACTGAACTGGAGAATTGTTGCTAATCGCTAGGCTACGTTGGATCGTAAGCTGTCCAATTCTTTTTCGGATTGCACCAGTTTACGTTTTGCAGAACGTTCGGCTCTCTTCAAACGAAACCAAACAGCGCTACCGGCTAGCAAACCAAACACACCACCCAATGCAAACGATGCCAGCGCAATGCCGCCTACTGAGGCCTCTTCCACTTGCGTGAAAAACAAATCAAGCGCCACCGGGCTGGTATTTTGCAAAGCAAACGCCGTGGCGGCCACTGCCAGAGCAATGAGCAGTAAGATGTTAATGATTCGAAGCATGAATACTCTCCCTGATGAATACTACACAGCAATTATCGCAGGCCAGCTCGCAGCTGTGCAGCCGAATTGGCCTTTCTAAACGTAAATATTGGGAAACTTTTGATACCGCTTTGGCGAAAACGCCCAATGCGCATGTTCAATAACTAGGGATAGCGTTTTAAACTTTCGTTGACTCGTTCGCGTAACTCTTTGCCAGGTTTAAAGTGAGGAACACTCTTCCCGGCCAGCTCAACCTTCTCACCCGTTTTCGGATTACGGCCCAGCCTTGGTTCACGATAATGAAGAGAAAAGCTACCGAAGCCACGAATCTCTATTCGATCACCAGACGCTAAAGTCTGGCACATTTGCTCAATGACCGTCTTCACCGCAAGCTCTACGTCTTTGGGTGACAATTGGGTCTGCGCCGCTGCTATGTGTTCAATCAGCTCTGACTTAGTCATTGGTTTTATGCGGAAATTGGCGCCCTGTAGGGTGTAGAGATACTATAGATCAGATTCGATCTTGCGTCCAAAACATTTTAAAATCAATACCTTGGCTTCGAAAGAAGAATCCGGCTCGAACTGTGCGCCGAGCCGGAATCACAAGCCTGTGGGGACTACTGACGGTCCATCTTGGCTTTAATCAAATCACCCAATGTGGCGGGAGACGTGTCGTCCGATTGCGTTTCCTTATGATCGCGAATCGCCTGCTTCTCATCTTCGAATTCCTTCGCTTTGATAGACAGGTTAACGATGCGACCCTTACGGTCAACATTGATGATTTTCACCTCAATTTCGTCACCTACATTGATCACATTACGTGCATCTTCTACCTTGTCACGACTGATCTCTGACGCTTTAAGTACGCCTTCAACGTCTTCAGACAAGGTCAAGGTTGCCGATTTTGCATCAACTTCCGTCACAATACCCATGACGATAGAGCCTTTGTCGTTAGCCGTCAGGTAGCTGGAGAATGGGTCATTTTCCAACTGCTTAACGCCAAGAGAAATGCGCTCTCGTTCCGGATCAATAGCCAAAATGACCGTTTCCAGCTCGTCACCTTTGGAGAAACGACGCACGGCCTCTTCGCCTTCTTCGTGCCAGGAAATATCAGACAAATGCACCAGACCATCGATGTTGCCGTCTAGGCCAATAAAGATACCGAAATCGGTAATCGACTTGATGCTGCCTTTGATCTTATCGCCTTTACTGAACTGTGACCCGAATGCGTCCCAAGGATTCTGCTGGCATTGCTTCATACCAAGAGAAATACGTCGGCGCTCTTCATCAATGTCCAGAATCATGACTTCTACTTCGTCACCAACCTGAACCAGTTTGGAAGGGTGCACGTTCTTATTGGTCCAATCCATTTCGGACACGTGAACAAGACCTTCAACACCCTCTTCAAGCTCAGCGAAGCAACCATAATCTGTAAGGTTGGTAACGCGTGCAGTAACGCGGCCATTTTCAGGGTAACGATTCTTGATTTCTACCCATGGATCTTCACCCAGCTGCTTCATGCCAAGCGATACGCGATTGCGCTCACGGTCAAACTTCAGAATCTTAACGTCAATCTCGTCACCTACATTGACCACTTCGCTTGGATGCTTGATGCGCTTCCAGGCCATGTCAGTGATGTGCAACAAGCCGTCGATACCACCAAGGTCAACAAACGCACCGTAATCGGTAAGGTTCTTGACAACACCCTTGGCTGGAGCGCCTTCTTGCAAGCTGGCAAGTAAAGCTTCACGCTCTTCACTATTAGCCACTTCCATAACAGCGCGACGAGAAATAACCACGTTATTACGCTTCTGGTCCAGCTTGATGACTTTGAACTCAAGCTCTTTGCCTTCCAGGTGAGTGGTTTCGCGAACTGGACGCAAATCGACCAATGAGCCCGGTAAAAACGCTCTAACGCCGCCCACATCTACAGTGAAGCCGCCTTTAACCTTGCCATTAATAACGCCGCGAACTACTTCTTCAGTATCAAATGCCAATTCAAGCTCTTTCCAGGCTTCGGCCCGGCGAGCTTTCTCTCGCGACAGCTTGGTTTCGCCAAAGCCGTCTTCCACGGATTCAAGCGCTACCTGTACTTCATCGCCAATATCCAGTGAGAATTCTCCGCCTTCGCTAACAAACTGCGAGCGCGGGATAACACCTTCGGATTTCAGTCCGGCGTGGACTGTAACCCATTCAGAATCTATATCGATAACAACACCGGTCACAATGGCACCGGGTTTCATTTCAATGGTTTTTAAACTTTCTTCGAAAAGTTCAGCAAAGCTTTCGCTCATAGGAATACTCTCTTTGAGGGCGCCGCATTTCCAACCGATGCGGGGTTAGTTAGTTAAAGGGATTGCGCACTCTGGCTGCTACTAAGGAACAGTGCGATCCCACTTACTTCTGTAATGACCCTAGCACAAACCCTGCTGCTTAACGGCGTCTAGCAAATGTTCAAACACCTGATCAATCGACAAGTTTGTGCTGTCGATGACAAGCGCGTCGTCTGCTGGCCGCAGCGGTGAGGCCGTACGAGTCATGTCGCGCTGATCTCGTTTATCGAGGTCCTCACGAAGTGCGCGGAGACTAGCACTATCTTCCTTTGTTTTCAACTGCTTATAACGCCTTTGTGCACGTGCTTCTGCGCTCGCGGTCAAAAATACTTTTAGATCAGCAGCAGGAAACACCGTAGAGCCCATATCTCGTCCATCCGCAACCAGACCCGGCGCGCGTTGAAAAGCCCGTTGTAAATCCAATAATGCGGTTCGCACTTGCTGGTGCGCCGCCACTCTTGACGATGCTTCGCTAATCTCATGTTCTCGAATGCGGTCACTGACCTCAGAACCTGCCAACCGGATTGAAGGCACGCCGGTATGTTGATCTGGTGTGAAATTGATATCTAACTCAAGCGCTAATTGTGCCAAATGCAGTTCGTCATCAAGGTCTATACCGCTATCCAGCGCCGCCAATGCCAGCACCCGGTACATCGCACCGCTATCCAGCAAATGCCAGTGTAATCGCGTGGCTAATAACTGAGACAAGGTACCCTTGCCTGTGCCACTGGGACCGTCAATGGTGATGACTGGCGAATCAGTTTTCATGCCTGCACCGTTATATCCATGCCCGCTTTTGCAGATAACTCCGCAAAACCCGGGAAGCTGGTGGCAACATTGTCGCAGTTCTCTATCTGAATCGGTCCGCCGGCTAGCATGCCCGCCACTGCAAAAGCCATTGCAATGCGATGATCACCGTGGCTATTCACCCGACCACCATGCAGCCTGCTGCTCTGTAATAGCATACCGTCTTCGGTTGCTTGAGCATCGCCGCCGAGCGCGATGATCCCCTCGGCCATTACTGCAATTCGATCGCTTTCCTTTACCCTTAATTCGCGAGCGCCACGCAAAATGGTTTCTCCACTAGCGGCAAGTGCTGCGATGAAAATAACGGGGAATTCATCAATAGCAAGCGGCACAAAACGCTCGTCAATCTCTATTCCTTGCAGCTCGGCGTGGCAAACCCGGATATCAGCCACCGGCTCGGCTCCCCATAATCGTTCATTCTCGAACTGAATATCGGCGCCCATCGCCCTAAGAATACTCACAATACCGGTACGTGTGGGGTTCACCCCCACATCACGCAATAGCAACTCACTACCGGGCACTATGCTGGCTGCAACCATAAAAAATGCAGCCGATGATATGTCGGCAGGTACCTTTACCTTGCCACCGTGCAACACGCCACCACCGTGCAAAACAATACGGCTTGCACCCTCCTCAGTTAGAGGCTCAGTAGTTACCTCATATCCCAAAGATCGCAGCATTCGCTCAGTGTGATCTCGAGTAGGTGCCGGTTCGATGATGGCGGTTTGCCCCTGCGCATACAGACCTGCAAGCAACAAACTCGACTTAATCTGTGCGCTGGCAACAGGAAGCGTGTATTCAATGCCTTGTAGTGCATTTGAACCGTTTACTTGAACGGGCGGTCGACCTTTTTCAGCAGTGTCGATTGACGCACCCATATCGCGCAATGGTAATGCCACGCGGTTCATTGGTCGGCTACTCAAAGAATCATCGCCAATCAAGCGACTGGGAAACGATTGCCCTGCCATCAGGCCGGTTAACAAACGCATAGAAGTACCGGAGTTACCCAAATCCAGATCGGAAACAGGCTTGGACAAACCGTGTAATCCAGCGCCATGTATTTGCAGCTTATTGCCTGCATCTGATTCTATGCGCACACCCATTTTTTGAAAGGCTTGTAGCGTGGCCATGCTGTCTTCGCCCTGCAGGAAGCCCTCAACTTCGGTTTGGCCCTCGGCAATTGAGCCTAACATAATTGATCTGTGTGATATGGATTTATCGCCTGGCACGCGCAGCTCGCCGTTGAGGACACCACCAGGAGTTATGGTAAACAACATGTCTGCTAGGCCTCAGTTTGCATCGATTTCTTCATGAGCGGTACTTTTTCATGAGCGGTACTTCGCAAGATAATTGTCACGACTTTGCTTTGCGGTGCTCAGCATGTCGAATAATTGCTGAGAATCACCTTCCCTTACCATCGATTTGAACAAAGCAAGGCGCTTCTCAAACTGCTCTACCGCCGTCAATACATACTCTTTATTAGAAAAAAACACATCGTGCCACATGGTTGGATCACTGGATGCTGTTCTGGATATATCCTGAAAACCACCTGCTGCGAATTCAAACAAGCGGTCTGTTTCTGGATGCAACAACAAGCTATCTACTAATACATACGCCAGAACATGGGGCAGATGACTGGTGGACGCCAGTAAATCATCGTGTAAATCCGGTTCTAGCTCGGCTAGCAAACAATCGAGACTGCCCCAGAAGCGCGCCACCCTTTCTGAGGCTTCAAGACTAAGGTCGGCATGAGGCGTCAGAATCAGTTTCTTCTGCTTGAATAGATCAACTTTCGCGGCCATCAGACCACTCTGCTCAGAACCTGCTATAGGATGAGCGGGCAAAAACAACGGCAACAAATCGGGCGCCGACTGGTGGCAAGCAAGCAGCACCGGGCGTTTGACGCTGGCCACATCGGTCAACACGGCATCACTGGGAAGCCCAAGTCGAGACAGCTCGGCAAAAAGACTGGCAAATGCCATAGGCGGTACTGCCAACACAATAAGAGACGCTTGTTTAAGCAAGGTTTCCAGCGATGCAGGCTTGTTATCAACAATACCCTGCTCATAGGCAAGTTGGTTGACTTCTTCGCTGGCGTCATAACCCAGTATGACATCTGCGCTACTGTGCCTTCGTGCCGACTGCAGCACCGACCCACCAATCATGCCAAGGCCGATCACTAGCAGTGATCTCTCCTTATTACTGGCGCCAGACATTAAAACAACGCTCTTGGGTAAGACCCCAACACCTTAACCATCACAGAATGCTCTTCTAGCTCACGAAGAATATCTGTCACAGTTGTATTTGATTGATGCCCCTCAAATTCGATAAAAAACAAATACGCCCAAGCTTCCGTTGGTGAGGGCCGGGTATCAATGCGGGTCAACATTACCCCTTCTCGGTCGAATGGCTCTAACAACTTAAACAAGGCGCCGGGCTTGTTTCGAGTGGCAACTATCACCGACGTCTTATCGTCACCACTGGGCGGAACATCTTTCTCTGCAACCACCAAAAAACGGGTGGCATTGTCACTTCGATCTTCGATATTTGAAGACACACAATGCAGATCATACAGCTCGGCCGCCATAGAGCTGGCTACTGCCGCAACCGTAGGGTCGCTGGCCGCCATTTGAGCTGCAGCCCCATTGCTGCTTACTGCTTTATGCTCAACATTGGGCCAATGAGTGGCTAACCATGTTTGACACTGAGCAAGCGCTTGCTGATGGCCACAAATAGCTTTCAGTTTACTTACATCAGTGTCTTTCCCTATCAGCAACTGCAAATGGATACGCAATTGAACTTCGCCACAGATCTTTAGCGGCGATTTCGCAAAATTATCAAGCGTATGGGTCACCATACCCTCAGTAGAATTTTCAACAGGCACCACGCCATATTTGCTTAAACCGTTTTCAACCTGCGTAAACACGGCTGAGATTGACGGATACGCGCTCACCATCGCCGACTGGCCAAAATGCTTGAGTGCTGCCTGATGAGTATAAGTACCTTGGGGACCGAAAAACGCGACATCAGTCGGTTTTTCTAGCGCCAAACACGCAGAAATTATTTCCCGAAAAATATGCGCCATCACGGCGTCGTCCAGCGGCCCCTGGTTTCTCTCCATAACCCGGCTAAGCACTTGTGCTTCGCGCTCTGGCCGATAAAACTCAACGTCTGATTCTGAGCCTCCTGACTCAATCAGTTCCGCAAGTTTTACGGAAGCCACCTGCTCCGCGATACCCGCACGCTTGGCAATTAAGGCCTGAAGTTCCTGATCAAGGGCGTCAATTTGCACCCTAAGCTCAGGTAATGTCGGTAGCTTTGAATCACTCATTCGATTACCCGTGCTGTCGTTCGAATTCGCGCATAAACTCAAGTAAAGCTTCTACTGCATCCATACCCACCGCGTTATACAAACTGGCCCGCATACCGCCTACAGATCGGTGGCCCGCCAAATTCAGCAAGCCATTTTCTTCCGCTTCGCTGAGAAACGCTTTATCCAAACTATCATCAGCGAGCGTGAACGGTATATTCATCCAGGAGCGACTTTGTTGCTCAACCGGATTGCTGTAAAAACCGCTTTCATCAATGAAGCCATATAAGGTCGAGGCTTTTTGATGATTTCTATGCGCTTGTGCCTCAAGGCCACCACCTTGTTTTAACCAGTCAAATACCAAACCGGCAAGATACCAGGCAAATGTTGGAGGTGTGTTGAGCATCGACTTGTTCCCGTCGATGGTCTGGTAGTTGAGAGTGCTGGGCGTCATAGCATGTGCGCGGCCGAGCAGTTCTCGCTTGACGATCACAAGGGTAAGCCCAGCTGGCCCAATATTCTTCTGCGCACCTGCGTAGATCAGGCCGAACTGGGAGATGTCTATTGGCCGTGACAAAATAGTTGAAGACATGTCTGCCACTAAAGGCACTGACACTCTTGGCAGCCAGTGGAATTCAACGCCCCCAATGGTTTCGTTGGGTGTGTAGTGCAGGTAAGCCGCGTCGTCATCAGTTCGCCATTCCGTCGGCTCAGGTATGCTGGAAAAATTACTGCCTTCGGCCGTCGCAACAACGTTTACATCGCAATAACGTTTTGCTTCCGCTATCGCTTTCTTGGACCATTGACCCGTATTAAGGTAATCGGCTTTGCCTGAGTCGTGCAGCAAGTTGAGGGGTACTGCTGAGAATTGCGCTGTCGCTCCGCCCTGAACAAACAAAACGGCATAGTCATCAGGCACTGACAACAATTCTCTTAAATCCGCTTCGGCTTGCTCGGCAATCGCTATAAATTCCTTGCTGCGATGACTCATTTCCATCACAGACAGGCCGCGACCTTGCCAATCCAGAAGTTCAGCTTGCGCCTTCTCTAGTACACCCTCGGGTAACGCGGCAGGACCGGCACAAAAATTATACTTACGCTGCGCCATCCCTATTCCTCAGTCTCTTCCGCTTCGTCATCGTCACGCTCTTCAACGCGCGCGACGCCAACAATGTGCTCACCACTTTTGACTTTAATCAAGCGAACGCCTTGAGTATTTCTACCCTGAATAGACACTTCACCTGTGCGGGTTCTTACCAGCATGCCCTGATCACTGATCAGCATCATTTCGTCGTCTTCATTAACCTGGATTGCGCCGACAATATGACCATTTCTTTCGCTGGGCTGGATACCAATCACGCCCTGCCCGCCACGACCTATCGTGGAGAATTCAGAAATAGAGGTGCGTTTACCGTAGCCATTAACGCTAACGCACAACATCTGCGCATTGTCGTCTGGCACGATCAAGGAAATGATTTGGTTTTCACCCTTGATTTTCATGCCACGAACACCGCGCGCTGTCCTGCCCATCGGGCGAACATCCTCCTCGGAGAAGCGAATGACTTTGCCCGAGTCACTGGCCAGCATAATGTCTGACTTGCCATCAGTGATGGCGGTGCCAACAAGATGATCACTGTCATCAAGCTCAATCGCTCTAAGCCCAACACTACGCTGTCTGGCAAAGTTAGTTAATGCGGTCTTTTTGACAACACCGTTTGATGTTGCCATAAAAACAAAGTGATCCTCACTGTATTCGTTAACCGGCAAAATCGATGTTATGCGCTCTCCTTCTTCCAATGGTAACAAGTTGACCATTGGCCGGCCTCTTGCGGTTCTGCTCCCTAATGGAATGTGAAAGACTTTTAGCCAATAGACCTTGCCCATGTTGCTGAAGCACAAAATTGTGTCGTGCGTATTGGCAATAAGCAGATGCTCTACAAAATCTTCGTCTTTAACAGCCGTTGCTGTCTTACCTTTACCACCGCGCTTTTGTGCTTGATAAGTCTCTAAAGATTGCGTTTTCGCATAACCAAGATGAGACAAGGTGACTACCCGATCTTCTTCCGCGATAAGGTCCTCAGCGGTTAAATCGTGTGCAGATTCCGTAATCTCTGTACGACGCTCATCACCGTAGTCTTTCAACACCTGCTCTAGCTCTTCGCGAATGACACCCATCAGCCGCTCAGCGTCGCCGAGAATCAGCAAATAACCGCCAATCTCCTCCAACTTTTCGCCGTATTCCTGAAGAAGCTTTTCAGTTTCCATGCCTGTCAGGCGGTGCAATCGCAGATCAAGAATCGCTTGTGCCTGTTGCTCGGATAAATGATATTCGCCGTCACGCATACCAAGGTCAGCGGCCAAATCGTCAGGCCGAGATGACTGGTCACCGGTGCGCTCCAGCATCTTGAACACTGAATCACCTGGCGCCCAGGATCTGGCCAGCAACTTGGCTCTGGCTTCTGCAGACGTTGGCGACGCCTTGATAAGCTCGATCACTTCGTCAATATTGGCTAGCGCGACAGCCCAACCTTCCAGCAAATGAGCACGCTCTCGCGCTTTGCGCAGCAAATAAATTGTTCTGCGGGTAACGACTTCTCGACGATGCCGTATGAAAGCATCCAACAACTCTTTCAAGTTGAGCAACTTCGGTTGACCATCAACAAGCGCAACCGTGTTTATACCAAATACAGTTTGAAGCTGAGTCTGGGAATAGAGATTATTAAGAATAACATCACCGGACTCACCGCGGCGCAGCTCAATAACCACCCTGACGCCGTCTTTATCAGACTCATCGCGCAATTCGCTAATGCCTTCCAGCTTTTTGTCTTTAACCAGTTCGGCAATTTTCTCAATCAACCTTGCTTTGTTCAGCTGATAAGGAATTTCCGTGACAATAATCGTTTCACGGCTGGTCTTCTCGTTGACTTCAACGTTCGCACGAGCGCGGACATAAATTCGACCACGCCCCGTTTTATACGCAGAGACGATGCCAGCGCGACCGTTGATAATGGCCCCCGTTGGAAAATCAGGGCCTGGAATATGCTGCATAAGATCTTCAATGCTGGCATCAGGATTATCGATAAGCGCTAAACACGCGGCAATAACCTCATTAAGATTGTGCGGCGGAATATTGGTAGCCATGCCCACTGCAATACCCGATGAGCCGTTCACCAGCAGATTGGGAATGCGCGTAGGCAAGACATCAGGTATTAATTCTTGCCCATCGTAGTTGGGCACGAAATCGACCGTTTCCTTGTCCAGGTCGGCGAGCATATCGTGTGCTATCTTTTGCATGCGTATTTCGGTGTAACGCATAGCCGCTGCCGAATCGCCGTCCATGGAACCAAAGTTCCCCTGGCCGTCGACCAGCATGTAGCGCAATGAGAAAGGTTGCGCCATGCGAACAATGGTGTCATACACCGCACTGTCACCGTGCGGGTGGTATTTACCAATCACATCACCAACAATACGTGCCGATTTCTTGTACGCTTTATTCCAATCGTTACCCAGAACGTTCATCGCAAACAACACGCGACGGTGAACGGGTTTTAAGCCGTCACGCACATCGGGCAATGCACGCCCGACGATTACACTCATTGCATAATCAAGATACGACTGCTTGAGTTCGTCCTCGATATTTACGGGTACTACTTCTTTCGCTAGTTCCGCCATGAATGGAATGATTTCCTTGCTGAAAACACAGTTTTTTTAGCCCGCGGAATGCGGCCTGATTAACCCGCAATTGTACCACAGACTCACCTGGGAATGCTGTGTTGTGCACCCCTCAATCACATTGCGGCGCACACAGTTTGCTTTGCGGGTATACTTCTGCGCAATCACCAGCCCGACAACCTGAGAACCTTGAATTCAGACACTGAAACCCTGTCTTCTAATAGCCCGATAACGGCGGATTTCATCGTTAACGCCGGATGGATTGCTACGGTTGACGCCGAAGACACAATCATCGCGCAAGGATCCATTGCAATTCGCGACGGCCGCATCCTCGGTGTTTGCTCGCAAGCCGATTGCCCGCAACAATTCAAGTCCGAGCAAATCATCGACATGCCAAACCACATGTTATGTCCGGGGTTTGTTAACGGCCATAATCATGCTGCGATGAGCTTGCTGCGCGGATTTGCGGATGACTTGCCACTGATGACCTGGCTGGAACAGCATATCTGGCCGGCCGAGAGCAAATACGTGGATGAAGAGTTTGCCGAGGATGGCGTGCGCTTGGCCATGGCTGAGATGCTAAAAGGCGGCACCACCTGCTTCACTGATATGTATTTTTTCCCCGATATAACAGCAAAGCTGGCACACCAATATGGCATGCGCGCACAAGTCGCTTTCCCTGTACTGGAGCTTGAAACAGCTTGGGCAAGTGGCGCAGAAGAGTATATCGACAAAGGACTACAAGTCATTGATGACTTTAAGCACAGCAGCTTTGCAGATATTTGCTTTGGTCCGCATGCTCCCTACACAGTCAACAAATCAACACTGGAAAGAGTAGCCACGCTTGCCAATGAGCTAGACGCCAATATTCACATTCATGCCCATGAAACCGAGCACGAGGTCAACGCCTTTGTTGCAGAACACAATCTGCGACCTCTAGAGTTGCTCAACGACATTGGCCTGGCTTCACCAAGACTGCAATGTGCCCATATGGTGCACGCAAGCGACAGTGATATTGAGCTGCTGGCGGCCACCGGCACTCATGTTATTCATTGCGTTCGCTCCAATCTTAAGTTGGCGAGCGGCCTGTTTCGCCTACACCATATGCTTGAAGCGGGCGTTAACGTTGGCCTGGGTACTGATGGTGCAGCCAGCAATAACAGCCTCAACATGTTGTCTGAAATGAATATCAGCGCAATTATGGCAAAAGCCGTGGCCGGTAAAGCCGATGCAGTCAACGCTAGCCAGGCGCTGCGAACAGCAACTATCAATGGTGCACGCGCCATAGGGCGGGAAGACACTATTGGCAGTCTTGAAGCCGGCAAGCAAGCCGATTTCTTCGCGATAGATATTGACCAGATAGAATGCCTGCCGATGTACGAACCGGTGTCACATCTGGTCTACTCAGCGCAAAATTCGCACGTCACGGATGTATGGACTGCCGGAGAGAAGCGAGTGAGCAATGGTCAATTAACCCAAATAGACGGTGAAGATCTCCGCAACAAAGCAAACCACTGGCGCCAGATAGTAAACACATGAGCAAACCAAACGCACCCGCCACCGAGCTCAACCTGGAACAAGCCGAGCTGCACAAATTCGAGCAAATGGCGAGCCGCTGGTGGGACACCAGTAGCGAATTCAAGCCGCTGCACGAAATCAATCCGCTGAGGCTTGGCTACATCAGTAGCCGGCGGCCACTAGAAGGCTTGAAGGTTGTTGATATCGGCTGTGGTGGTGGCATTCTTGCCGAAGCGCTAGCCCGTGAAGGCGCCCAGGTCAAAGCTATTGATATGGCCGATGGCTCGTTAAATGTAGCGCGCTTGCATCTGCTGGAATCAGGACTGGAAGTCGATTACCAGAAATGCACCGCGGAGCAACTTGCTGAAAAGGAAGCTGGGCAGTACGACCTCGTTACGTGCCTGGAGATGCTTGAGCATGTTCCTGATCCGGCATCCGTTGTTAATGCCTGCAGCCGATTATTAAAACCAGACGGCGATCTTTTTTTATCTACGATTAATCGCAACCCGAAAGCATGGCTGTTTGCGGTGGTCGGCGCGGAGTACATTCTGCAGATGCTAAAAAAAGGCACTCACGATTATCAAAAATTTATCAAACCTTCTGAACTCACCTTATGGTCCAGGAAATGCGGACTCTCGGTTAAAGATATTACCGGTATGACGTACAACCCGATCAGTAAATCGTATGCACTGAGTCGTGACGTTGATGTGAATTACCTGATGCATCTAACAGCAGCTAACTGAAATGAGTATCAATGCTGCCGTATTCTTTGACCTTGACGGCACCCTTCTGGATACCGCTGAGGATTTTGTTCTCACATTAGAAATACTTTGCGCTCGTCATGGTGTTGCGCTCCCTGGTGCCACCAACATCAGAAATACAGTGTCTGATGGCTCGCGTGCTCTTGTGAAGCTCGCGTTTGCGTGTGAGGAGGATAGCCCTGATTTCGAACTGCTACGCGAGGAATTGCTGGACATTTATGAACAAGTACTTGGCCAGCAAACCCGCCTTTTCGACGGCCTACAGAACACACTAAATATCCTGCAGGAATCAGCTCTGCCCTGGGGTGTTGTCACGAATAAGCCTCGGCGTTTCGCGGCACCGCTAATGCAACGCATGAGTTTAATCCCTGAGTATGCTGTACTGGTGTGTCCGGATGATGTCTCCAATGCAAAACCACATCCGGAGCCATTGTATCTTGCAGCTAAGCAGGTAGGTGCACGACCGGCAAGTTGTCTGTATGTTGGCGACCATGCTCGTGACATTGAAGCGGGCAGAAACGCAGGAATGAAGACGGTAGCGGCCGCTTATGGTTACGTAGGCAATCGATCTGAAGCAGAAGCATGGAATGCCGACCATACCATCAATCATGGCCGTGAATTGCAGTCCATTGTTAGAGATTTATACATTTCATGAGCAAAATGTTTGATTACAAGCCAGGCGCAAATGCGCTCACAGATAAAACCATTCTCATCACAGGTGCCGGCGGAGGCATTGGCCGGGCAGCTGCCATGGCCTTTGGTCAGCATGGTGCTACGGTTATTTTGACCGGCAGCCGTAAGGAACCTCTTGAACAAACCTACGATGACTTGCTTGCGGCGGGATGTCGCGAGCCGGCAATGATTGTGTTTGATTTAAAAAACGAAGACCTGGAAGCGTATATTGAATTTGCCAATAGCATCGACAAAGAGTTTGGCAAGCTTGATGGACTACTTCACAACGCATCGCTGCTGGGTGAGCGCAAGCCGATAGAAAAGCAAACGTTCAGCATATGGCGCGACGTTCAGCAAGTAAATGTTAATAGCGCAATGTTAATGACTCAGGCATTACTTCCTGTATTGAGAGCGGCCAGCTCGGCGTCTATTGTTCTGACCTCATCCGGCGTTGGGCGTAAAGGCCGGGCATATTGGGGAGCATACGCTGTTTCCAAATTTGCCACCGAAGGTCTAATGCAGGTACTCGCTGACGAAATGGAAAACACATCCAATATAAGGGTTAACAGTGTCAATCCTGGTGGCACCAGAACGACAATGAGACAGTCTGCGTTCCCGGGAGAATCTCCAGAGAACAATCCGCTGCCAGAAGAAATAATGCCCGTCTATTTGTACTTAATGAGTGACGACAGTGCGGCTGTTAATGGGCAAGCCCTAAGCGCGCAAATCGGATAAACACTTCAGCGACCACGCTTATCGGTCGGCTTTCTTGAAGTGCTTCTTTGCTTGCTGGCTTTGCCAGGCTTGCGGATAACTGCTGGCACGGGCAGGCGGACACGCTCATAAAGCTCACGAATATCAGCTTCACTGAATTCTTTCGACTGCCCCGCTTTTACTGAGGAAGGTATCACTACATTCCCGAATCTAACACGCTTAAGACGGCTCACTTTTGCGCCTTGTGACTCCCATAAACGGCGAACCTCGCGGTTTCGACCTTCCATCAAAGCAACGTAAAACCAGCGATTGCTGCCATCGCCTCGCCCACCGCCTTCCTGCATATCCGTAAATCGCGCTGGCCCATCATCAAGCTCAACACCACGCAGTAAGTTTTGGACGGCGGAATCGTCAACGTCGCCATTTACACGCACCAAATATTCACGATCAATTTTTGATGAGGGGTGCATCAAGCCATTGGCTAACTCACCATCAGTGGTAAACAGCAGTAAGCCAGTTGTATTAACATCAAGGCGTCCAACGCTAATCCAGCGTTGATTTGTCAAGCGCGGCAAGCGGTCGTAAACCGTTGGCCGACCTTCGTCGTCTTTGCGCGAGCAAACTTCGCCTAGAGGCTTGTGATACAGCAATACGCGCGGGATAGCGCTTTCGGCTGTTTTCTTGAGTGTTCTGCCGTCCAGTTGAACCGTATCTTTGTCGCTAACACGGTCACCCAGCTTCGCTGTCTTGCCATTGACACGAACTCGGCCGGCATCTATCCATCGTTCCATTTCACGCCGGGACCCAAGCCCTCGCCGTGCAAGAACTTTTTGCAGTTTTTCATCCATCAGGCGTGTTCAGTTAGGCAAGGAGCTAAAGTCTGCGTCGGGGTCGACTTCATCCATCCCGTCAGCAAGGCCATGTTCTTCTTGCACAGGGTTAACAACAGCTTCCACCTGCTCGACGATGGCATTGGTATCGCCGGCCTCTGCAATCGCTTCTGACACAATCACATCCATATCGTCTTCAGAAAGCTGCTCCGCCGCTTGCTCATCATTGGCAGACTCTGAATCTTCAACCGGCATTTCGATACTTCGCCCTTCCACAGGCGCTTCCAGCTCCAATTCCGGATTAAGCTGTGCTATCTCCTTGATATCGGCAAGGTTGGGCAATTCGTTCAGATTTTTTAGATTAAAATAATCCAGGAATTCCTTGGTAGTGGAATACAAGGCAGGCTTGCCAGGCACATCTCTGTGACCGACTACCCTGACCCAGTTACGCTCTAGCAAAGTGCGGATGATATTAGTACTTACCGCAACACCGCGCACGTCTTCCACTTCACCGCGAGTAATAGGCTGCTTGTACGCGATCAAAGCCAGCGTTTCCAGCAGCGCGCGCGAGTAGCGCGGCGGCTTCTCTTCCCACAGCCGGCTAACCCATGTGCCATAACGGCTTTTCACTTGAAAACGGAACCCACTGCCAACCTCTTTCAATTCGTAGGCGCGCCCTTCGCAGTCTTCACCAAGCTCCTGCAAGGCAGTTCGAAGCTGGGCATTGTCTGGCCGACCCTTCGGGTCAAATAAATTACCCAGCTCACGCACGCTAAGCGGTCTGCCAGCGGCCAGCAAAGAAGCCTCGATGATTGCTTTAAGTTCAGTAGTTTCCATTAGGCTGCCTTTGCACTTATATGAATCGGACCAAAGGCTTCAGACTGCACAATGTCGATCAATTTTTCTTTCAATAGCTCCATCATGGCAAGGAAAGTAACCACCACACCCAGCCGCCCTTCTTCGATCACAAACACAGAAGCAAAGCTTACAAATTGCTGATCTCCCACACGTTCGAGCAATAAAGTCATTTTCTCTCGCGTGGACAGAGGTTCAAGCACAACACGATGGTGTTCGTACATTTCTGCTCTGCGCAGCACTTCGGCCATCGCAAGCATTAACTCCTTCATTTCCACATTTGGCTGCGGACGATCTATTTCATACTCAGGTGCTTCGGCACCAACCACCACAAAATCACGACCCTCGCGAGGCAACTGGTCAATGTTTTCAGCCGCCTCCTTGAATCGTTCATATTCCTGTAGGCGTCTCACCAGTTCGGCGCGAGGATCTTCTTCTTCACCTTCTTCATTGGTCACTCTGGGTAGCAACAATCGAGATTTAATCTGCGCCAGCATGGCGGCCATAACAAGATATTCAGCCGCGAGCTCAAATTTCATCGCGTCCATCATCTCAACATACTTCATGTACTGGCTGGTAATCTCAAGCACATCCAACTCCAGAATATCCAGATTCTGGCGTTTTATCAGATACAGCAGCAGATCCAGAGGTCCTTCAAAGGTCTCCAATATGATCGCCAGCGCCTCCGGTGGAATGTACAGATCAGGCGGTATTTCGGTAATTGTCTCGCCATTTACCACCGCAAACGGAATTTCCTGCTGCACAGGCTCACCGGACTCAGAGTCAGGCTGTTCGGGGAGATTATTAATAGCGGTTTCGCTCACTTTTTCACCAGGAAAGGGGCTGCTGGCGGCAATTATACTTGCTGATTCGGCCATAAGATATTGCCGGGCGGGCTGTAGGGCAAATAAATAGTCAGGTTTCAGCTGTTAAATACCGAACTGTCACCTTTGCCTTGACGAATCAGCCGCGTACCATCTGACTCAAAGGCAACAACGGTGGTTGGCTCCATGCCGCAGTAGCCGCCATCAATAACCAAGTCGACCTGATTGCCGATGAGATCGCGTATTTCGTAGGGGTCTATCAACGGTTCATCGTCACCTGGCATGATCAATGTGACACTCATCAATGGTTCCGCTAACTCGGCCAGCAGCGCCTGAGCCACCGTATTATCAGGCACACGCAAGCCAATGGTTTTGCGCTTGGCGTGCATCAACCTTCTCGGCACCTCTCTGGTGGCGGGCAACACAAAGGTGTAAGCACCTGGGGTCAAATATTTAAGCGTTCGGAAAACGCTGTTCTCGACTTTGGCATAAACGGCCAATTCTGACAAATCGCGCACCATAAGCGTGAAATTATGGTGCTTATCCAGTTGTCGCAGAGCACGAATTCTCTCAAGGGCCGATTTATCACCGATGTGACAACCCAGGGCATACGCCGAATCCGTTGGGTAGGCTATCACGCCGCCCTCGCGAACAATGTTGGCGGCGGCCTGAATAAGTCGAGGTTGCGGGTTGTCTGGGTGTATCTGCAGAAACTGGCTCATTGCGCCACACTCCAGTCCTGCCAGATTGGCACACAATCTTCGGGGATATCGGGCAGCTTGCCTAGCGCCTGCCAAGGTGCTTGGTCGGTGTGAAAATCACTGCCGATGCTGCAACGCGCACCCAGCTTTCGAGCAAGCCGTGCCAATTGCGCGCGCTGCTCAGGGTTTTGGCCGCTGCCGATAATTTCGAAACCGGCGCCACCACAATCAAGTGTTGCTTTTAGCAAAGAATGCAGCTTGCTGCCTGTTAGACGGTAATGCAGTGGGTGAGCAACGACGGCATCGCCACCTGCTGCATTTATTGCCTCTACAGTCTGTGAAAGTGAAGGCCAACTAATAGCAACTGACGCGGGCTTGCCGTTGGCCAGGTACTGCTTGAACGCACGTTGCCGATCAGAGACTTTGCCCAGCGCCACCATCGCATCAGCGATTTGTGGTCGCCCTAATTGGGCGAGGTTAGCGGACTGCTCCGCACCAACTGCTGAACGAATACCGCCAACACCCAATTTTTCAAGGCGGCTCAGAATTGCGTCGTTTCGCTCCGCCCGCAAGCTCTGCTGATTATCTATAAATCGCCCAAAACCGGTGTTTTCAATTTGCATATTCAAGCCCACCACATGCACCGGTAAATTCACCCAGCGGCAACTGAACTCTACGCCTGTGACGAGTACTGGCAGCGCTGGATTCGAATCAGCGTAGCGTTGGGCTTCAAGCACGCCCGCAACCGTGTCATGGTCGGTAATTGCCAAAACATCTATGCCACAATCCTGCGCACGATCAAGCAAGGCCGCAGGCGACAAATTGCCGTCCGACGCGGTAGTATGTAAATGTAAGTCGAATTTCACGCGCTATTATCTGGCATATTAAGCTAAACTTTGCCCTGTTCGAGAATCTTGAAGCTTATGCGGCCACGGTCTTCTCTCACATAGATCGCGGCGCATTATAGCGGCACATGGTCACAACTGTTCACCCACCCACTGAATTAATATTACACAGGTCGATTCAAAACCATGAAGCAGTTCGCCGAGCTCGTACCCATCGTTTTATTTTTCTTAAGCTATCAAATGGATGGCCAAACGATTGGCCTCGCTGGGTTTGAGTACACGTTTGATGGTATTTATTCAGCCACTGCTATTCTGATTGCCGCCACCGCGCTGCAATTAGTGCTGATGCGCTTACTGACTGGCCATATAGAAAAGCGCCTTTGGATATTGTTTGCAGCGGTAGCCGTGTTCGGCTCGGCGACTTTGTTTTTCCGAAGCGAAGCGTTCATTCAGTGGAAACCAACTGTTTTCAACTGGGTATTGGCCGCGCTGTTTATTGGCGCCCCGTTACTTGGAAAGAAGACTCTACTTGAGCGGGGCCTTGGCGACCAGATATCGCTTCCGGCACAGGTGTGGTCGAGACTAAATCTGTTGTGGACTGCCAATTTCGTCATCGTTGGCGCCTTAAATATTTACGTAGCCTACCAGTTCAGTGAAGCGACATGGGTGAGCTACAAGCTCTACAGCGCAATAGGCTTTACGCTCGTGTTGACCATCATTACCGCAATACTGATCGCCCCGCACATTAGCGAGCCAGACGATAGCGACGCAGGCGAACAAAGCTCCTAGCGTGAATTTTTGGTATTTTTCCAATCATCAAAATGCCCCGCGTGTGCACAATTTGACAGCCTTGTGTTCCGCTTTACATTAAAGTAGCAAGAAAGTGGCGCTATTTGTGCCCGTGCAACAAGGAATAACTCGATGAAGCGATTAGTATTGAGTACGCTAGTAACGTGCGCTCTGCTTCAATATAGCAGTCTGGCCTCCGCGGAGGCTGGCTGGGTAGATGACAAACTGTATGTACCACTGCGTACCGGTCCCTCTTCACGGCATACCATCATGCACAAAGGCCTGGTCAGTGGCACCCGGCTTGAGGTGATCCAGAGGTTTGATGAAGAAGGGTTTGTGCAAGTTCGCTTGCCAGATGGGCGCGATGGTTATATTCCAGCACAATATCTCAGCGCAATACCCATCGCCGAAGATCGGCTGGCGGAAGCACAGAAAACCATCGATGCACTGACGTCGAAAAGTCAGCCTCTGCAGCAACAGCTGCTGGAATTGCGGAACAAGAACAAGGAGCTGGAGCAAACAGTAGGCTCGCTTAGCGGCGACAAGGAAAGCGTTAGCCAACGTTTGGCTGAAATCGAAGCCATTTCGAAGAACCATATCGCGACAAGCCAAAAGAACAAATCCTTAATCAAGGAAAATGAAGCGCACAAGAACAGCATTGATGTGCTTAAAGCTGACAATCAGCGACTAAAGCAGCGCTCAAATCAGGAATGGTTTATCAATGGTGCTGGAGCCGTTGTGCTCGGCGTCATTCTGACCTTGGTTATTCCGAGACTAGTTCCGAAAAAGAAAGGGAATGATTGGGCATGATTCGCTCTCAACTCACCTATCGGCAATCGCCGGTCAATAAGTTTCTGAGCACTGCAGCAAGGCAAGCATGCGCGGCAATGATTTTCGCTCTAGTGTGCACACATGCCACAGCTGAGGAACCAGCAGCGAGCGCCGCCAACACAAAAATACTAATCAAAACTAATCACGGTAATATCAAAGCAGAACTCTATGACCAGCGCGCACCTATCACCGTAAAGAATTTTCTTGAGTATCTGGATGCTGGCCACTACAACGATACTGTGTTTCACAGAGTAATCCCTCGATTCATGATTCAAGGTGGGGGCTTCTCGCCCGATATGGTTGAGAAAGAAACTCGTGACCCGATTCAAAATGAATCCAAAAACCGGCTACGAAACGAGCGCGGTACGCTGGCAATGGCAAGAACCTCAGACCCGCACAGCGCAACCGCACAGTTTTTTATAAATGTGCGAATGAACTTTAGTTTGAACTACAGAATGGGCGAATTTGGTTATTCCGTGTTTGGTAAAGTGACAGAAGGCTTAGATGTTGTCGATACAATATCAATCCAGAGAACCGGACGCTTTATGAATGACGAAGCCGAGTACGACGATGTACCAACGCAAAGCGTCATTATTGAGAGCATCAGTCGAATTCAGTGACGCCCCACCATGTCGACCATAGCACTAAGCGTTAACCTGAATAAAATCGCTTTAATCAGAAATTCGAGAGTTGGCGACAGCCCTAATGTAGTTGATTTCGCACAACGCAGCATCAAAGCTGGCGTGCATGGAATCACTGTGCACCCGCGACCTGATCAGCGCCACATTCGCGCTAGCGATGTCGCACCGCTTTCCACATTGTGCGCAGATCACGCTAACGTAGAATTTAACATCGAAGGCAACCCGGCTGCAGGTGCTCAGCACAGCGGTAGAAATGATGTTACACATTACCCTGGTTTCCTTGAATTGGTTGAGTCGGTTCAACCCGAGCAATGCACCCTGGTGCCAGACAACCAACACCAACTCACCTCAGATCATGGCTTTGATCTGACCGGTGATAACCGACTATTGGCACAGCACATTGAACGGTGTAAGCACGCAGGTAGCCGTGTGAGTTTGTTTATGGACCCGGAACCAGAGCAAATCAAACGAGCCGCGGAGTTAAACGCGGATCGCATAGAACTTTACACCGGGCCATATGCTGCCTCTTTCGCGCATCATGGCACAGGTAATGGAGAATTCGATCGCTATTGCATTGCCGCAGAATGCGCAACCAAATGCGGATTGGGCGTGAATGCTGGCCATGATTTGAATCTTGAGAATTTAACTGAGTTCAGACAGCTTCCCGGTTTGCTGGAAGTGTCGATTGGACATGCGTTTACGATAGATGCTTTGCTAAACGGTTGGGGAGCCTGCACAGATGCTTACTTGGATGTACTAAGCCACAAATGATCAAAGCTTGGTCTACCAGTACCACGCCACATAAATCACTGAACCTACAAAGAAAGCGACCTCTAAATAGGCCAACACTTCCATCATGCTCTTCTCCCACAATCAATTGCGCCCACCATTAACTACCAGGCAGACGTAGTACTGCGGTTCAAATATCGGTGACTGCTCATCTGTTGTTGTTATTATGCGTATTTTTTAAGCAGTATACCAGCCGAAAGTCATCCCCAAAACCATTGGCCGTTAAATCTGAACCGCTTGTCTTGCCAAAAACACCCGCGCTTGGACATTTTTGTTGATTTAGCCTTTTTTAACCATTAATTACAAGGGGTTAAAGAGGTTATTTTATGTAGATTCGCGCTGCAGCTCAGAGACGCTTGTTTCTGAGCCTGTAGGGGCTAGCTGATTGTTAGCATCTGGACCCGGCATGTTCTGGCACCGGCTCAGGCCGTTCCGCTCCATTTGCAGCAAAACCTGCAGATGATTTTCATCGCTAACCAAGCCCCTGAGCACTTGTTCGCGCAACTGGATATGTTGCCTCAATCTAAGCTCAATTTGCTTCTCAGTTGCAGCGTCTGGCGAGTCGCTTTTCATTCTGAGAAGTTTCTCAATATCCCGCTCTATTCGGGTAATTCGTATTCGCGCCTGTACACTGCTGGTTCTAGTGTCCCTTATGGCAGAGCGCACAATTGCATTGGTGTTTTCATACTGGCTAATTCTAGTATCCATGGTCATTTTATTATGTCTGAGTGCCTGAATTCGATGTGCAGTATCAATCGGTAGATATCATATTGAAACCTTTTGTCGTGAAGTTGCACTGTGCAGCACATTAAGTATTAATATTCAGTACCCGTCTTTTGGATTTGTTCGATGGCGCAAGTAAGACCCCTCATTTACGCTCTGAAATCAGCGTTAAAAGCCCATGGCAAAACCTATGCCGACGTAGCCAAAGCGCTCGATTTATCTGAAGCCAGTGTCAAACGGCTATTCTCCGAGAACAGCTTTACGCTGCAGAGGTTGGAGCAAACCTGCTTGATGATGGGTATGGAAATATCCGATCTGGTCCAGCAAATGAATGAACGCTCGCCATTGCTCAAGTTACTGGACATCGAGAAAGAACAGCAGATAGCCGACGACCTTGAACTGCTTCTGGTGACCATCTGCGCACTCAACCGCTGGACCTTGGAAGACATTTGCAGCTTTTACAAAATCAGCGAAACTGACTGTATTCAAAAGCTGGCTCAGCTGGACAAGCTGAAAATTATTGAACTGCTTCCGAAGAATCGAATTAAGCTACTGATTGCGCCTAACTTCGCGTGGCGAGACAACGGCCCCATCCAACGTTTTTTTCAGGATAAGATTGGTAGAGAGTATTTCCGCACTCGATTTGATCGTGACGGAGAGCGACTGGTCGTTTTGAATGGCATGCTTTCTAACAACTCTAACGCCGAATTCCAACGCAAGCTAATGCGCCTTGTGCGCGAATTTGACGAACTAAACAACGAAGATGCGTCTTTGGGACTGGAAGAACGTCACGGCGTCACCGTGGTAATGGCGATGCGGTCGTGGAAATACGGGCTGTTCAGCCCAATGGTGCGGCGCGACGCCAGCGAATAGCCAGCATTCATCACTACCACCTATACTTAGCGAGAAACGCTAATCAACCATTTTTACCAATGGCCGATGGTCGGCGCAGTCAACTTTACGAGTAACAACTATGGCATAATCACCGCTGGATGGAGTTCAAAGCATCCGATGTTGCCAAAGCAGCGTTGTCGAGATCCGCTTTGTTCGAGGCTCACGCCTCCGTGGAACCTTATAGGCGCATTGGAAGCTGTGACTTTTAACAGTCACTGTTACCGGGCACTTCGGAATTTGGGTAACACAGGCTTAGACAATGCAGTTTACCGACCAAGACATCTCTGGCGTACGTAATGCCATCGAGGGTATAGGACCTGAAAACACCTATGCCTTAGCCATGCAGCTGCGTGACGGCGTGATTCAGATACAAGTGCTCAAGCGAGAAGACAGCTACATTCATCCTATTGCCCTTAAGGGCCACCCGTATTATTCGAAAGACTGGAACCAGGTTAATGAATTCCTGGAAAGAACATTTGTTGAATTGCCCAGCCATGTTATGCGCGCCAGCACCTGGGCTGGATTTAGCTATTCACAGCTGTTACCCAATATTCAAGCCTGAACTTACCTCCGCCAGTAGCGTACACCCTGTGTCATGTTAAGAAGCGAATGGCGATTGTTGGCCTTTGGGTTTCTGATGACTCTGTGTTCTTCGCCTGGGCAAACGTTTTTCATTGGCTATTTCAGCGCTGACCTTCGTCAACAGCTGAGCTTGAGCCACGCCGAGTTCAGCGGAGTTTATTCCGCGGCAACCTTACTCAGTGCAATAGCTGTTGTGTGGACAGGCGCTCTTCTTGATCGCATTGATTTGAGAGTGTTTTCTCAGATTACTGTCGTTGGTCTGGCAGTGGGCTGCATAACACTAGCGTTAGGAGGCAATGCATTCACGCTGTTACTCGCCTTCTTCTTGCTAAGACAGTTCGGTCAGGGGCTTATGATGATGGCCGCAAGTGCCACCATGGTTAGATACATCAGCGATGCGCGGGGTACTGCGAATGCCTTGAGTGGCATGGGTTATCGAACCGGTGAGGCATTACTTCCCGCTGCCCTCGTAGCTTCTTTGCTGTTGTTTCCTTGGCAAACGGTATTACTTTTTGTTGCGGCCGTTTTACTGTTTTGCCTGGCTCCCGCTGTTTGGTTTCTGCTGCGCGGTCATGCTACCCGGCATAAGCAATATGTGGATCAGTTATCAGAGTTTGATTTGCCAACACATTCTGTGAGCTGGACACGCAATGAAGTGCTTAAAGACCCCCGGTTTTACTTACTATTACCTGCGGCATCGTCTGGCTCCCTGCTCTTCACCGGTTTTATCTTCCATCAAATTGCACTGGTCGAATACAAGCAATGGTCCTTGCAAGATTGGGGCAGTTGGTTCGTCGTTTACGGCGTTACATCCATGCTTGCCGCTTTACTATGCGGCCGTTTGATTGATGCGTTTAGCGCCGAGAGAATTTTGCCTTGGCTGCCAATACCGCTCGCGCTCGCCCTTTTTTCACTCGCGTATTTTTCAGCACCATGGTCAGCAGGTATTTTTCTTGTATTGATGTCTATCAGCAACGGGATGATAGGCACGGCGCTGAGTCCCTTTTATGCTGAGATGTATGGCACCGAAAATATTGGCTCGATTAAGTCTGCTACGTCAGCGTTCATGGTATTAGCATCCGCCTTGTCGCCCGTTTTGCTCGGTGTATGCCTGGACCAAGAGATTGGCTTCGATGCTCTGGCACTGTACGGTGCTTTGTACACCGTGGGCGGCGTTATACTGGCATTTGCTGCCGTTTATCTTCCTGCAGCGAGGATCGCTGGTAAGCGTTAAGCCGAATCAGGATTTTACGGTGACGACTGGAATGGACAGCACTTCGTTGAGAGCTAGCACGCTGCCAAAATCAAAATCGGGGTTATATTGGCGTAACAACCACAGCGGAATTCCGTACTCGCTGGTGGCCAATTCCCACAGATTGTCCCCTTGGCCCAACGAATGGTTTTGAACACCGGTAATTCGGTACTCTGCAAAATAACGTTGCTGGAGTTGCTCGTGATGCAAACGACGGGATCGTTCGAAACCCTGCCTGTCCACGTCTTCAAAGCTCAGATTTATACGCCGTCCAACCACAACGGCCTGACGCCTGCTCAACTTGTTGAGTCGCCGGAGATCAGAAGAATGAACGCCCAACCAGTGCGCATAATGCCCGAGGGTTTCACCCACTTGAATTTCAATACTGCCGTCACTGGCCACCAGATAGTCGGCAGGGTCTGCAACCAGTTCTGAATCATCATTGACGAACATGTTGTTGGCAGCAGCAATAGCACGCCGAGTCTGGCCCGCCGAAATGCTCTCGGGCACAGCCACCAAGCTACTGATGGATGACGCCACGCGTATATCCCAAGCATTAGGCGTGCTCAGCCGCATTGCCTCAAATGCGTAGCGCAAAACGTCGCGCGACGCTGTTGTATCCCTCAGCACGCCATAAACCAGTTGCCCACGTGTTGCTAGCGCGGCCGGCTCAGGTTCGGCAGCTTGAGCATCCAGCTTGGCGTAGCTTGCTAATGGTGCCTGGCTTGTTTGCGGCGCCCGGGCGACTAAGGTCGTACCAACGTCAGCTGAAGGCAAACGGAGTATCTGACCGGCATAAATTCGGTGAACACTGCTTACGCCATTCAGATTCATGAGCTGAGACATGTCAGTTTGCAAATCGCGAGCAAGCAAGGCCAGCTTGTCGCCTTTCTTAATGCGATAGTATCGGTCGGCTTGCTGCTGATCGATACCAGTCAAAGCTTCCAGGCTGCGCAGCGCAGCCTTTGTGTGATTGGAGTCTGCCGTTACCGGAATGCGCAGCGAGTAATTCGGTTCAAGCCACTTCTCTGCGTTCCAATATTTCGCCGTAAGTTCCGGATTGGCGTTCTTCAAAGAAAGTACGGGCACAGAAAATTCCTGAGCGACCTCGTAAAAAGGCAAATAACGTCGTAATGCGAATGTTGAATTGTCCGTGTTTTGCACAGCGCTTCCAGTTGCTGGAAACCGGCCAGACGACACATCATGCGCAGCAAGAAAAGCAGCATAGAAATTGCGCGACGCAAAGCCAAAGCCTCGACCTTCGTAATCCCTGCTAATGACACCTATATCTCGGCTGCCGGTCTCTCTGATGGCTCGGCGGACGCCAGCCAAGCCTCTGTTGTAGGCTGTCACCGCCAAAGACCAATCTTTCAAAACGCTGTAGTTATGCTTTAGAAGTCGGGCAGCGGCTTCTGATGAGCGCCGAACGTCCAACCTTTCGTCCACTTTCTTATTAACGGTCAGATAACGACGCGCCGTTGCAGGCATGATTTGCCAAAGACCCAGCGCTCCAGCGTGAGATTTGACGTTTGGATTGTACGAAGACTCCACGTGCGGCAGAGCGTTAATCTCAATCGGCAGCTCGTGCTTTTCCAGCACCTGACGAACTTCGTTTCCCAGGCGTTTTTGTCGTGCAATTCCTTCGGCAAAGCGATCAGCTTGACCACGCTGGAAACGTATCTGTTTCGCAGCGGTTCTTAGTCTCTTTTCGGAAGGTTGCAACACACCCATCAATGCCGCAATACGTCGCTGCTCAGCGTCGTATTCGCCATGCTGCTTATCAATCATGTCGGCCAGCACTCGACGATACTGCTTCACTCTCTGATCAATATCTCGTTGCTGTCGCCTCGGCGTGTCACCGGCATCGAGGGGGTAGACTTCATAAACGAGCTGCGGGTCTCGCCTGTCATGAATAAAGCCGGTCTGCGTATCAATTTCTGAATACACTCTGCTCCAGAAATCCACCGCCTGCGCAATGTGAGGCGGCCGCTTGAACGCTTCGTCAGCGGCAGCGAATTGCACAAACCCTAGCGAGCCTATCAATGCGGAAACAGCACAAATGAACCACCATGTGCTGCATTTTTTATACCCTTCGAATGCACGGGTGCGCGAAGCTATCCTGTTTCGGCTCATAAACATCGGTACTTATGGTTCTTAAAGCAAATGGCCGGCAATATGGGCCGACCTAAGCCTGCAAGAATACACACCGAAACTGAGGATTTATACCAAATTCGTCGCCGGTTTTTTAACCGGTTTGAATAAAATGCTTTGCTGTCAGCAACCTATGATAAACACCTAATGTTAAATATATTTACGAGAGCTGCTGACCATACTACCCACTCCTTAAATTGCGCATGGAGGACAAACACCGTAATGTGCATGCTTTGTACCGTTTGCTAGGCAGAACATTTTTTGAAAATAACAAATGTAAAAACCTGGGTAGTAGGTAACCCTCAACCCGGTGTTGGCGGCCGCTATTTTATCTTTGTAAAGCTATCGACAGCTTGCGGGCTAGAGGGCATTGGTGAGGTGTACAGTCCGCCATTTTCACCTCACGCCGTCACTCACTTAATAGATGATGTATTCGAACGCCATGTCGTCGGCAACAACCCTTTCGAAATAGAAGCGTTGTGGCGAAGAGTTTATTCGTCAGCGTATACGCAACACCCTGATCTGACTCTGGGCGCGATCATTAGTGGAATTGAGATGGCGTGCTGGGACATCGTCGGAAAATCTTGCAAGCAACCCGTGTACCAGCTGCTCGGTGGAAAAGTTCATGACAGGCTTCGCACCTATTCTTATATTTATGCTGAACCCAATGATGAAAAAGACGTATACACCACGCCCGAGTTGGCTGCCAGCCGAGCCAAAGAGTACGTAGCCCAGGGATTCACAGCTCTTAAGTTCGACCCTACAGGCGGTTACTCATGCATGGATCCACGTCAGCTTTCCATGGATGCGTTGACCGTCACCGAGGAATACACGCGCCAGGTAAGAGCAGCAGTGGGCGATTCTGTGGACTTATTAATTGGCACACACGGACAAATGACGCCCGCAGGCGCAGTTCGGCTCGCGAAGCGACTTGAGCGATTTGATCCGCTGTGGCTTGAGGAACCAACACCTCCTGAAAATACCCTGGCAATGGCTACTGTGGCGAAAGCCACCAGTATTCCCGTCGCCACCGGCGAGCGACTCAACAGCAAGTACGACTTCAGTCGCGTACTTGAAGATCAATCGGCCGCAATCTTGCAAATGAATCTCGGGCGCTGCGGTGGCTTGTTGGAAGCAAAGAAGATCGCGGGCATGGCGGAGACCTATTATGTTCAGATAGCGCCTCATTTGTACTGCGGACCTGTGGTGGCCGCCGCTAATATTCAGCTCAGCACCTGCAGCCCGAATTTCCTGATACTGGAATCAATAAAACAAATGGGCGGTTTCTACGCTGAGTTATTGGAAACGCCAATTCAGTGGGAAAATGGTTATGTGATTCCACCAATCGCACCCGGTCTTGGCGTGGTTCTGAATGAAGACGTTGCCGAACAACACCCATATACCGACAGCCATTTGCACCTTGAACCAGCAGAGTACCCATTATGAAGTTAACCAACGTAGATCAGCAGCGGCTGACGAATTATATGCAGGTTTTGATGCTGGCTTTGGCCGTGTCGGTGATTTACAGCATGCCGTATCTACGCCAAATATTTAAATCCTCACTGCTTGATGTATTTCAGTTGAGCGAAACCCAGCTTGGCAACTTAAGCTCTACGTACGCACTGTCTTGCATGATCTGTTATCTGCCCGGTGGTTGGCTTGCGGATAAGGTAGCACCAAAAAAATTGGTGATCATTGCATTACTCAGCAGTTCAGCAACTTATTTCTGGTACGCCAGTATTCCAAGCTATCAGTCACTGGTCATTATCTACGCTCTGTGGGGCGTGATTGGGGTGGGTGTTTTATGGTCGGCGATGTTGAAGCAAACTAACTTGCTCGGTGGCAAACATGAGCAAGGGCGCATGTTCGGTGTTCTTGAAGGCACTCGCGGCTTGTTTGAGGCTATTTTAATGACAGTCGCCTCGTTGATTTTCGCCTGGTATGTGAGTAAATCATTTGGAATGCAAACCGTGATTATCGTTTATGCCGTGCTGTGCATAGTTATAGCGGTAATTATGATGTTCACTGGAGAAAACAATGATTCGAATGACGCCGATGCCTATAAGACCGGCGCAAACCTCAAAGACATTCTGGCAATCATAAAACTGCCTTCCGTTTGGCTGCTGTGCATCATATTAAGCGCCGTGTATCACATTTTCTGGGCAACGATCGAATTGCCCAGCTTTGCCGAAAACGGTGGCTTTGGCATGGCGTTGGCTGCCGTGATGGCATTAGGTACCACCAAACTCTGGATGCGACCTATTGGTGGCATTGTGGGCGGCTTTCTAGGTGACAAATATGGCAACGATCGCATGATGTGCGGCTCGTTCCTGGCCGGTGTCGCGGCTTGCGCTTTTCTCGCGACAATGCCGACAACGGCTGCGAGTTCATGGATGCTGTGGGTGTTTATCGTGCCATTTGGAATTCTGGCCTATGCTTTGCGCGGTTTGATTTGGGCCTTGTTGGAAGACTGCCCGATTCCGAAAACCGCGATTGGGTCTGCCATCGGACTGATTTCAGTTGTGGGTTACAGCCCGGACCTGTATGTACCCCAGATTAACAGTTACCTACTGAGCAATTATTCGATGACTGAAGGCTATCAACTGTTCTTTGCGTACATTGCCTGTGCCTCAGGTGTTGGTGCGCTTGCCACCTGGGCCCTGATGCGACATCGACAAAACGTAGCGACGGCTTATTGAATTCTTGCACCCTGTTTGAGCAACTGCTTCTGAACTAAACCAATATCTACTTCTGATAGTGGACACTGCTGCTGCAAGGAAATCGCGGCAGCAACACCAGCTCCCTGCCCTGTCACGGCGCAACACATCATGTTCCTGATCGCCGCATGCGAGTCTTTATCACCACCGATGCTGCGACCGGCAACCAGCAAGTGCTCTACGCCTTGTGGCAACAAGGCCCGGTAGGGAAGCTGAAAATAGCGGCCGGTTGTGGGCAATATCAGAATGCCATAGCCATCAATAAATTCTGGAAATATACCGATACTGTCGTCGAAGCGACCTTGTTCACGAACATCTTCGGCCGTCATATTGTAGAGACCATCAATCTTTCGTGTTTCCCTGAGGCCAATGGTCATTCCAAAATTACGCAGTTTCGCTCCATTGCAACCCGGTGTGAATTCTTTGAGCGCTTTGACGGCTAGCATGGCTTGCCGCCGTCCTTCCATCTCTCCGCAGGTAAGATCATCTGCGTTAGTCCCATCGATACCGGCAAGGTGCACCAGGTTCAAATAGCTCAAATCGCCCTGGTCGGAGATGCTTCCCCAAGTGCCACAAATAGTGTTCAAAGTGTCCGGGATCAAACCTGTTTTGATGGCCTGCTCAAATGGTTTACGCAGAAAAGGCGAGAACATATCGTCTTCCTTGCCGGAAGTTTCAATCGTCCATTCCCCACCGGCCCAATCGCTATAGGTTTGTGGGTCAGCTTTAATGTGTTCGATAAACTCAGTTCTGTTCACGCCACTCATGGAGAACATCACAGAGGCGCCCATCAAATCTTCACTGGGGGGTTTAGTCACAATTGCACCGGCGCGGCTGGCAACATCGGCGTCACCTGTCGCATCGATGATTCGTTTTGCCATGATTGCTTCGCGACCTGATTTACTTTCTACAATAACCCCGATTATAGAGCCATTGTCCAATACTGGTGCGACAAACAAGCGGTGCAACAAAGGGGTTACGCCGGCTTCAACAACCATGTCGTCGGCGACAAATTTGAAGGCTTCGCCGTCCAGAGAATCACTGATGGATTGCGGTTCAGGTAAAGTCGCTCCAAGTTTTTTGGCGCGCTGCTCGAATTCAATACCAATCCCCTCACTATCGACGGTTTGTTCATGCCGATACCAGGCAAAACCTTCCACCCCTACCTGGGTAATGTTGCCACCGAAACAACCATATCGCTCGAGAAGCGCCGTGTTTGCACCTGCGCGGGCCGCTGCAATTGCAGCAGCCAGTCCAGCAGGACCACTGCCCACAACTAAAACATCAAATTCCGCCACCACCTCAACGCTTCGCGCCGGTTCTTGTACACGTTTTGTCATAGTCAACTTTCGATTCGCGTAAAACACCTAATGCATTAGGATACTCGCTTAGGGTTCAGCTTGAATACGAAATATGGGAAGCAGCACAAAAAACTCTTCAATGACAGATCACTACGATTTTGTAGTGATCGGTGCAGGCGTTGCTGGTTGCGTGCTGGCCAACAGACTTAGCGAATGCGGACGCTATTCAGTTTGCCTTGTAGAGGCAGGCGGTAGTGATGCCAATTTCTGGATTCAAACACCACTGGGCTACGGCAAGACATTCGAGAATCCAGAATTTAACTGGATGTATACCAGCGAACCCTCGGCTGCCATGAACCACAGATCAAGCTATTGGCCACGTGGCAAGGTGTTAGGTGGATCAAGCGCTATCAACGCTATGGTTTATACCCGTGGTCATCCTGCAGACTACGACGACTGGAGAGCTCAAGGCGCCAAGGGATGGGGTTGGGATGATGTGTTGCCTTGGTACTTAAAACTCGAGCAGAGTTCCCGCGGATTGACTTCATTACGCGGTGACGATGGTCTATTGCATATCGACGATGTTCACAAGTCCTATCATCCGCTGTGCAGCCGTTTTATTGAGGCAGGCACTGAACTTGGCATACCGATGAACGTTGATTTTAATGGTGAGTCTCAGGAGGGGGTTGGCTATTATGAAATAACTGCAAAAAACGGTAGGCGGATGTCAGCGGCTCGTGCCTATTTACACCCTGCTCGCTGTAGGAAAAACGTCAGTTTGTTGAGCAACACTCTGGCGACCAGAATTCTTTTCAAAGAGCAGCGTGCCATTGGCGTTAACGTAGTGAAAAACGACATGGAACGCAAGATAGTTGCAGATCGAAGCGTAATATTAAGTGCCGGAGCGATTAACTCACCACAGTTGCTACAGCTATCCGGAGTCGGCGATGCCAACTACTTGTCTTCGCTGGGAATCACACCGATACACGACAATCCCAACGTGGGTAAGCATCTTCAAGATCATCTCGCCTATACGCATTACTACCGATGTAACGAGCCAACCTTAAACAACCAACTTTACCCATGGTGGGGCAAACTAGGTGCCGGTCTGCAGTACTTGCTGGCGCGCCAAGGGCCTTTGGCAATTGGCGTTAATCAAGCCGGTGGGTTTTTTCGAAGCAATAGTGAACAGCACAGACCAAATTTGCAGCTGTACTTTTCGCCCCTCACCTATTCTGTTTCTAACAAGGGCAGGCAACGAAGCACTCAGCCAGATCCCTATCCCGGCATTCTTATGTCTGTGTCACAGTGTCGCCCGAAAAGTCGCGGTTTTGTCTCAATAGATTCTAAAGACCCCCACGCCGCCCCGAAAATCCAGCCTAATTATCTGCAGGACGACGCGGATTTACGTGAACTGCTTGAAGGGGCGAAGTTCCTGCGCGACTTGTCTGGAACGAGTGCTTTGTGTGGTTTGATCACAGAAGAGACCTTGCCTGGCGTGACGTGCACCACTGATGAACAATTGCTGGATGATATTAGAGCGCGAGCAGATACGGTCTATCATCCAACCAGCACCTGCAAAATGGGCCATTCAATAGAGGATTCAGTGGTCGACAACAGACTGCGTGTGCATGGTATTAATGGCTTACGGGTAGTCGATGCATCGGCTTTCCCTAGCGTGCCATCATGCAACACGCAAGCGCCTGTTTACATGCTTGCGGAAAAAGCGGCCAGTCTTATTTTGACTGACCAACAGTAGACATTCTGCGTCAGTCTTTAAAGGACTTAATTTCAGAGGCAATCATGGCCTGAGCTTCTGCTGTCGCTGCTGCGTCATAAACAGAACCTGCTTCAACATTTGATGCATTGGGGCGCGAATGGTCAAACGTATGCGTTGCGCCGGCAAACACTTTGTAGCTGAAGTGTTCTGCTACATCGGTATTTTGCTCAGCGAAATCAACACATGACTGCTCATCAATATAGCGATCATCTTCCGCCAGAAACGCGATGGTTCGCAAGGGCAACGTCCATTCACCGATACAGCTGCCGTAAAAAGGCAAGCTAAGTTGCACGCCATCCATCACTCCCTCTGGCCAACTGTCCAAACCTAAAGGTGTGGTTTTTGTGGACGCAAATACTTGCGTCGTCCACACCGTGATAGCGCCATGTGAGAAGCCCATCAAAATGATCTGATTTGCATCTATATAGTCTTGTCTTTTTGCAAATTCAATGGTTGCCAGTACATCAGCAGCGCGTTGCCAAGTCGTCATTACTCTTAGATCGCAAGCGTCTTCCCACTCAATACTTCTGCCTGTATAACTGTCGACAGCAATCATGCCAACACCAATGCTATTGTAAAAAGCAGCCCAGTCTTCTTCGTGTGACACGGTGGCTCCACTGCAGCCATGGAAAAACAAAACGACGGGAGACTGACCCTCGCTTTCCGACTTATAAACCCGATCATAGGGACGCAATTCAGTATTAATACTGGCAAGATCACGCGGCCGCACATTGGCTTTAGCCTCGGCATAAGCAGTAGCAATGAATTCTTCAGCGCCGCCGTTATCCGCCACATCTTCCAAGGTAGACCTTGGCGCAGAGCCGCAGCCCAACAGAGATGCTGCCACCAGGCTTACGCACAGTTTATTGATCGCGTTCATTACACTGTCACTCGCTGTTATTGTTTTGCGCCCAGAGTATCCAGGGCTTGATAGGTCGCAACCTTAATTTGATATCTCGTTTCGCCTGGAGCACGTAAAAGCTGGGTCATTAGAACCACCACCAGATCTTCTTCCGGATCAATCCAGAATTTGGTGTCTGCTGCTCCACCCCAGGAATATTCCCCCTTGCTTGACACTACCTGGCTCATACCGGGTTCTGTAATCACACCAAAACCAAGACCAAATGACTGGCCCGGATAAAGATGCATCGCGGGGTATTCGTCGGCGCCTTCATTACGTACTTCGTCTGACAATTGATTCATAGACATGTATTGGACCGTCTTTGGACCCAACAGGCGTGCACCATTGTAACGGCCACCCGCTCGCAACATTTCGCAAAACCTCATGTAATCCATTGCCGTTGAAACGAGGCCACCACCGCCCGAAAACAAACTGACGTTTTCGTACGACCTTCTGCGCTCTACTGGCACCAGCGCGATCTCATTGTTCTCGTAGTCCCAAACATGATTAGTGGCCAGGCGATCTAGTTTATCGGCAGGAACCGAGAAAAAGGTGTCATTCATTCCCAGCGGCTCAAATATTCGCTGCTGGAAAAAGGTGTCCAGTGGCTGCCCGCTAACGCGTTCAACCAAGGCACCGAGCACGTCGGTTGCAACGCTGTAGTAGTAACGTGTGCCAGGCTCATATCGCAGCGGTAACTGCGCAAGTTTCTTGGTGAACTCCGTCAGGTCGGGTGCCTCGAATATCGCACTCGAGTTATAGAGCTTATTCACCGGGTGTACGTTATCGAACCCGTAGCTAAAGCCTGCAGTATGCGTTAGCAAGTGCTCAATCGTTATCTCACTTTGCGCCGGTTGATTGCCATCTTCATGGAAGACCTGGAGATCTTTGAATTCAGGCATGTATTTTGAGATTGGGTCTGAAAGCTGGAAATACCCCTCTTCGTAAAGCATCATCGCAGCAACTGCAGTGACAGGCTTGGTCATTGAATATATACGAAACAGCGTGTCTTTCTTGATTGGCGCATCATTATCCAGGCCCATTTTGCCTGTTGCCTCGAAATGCACAATCTTGCCATGTCTTGCGACCATGGAAACAAAGCCGGTATGCGTGCCTGACTCAATTTTTTTCTGAGCAAATTGATCAATGCGTTTCAGCGCCGCGCTGGACATACCAACTGACTCAGGCTTAACCATTTTCAAGGTATCAGCATTCGCACCTGTTGGTGCGAACATAGCGGCGAGTAGAACCACACTAAGGGTTTGGGTCAACAATCTCATTAGGGCATTCTCAGAAGCTGAATTTGTCTTTGGAAAATGCGCCAAATGTGGCTTCCATAATTTCAGGCGTTGGATAGATACACGAAACGATATTGGTATGAATGCCACCATCAGCGTATTGTCTGATCTGTTCCCTGCATTCATCAGCCGTACCAATAATCGCTATTTCATCGACCAATTCATCCGGCAAGGCAGCTGCTGTGCGCTCACGGTCTTTTGCCGCCCAGCCTTCTCTAATCTCAGCTGCGGCATCTGAGAATCCGCACCATTCCAGAAACTTGTTGTATACAGGAGTCGCGTAGTAACTGACGAATGCGCCCCGGAAGGCCATGCGGCCCATGTCTTTGTCATCGGTGACCACCATCATATGACGACATACAACTTCGACATCTTCCGGTTTTTTGCCCCCGCGTTCTGCACCGATACCAACGTGTTCAATAATGCGTGGCAAGGCGCTCTGTGGGAACAGGTTTAGAATAACGCCGTCAGACACTTCCGCCGCGGCCTCAACCATTCTGGATCTCAAGCCTGCAAGGTAGATTGGCATCTGAGGTTCAGTCGGCAGTTGTACATAGCCGGTGCTGCGAAGCGTGTCGCCGTTAAATGCTGTTTTTTCACCCGCCATCATTGTTCTGAGCAATGCGACTGTTTCCTTCATTCGCGTCAGAGGTTTCTCGAGGGCGAGCCCGTGCCACTTCTCAATAATAGTCTGGCTGGAGGTGCCAAGGCCGGGAACAAATCGTCCCGGGTAAGCCTGCTCAATCACCGCGAATGTGCTTGCGAGAACAGCCGGGGTACGAGTGTATGCGGGTACCACGGCGATACCGACGCGCACCTTTTTAGTCTTCTCCAATAGCATTGGTACGAGTGTTAGCGCATCAAGCCCACCCGCGTCCGCCAACCACAAATCGTCATACCCCATAGCCTCGGCCTGCTGCGCCATGGCTATAGTGTCGGCAACCGAGCCGGTGGGTGCTGGCAATGACAGTGCGATGCGTTTTCTATGACTCATACTAATATCCTGTTTTGTTCAAATTGTTTGACCGCCATCAACTAGCCATCCAGCGCCGGTAACAAACTTGGCGTCGTCTGAGCACAGAAACGCAAAAATCGCTGCGATCTGCTGCGGTGTCGCCATTTTTTCCATCTCAGGAAATAGTCGCTGAATAAGGGCCTGATCTATATTCTCCGGCCATCGTATGGTGTCGTTCAATGGCGTAGTCACTGCACCTGGGCAAATGGCATTAACTCGCACATTGCGTTTGGCAAACTCCAAAGCGAGACTCTTTGTTAAACCAAGAAGACCATGCTTACTCGCTACGTAAGGTGTGTTGTAAGCCTGACCGCCGACACCGGCCGTCGAAGAAATGTTTACAATACATCCCTCAGACTCCAGTAAGTGCGGCATTGATTCACGGCACAGATACATCGGCGCATTGAGATTAATCCGCATGAAACGATCCCAGATATCCGAGGTGATTTCAGCAAGATGATACATGCTGACAATACCGGCAATGTTGCCAAGTATATCCAGCCGCCCATAACACTGCATGCACTCCTCAACGATACGCACACAGTCAGCTTCTTCCATCGCATTAAATACGGTGGAATCACAACGTCCTTCCAGTTCGTCAATGCGCTGCTTGGTGTCGGCCAGTCCAGCTTCGTTGATATCAGCAAGCAATACACTGGCGCCTTGCGAGGCGAGCAATATCGCTGTTTCCTGACCTATACCAGAGGCAGCACCGGTAATGAGCGCAACCTTTCCTGCAAATCGCTCAGTACTCATCGATTTTTCCTCGCGAAAATGTGGTGTGCTTGACTACTTATGCCAGTTAAGCCCTGGCTAATTCAGCAAAGCGATTCTGGTGATAATCTGCGTCACCCAGACAAGTATTAATCATCATCAAACGCTTCACATAATGCCCAACAGCCAATTCATCGGTCATGCCCATACCACCGTGTATCTGTATGGCCTCGGCGCCAATTTGCTTACCCGAACGACCCACAGTCGTTTTCAAAGCATGGATATTTTTTGCGACATCCAGCGCATCTTTGTTGGCGTCATCTTCATCAATTGAACAAACTGTGCGGTAAAGCAATGATCTGTGCAATTCACAGGCTCCAAACATATCCACCATGCGGTGCTGCAAAACCTGAAACGACCCGATAGGTACTGAAAATTGTTCGCGAGTCTTACTGTATTCAACGGTTGATTCGTAGAGTACCTGCATTGCACCTTGCGCTTCTGCCGCCAAGGCAACCAAGGCCTTAGTACTCAAGGCATCCAAAACATCAAGACCAGCGTCCAATTCACTGACCAGCTGATCAGCGCTCACTGATACATTCGCCAGGGTTACATTGGCTACTCGCTGGCCATCCATCATGGTATAGCCCGTGCGCGTCACACCGTCAGCATTGGCATCTACCAGAAAAAGACTCACGCCTTTTTCATCGCGTTGATTTCCGGTCGTTCGCGCCGAGACAATAATCTTGTCAGCGGCCATACCGTTATAAACAACCGTTTTTTCACCGTTCAACACGAAGCCATCGTCGCTTTTCTCAGCACTGGTTGACACGTCGTGCATGCTGAATCGGCTGTTTCGTTCATGATACGCCAAAGCACCTTGTACATTACCCTCGATAATTTGTGGAATCACGCTGTGCTGCAACTCTTTGTTATTACCTTCTGCCAGTGCGCCACCAAACAACAACACGGTCGCGAGGTAAGGCTCAACAACCAAGCCTTTGCCCAGTTCTTCCATGAAAACCATGAGATCTACAGCGCTGCCGCCGAAGCCACCCAGCTCTTCGCTGAACGGCACCGACAGCCAGCCAAGTTCAGCAAATTGCTGCCAGTTATCTGCGCTGAAGCCATTGCCTTCCTGCAGGTAATTGCGGCGTGATTCAAGTTCATAGCGATCTGCTACAAACTTTGTAACGCTGTCTTTGAGAATGTTCTGCTCGTCAGTTAAATTAAAATCCATTCCTTACAACCCCAATACGTATTTGGCAGTGATGTTTCGTTGTACTTCATTGGACCCACCAAAAATAGTGGCCGCTCTTCCGTACATGTATGAGTTACGCGCCCGGTCAGCGAAATCATGGCCAATCTCACTGGCCATCTGCTCACCAAGTTCCGTGCCCGCATAGTAACCGGCAAGGTCCATATGTAACTCATCCAGCGCTTGGCGAATTTCAGTACCGCGCAGTTTTAGTAATGAAGATTCAGTACCCGGCCCTTTGCCATCGGCAGCGGACGCCAGCGATCTAAGCTCCAGATATTCAAGCGCCATCAAATCTATTTCAATGGCCGCAATGCGTGCGCTGAACATCGGGTCGTCTATAACTGCAGCGCCATTTGATTGTTCACTACTCGCCTGCTCGCGAATTGTGGCTATTTTCTTCTTTGAATCCCCAACACCTGCGATGGACGTTCGCTCATGCTCTAGCAAGGCTTTCGCATAGGTCCAACCCTTGTTTTCCTCACCAATCAAATTGGCAACCGGAACACGAACATTGTCAAACTGCACTTCGTTCAGCGAGTGCACACCATCAATCGTTGGGATCGGGTTAACGGTAATCCCGGGTGTGGTCATGTCAATCAGCAAGAATGATATCCCCTGCTGCTTCTTACCTTCGCTACTGGTTCTCACCAGACAGAAAATCCAATCGGCGTACTGCGCGTATGTAGTCCAGATTTTCGCGCCGTTTACGATGTAGTCGTCGCCGTCACGCTCAGCCTTGGTTTGCAGTGCCGCCAGATCAGAGCCGGCGCCAGGCTCTGAATAGCCCTGACACCACCAATCTTCGCTGTTCAATACTCGCGGTAAGAATCGTTCTTTTTGTTCGTCGTTACCGAAGGTGTATATGACAGGTCCAACCATGACCAGTCCAAACGGGATAACATCCGGTGCACCGCGAGATGCGCGTACATCTTCAAAGATGAATTTCTGCGTTAAAGTCCAACCGGTGCCGCCGTATTCCTCGGGCCAACCGGGTGCCACCCAACCTTGGCGAAACAAGCGTTGCTGCCAGTCGATTATCGCTGCTTTAAACTGGTTTCTATCCAGCAAACGACTGACCAGTTCGTCATCGAAGTTTTCGTCATAAAATTGTTCTACTTGCTGCCTGAACGCAAGGTCCTCCGCCGAGAAATTGGTATCCAAGAAAATCTCCTGCCTATGAAAAAGAAAATATCAGCAAATCGCCACAAAGCGGCTGCCGACATGCTACTCGATAATGAGTCTGACCTGCCACCAGGCACACCCATTTGCTAGCGATGCCAGCATACTTCTGGCACAATGGATGTCAATAGCTACCGTCCGATGAAGAGATTTGACTATGAAAGTTGGCATAATGGCAGGTGCAACCAGCGCCTTTGGAAACGGCATAGCCGATCTCGTGGAATTCACTAAAAATGCTGAGAACATGGGCT
>JBGCDE010000025.1:0-11655 GCA_045105115.1 Pseudomonadales bacterium | reverse complement strand
GAGATTGATAATACTGTGGCTGTGATGGGCGGTGAAGATTGGGAAATGTGGATCGACGCCTTAAGCGAGGCGGGCGTGCTAGCGGACAGTGCGCAAACCGCTGCGTATACCTACATCGGTGACCGCATCACCTGGGATATTTATTGGCATGGCACTATCGGTCAAGCCAAGAAAGACCTGGACAAGCGAGTGCTGAATATTCGTGAAACCATGCAAAAAATCAATGGCGATGCGAGAGTGGCTGTACTGCAAGCCGTTGTTACCCAAGCCAGTGCGGCGATACCGGTGATGCCCTTGTATCAGGCCTTGTTGTTCAAAGTGATGAAGCAGCATGGCACGCAAGAAGGTTGTATTGAGCAGATACATCGTTTGTTTACCGAGTGTTTGTATGCGGCTGAACCCGTCATGGATGATGAAGGCCGTGTTCGCGTTGATGGCAACGAACTGCTGCCGGAAGTGCAACAGGAAGTAGAGCGCTTATGGGATCTGGTCAGCACCGAAAACCTGAATGAGTTGACGGATCTGCAGGGCTATAAACAGGAGTTTCTGCGTTTGTTCGGCTTTGCGGTTGAGGGTGTAGATTACGAAGCGGATGTGAGCCCTGAAGTCCCTATTCTAAATTTGGTGTGATCATGGCTGACTCGGCAATGCTGGCAAGCGGCGAATATGTGCAGTTAGGTTCTCGTCTTGGTCGGGTAGTAGCGCCCAACCCTGGTCCAATGACAGGTTCCGGCACCAATACTTATGTATTGTCGCGGGATTGGAAAAATGGCCCCGTAACCTTGATTGATCCTGGTCCGGCCATTGATCAGCATGTTGAAACCTTGCTTGAGTTGTTCGGCGATCGCATTGAATCCATTGTGGTTACACATACTCATTCTGACCACTCGCCTGCTGCGGCTCCGCTAGCAAAGGCGACGGGTGCCAAGATTTATGGAGCAACACCGGCACCTGATGCAGCCTATCAAGACGAGACTTTCAGTGCTGATTTTGAACTGAATGATGATCAAAGGCTTAAGTTTGATGGTGTTGGCTTGCGAGCTATTCACACGCCTGGCCACGTAAATAACCATTACTGTTTTCTGGTTGAAGACGACGGCATTGTTTTAACCGGTGACCATTTGATGAATGGTTCAACGGTGGTGATCATCCCACCCGCGGGTGTGATGAAAGACTACATAGAGTCTTTGGAAAAAATCAAAAACTATCCGGTTAAGCAATTTGGTCCGGGGCACGGCGATTTAATGGATCATCCAATCGAAATTATTGACTGGACTGTCCAGCATCGGCTGAGCCGTGAACAAAAGGTAATCGAGAAATTGGCTGCAATTGGTAGCGCCAGTTTGGAAGAGCTAACGCCTGCAGTGTACGATGACGTTGATCCAAGCTTGCACTTTATGGCGTCTATGTCGTTGTGGGCGCATTTAATAAAGCTTGAAACTGAGGGGCGTGTTCAACATCGGAATGATGTTTGGGACATGGTCTAATAGTCCGTAGTGGTACTACGCGAAGACAGTCTTAGTCACTCAGATTGACACGCCGTAAACCCATCCATGGGGGCTTCCCTGGAGGACCTACGGTTGGCTTCAAAAAGGTCCCTCTTTTTGAAGGTCACTCTGAGTGACTAAGACTGTCTTCGCTCACTGTGTCTATTGTCTGATTTAGGCAGTATCTCAAGAGCCAGACTGGCAGGATTCTCTTTTATGACCCAAACACAAAAAACCATGCCGCAAATAGTGCGTACTGCGGCAGAGCAATACGGCGACAAAGTAGCCTTGGTCGACCGCGCCGTGAGTTACACCTACAAGGAGCTCGAAGCGGCGCGGGTGCAGGCTGCACGAGCGTTTATCGCGCAAGGTATTTCCAAAGGCGATCGTATTGCGATTTGGGCGCCGAATATTCCTGAGTGGATAATCGCCGCCATCGGCCTGCAGTCGGTGGGTGCGGTATTGCTGCCGCTGAATACTCGCTTAAAAGGCCCGGAGGCTGCTTTTCAGTTGCGCAAAAGTGGCGCGAAGATGCTGTTTACGCTCAGTGGTTTTCTTGATGTGGATTATGCGGCTCTAGTCGCTGAGCAGGATCTTCCGGAACTAAAGCAAATTGTTATGTTTAGGGGAGACTCTGACAATACGGTTCACTGGTCTGATTTTATGTTGGCGGGCAATGACGTGGATGTTGCGCTGGCTGATAAGTTGGCAGCGGAAGTTCATCCCGATGACCCTTTGGATATGTTGTTTACGTCTGGCACGACGGGCGAGCCTAAAGGGGTTGTTACTTCGCATGGGCAGAACATAAAGACCTTTGAGATTTGGTCTTCTGTGGTAGGTCTGAATAGCGACGACAATTATTTAATCATCAATCCTTTCTTCCATTCATTCGGGTACAAAGCGGGATGGCTCTCTGCGATTTTGCGCGGCGCCAAAATGTTGCCTATAAAGGTATTTGATATTGATGTGGTACTGGAGCGCATAGAGAAAGACAAAATTACTATGCTGCCCGGTGCACCAACTATTTATCAGTCTTTGCTGGTTCACCCCAAGCGAAAGAACTACGACTTGAGTAGTTTGCGTTTGGCGGTGACTGGTGCAGCTTCGGTGCCGGTTGAGCTGGTTCGGCAAATGTCGAGTGAGTTGGGTTTTGACACTGTGTTAACCGCGTATGGGCTGACCGAGACCTGCGGCGTTGTGAGTATCTGTCGTGAAGAAGACGGTGCCGAGTTGATTGCCACAACGTCAGGCAGAGCCATGCCTGATGTTGAAGTGAAATGTGTTGATTCAAACGGTGACGAAGTGCCGCGTGGTGAGCCTGGTGAGGTTTGGGTGCGCGGCTTTAATGTCATGCAGGGCTATTTTGATTTGCCTGAGGAAACGGCAAAGACCGTTGACGGTGACGGTTGGCTGCACACTGGCGATGTTGCGGTGATGAACGAGCAGGGCTATATCGCGATCACGGATCGCATCAAAGACATGTTCATTACCGGTGGTTTCAATTGCTATCCGGCTGAAATTGAGAACAGTCTTTGTTCTATGCAGGGTGTTTCTCAGGCCGCCGTTATCGGTGTGCCCGATGAGAGAATGGGCGAGGTTGCAAAGGCCTTTATCGTTCAGACTGATGGTGCGAACCTTCAAGCTGATGACGTGATAGCCTGGTGCCGTGAGAATATGGCGAATTACAAGGCGCCGCGTTATGTGGAGTTCATAGCCGCTATGCCGCTGAACGCTGCGGGTAAGGTGTTAAAAACAGAGCTTCGATCCCGCGCTGAATAAAGCTTGATCATCGGGGGAAATGCCCGGCGCCGAACTTAGCGCCGGGTTTTCTGCTAAAAGCTTCGCGCGAATACGTTTTATTTAGCGAAAAACTTACCAGCCATACCCAGCAAGTCGTCGGCCATGCTGCCGTCGCCATCAACGTCCAGAAAGCTCTCCAGCAAGCCCCCCAGTGCCCCAGCCTGGCCTTGAGCTTGTGCTTGAGGGGCCATGTTGCTGGCGGCAGCACCTGAATTTTTCTTGCTGAGCGCGCCCATTGCCATCGCAGCAACCACAGGCAGCATCTTTTTGATCAAATCAGAGCTCACTCCGGTGTTTTGCTCTGCGCGACTGGCCAGTCCTCGGCTTACGTCTTTGCTGCCAAGCAAGTGACCCAGAATGGAGTTGCCATCGCTGACAGCCTCTTGGTTGGTGGCCTGGCTGGGATTGTCAAAATACTGAGAATGCTGTCCTTTCGAAAGCGCTGACGCCAAGGACTCCAGCCCGGAAGGCTGCTGGGTATTGAATTTCATGCCTTTGGCTAATACTGGAACCAACTGCGCCAATACTGAGCTGGTGTCACCTTTTGTAAGGGAAAATTGCTGTGCAAGCTGGCCAAGTACGGCGGGATTCTCAAGAAGAGTACCAAGTATGTTCATAATCTGTGTCTCATTAGCTTATCCTCTTGCACATTAATGGGGCTAAGGCTGAATTGCCAGCAATAGACCGTATAAAAGTGTTTCAAAACGGCAAAAGCGCCCGCGGCAGCTGATCCGAATTAAGTAATGGTCATTCCTGTATGGCACTGTATTGTTCGGGTTAATATAATGAGTTATCAGGGGCTTGGGGCTTTTCTTCCCGGTGTTGGGCCTGATGCGTAATTCGGAGATTACATGAACAAAGAAATGACTGCCTCGCAGGTGGTTGGTGAGCTACAAGACGGCATGACTATCGGCATTGGTGGCTGGGGTCCGCGTCGCAAGCCAATGGCGCTGGTGCGTGAAATTGTGCGCTCAGACCTTAAAGACTTGACCGTTGTGGCCTATGGCGGTGCTGATGTTGGCATGCTGTGTGCTGCTGGCAAGGTCAAAAAGCTGGTGTTTGCGTTTGTCTCACTGGACTTTATTCCACTCGAGCCTTATTTCCGACAAGCGCGCCAAGCCGGTGACATTGACGTGATGGAAATTGATGAGGGCATGATGCTGTTGGGTCTCAGGGCGGCGGCTTGGGGTTGCCCGTTTATACCTACTGAAGTTGGCTTGGGGACAGACATTGTTGCCAAAAGCGCTGAACTGAAAATCGTTGATAGCCCTTACGATGATAAAGAGTGGGTTGCCATGCCGGCGCTGAATCTGGATGCCTCACTACTGCACGTTGATCGTGCTGATTCAAGAGGTGTGTGCCAGATCCAAGGTCCTGATCACTATATGGATGACTGGTTTGCACGTGCTGCAAACAAAACCTATGTGAGCTGTGATGAACTGGTGCCAACGGAAACATTTCATGCGGATGCTGAGGCGCGCCTGGTGCATTGGGAGCGTTCGCAAACCACTGGCGTAGTGCCGATTGCAGGCGGCGCGCACCCCACGTCCTGCACGCCTCAATACGGCTTTGATGTTGCGCATTTCAAAGAATATACAGGTTCGGTGAAAGAAGGTGGTTTTGCTGCGTACGCCGACAAGTATATTCACGGGAAAACCGAGGCTGAGTATCAAGACCTTGTTGGTGGTCTGGATGCCATTCGCACACTGCCAATCCCAACTTACTAATGTCGCAAACCAAGAGCGCTAAGAGATTTCTGCAATGAGTGAAACACCACAATATACCTTGGCCGAGCTGTGCATTACTGCCTGTTCTGAAGCCTTTGTCGGCGACGGCGAAGTATTGGCAACCGGCATCGGCGTTATTCCGCGCATCGCGGCAAGCCTGGCGATGAAAACGACTAATACTGATTTGATGATGACGGATTCTGAAGCGTGGATGCTGGCTGAGCCGAACCCGCTCGGTGATCGTGGCGATAACTTCGAACCTGCGAGAGAAAGCTGGATGGGCTTTTCGCGAATCTTTGACAATGTGTGGAGTGGCCGACGTCATGCGATGCTCGGGCCTACTCAGGTAGACCGTTTTGGGCAGTCAAACACCTCGGCCTTGGGTGGTACCTATGAGCAACCTAAAGTGATGATGTTGGGTGCGCGTGGTTTTCCTGGCAATTCAATCAGTCACCCGAACAGCTTTTTTGTACCGTCTCATTCAAGCCGTGTGTTCATTGATGGCGAATGTGATTTCGTCTCCAGTATTGGATATAACCCTGGCAGATTGCCGAAAGGGCATAGTCTTGATGACATCGATATTCGACGAATTGTGACTGACTTATGTGTGATGGATTTCAATGGGCCTGATCATCAAGCTCGATTGGTGTCTGTGCATCCTGGGGTTACGGTTGAGCAGGTGGTGGAAAACACTGGGTTTGCGGTACACGTTGAAAGTGATACGCCTGTGACGGCAGCGCCTACTCAGGAACAGTTGGATATCATTGCGAAGATGGATCCGCATAATAGTCGTAGTAAGCAGTTGAAGGATGATCCGCCTGGGGATCGTCGTTGAAGTGGGGCTTCGAAACGTCTGGAATTACGCACATGCGAATAGAGACGCGCCGTGAACCCATCCATGGGGGCTCATTGAAAAGGTCCCTCTTTTCAATGGTCTCTATTCGCATGTGCGCAATTCCAGACTTAGACCGAGCGAGTATCTAAATGGCGATATCTCTAGATACCAGAATAACCGAACTACTAGGCTGCAAGTACCCAATCATCCAAACAGCGATGGGTTGGGTGGCAGATCCTCAGCTCGTGGCGGGAACATGTAATGCCGGAGGCTTTGGGTTTTTAGCCGGGGCAACGATTCCACCTGAAGAGATGGAACGCGATATTCTGCGGGTTAAGGAGTTAACCGATAAGCCGTTTGGGGTGAACTTTCACATGTATCAACCCAATGCAGCGCACATTGTTGAGTTGGTGGTTGAGCATGGTATTCGAGCAGTGAGTTATAGCCGTTCACCCGGACCTGAGTTTGTGAAGAAGCTCAAAGACGCGGGCGTGGTGTGCATGCCTACCATTGGTTTGCCAAAGCATGCGGTTAAGGCGATTGCGATGGGTGCAGATGCGGTGACCGTTCAAGGTGGTGAAGGCGGCGGTCACACGGGTGCTATTCCAACGTCGTTGTTGTTGCCAGGTGTGGTTGATGCGGTTAACGGTGAGATTCCCGTTCTCGGCGCCGGTGGGTTTAAAGACGGGCGTGGTTTGGTGGCGGCCTTGTCGTATGGTGCGGAAGGAATCGCCATGGGCACACGGTTTTTGTTAACCACCGATAGCCCGGTTCCTTTGGAGACCAAGCAGCGTTATTTGGATTGTGGCAATCCGGCGGAGATTGTAGTCTCGAAAGCGATGGATGGCTTGCCGCAACGAATGATACTGAACAAAATGCTGGCGGAGCTTGAGAAAGCCGGTCCGGTTAAGCAGTTAGCGATTGCGGTGAAAAATGGCTTAGCTTTCAGGAAGTTTACTGGGGCCAGTATTTTTGGCCTACTGAAGTCGGCGATTGCTATGCAGAAGGAAGGCGATGTAACGCCGGCGCAGTCAATAATGGCGGCGAATGCGCCGATGATTATTCAGAAGGCGATGGTTGATGGGCATCCGGATGAGGGGGTGTTACCGTCGGGGCAGGTGGCTGGTGTGATTGATCGCTTGCCGTCTTGTGCGGAGTTGATTGAAGAGATTGTGGCTGAGGCGGAAGAGCGGCTTTCGGTGATGGCCTCCAGGGTTGGCGGGTAGAATCGTCAGAGCTTGTCTGATCGCGCTTTGGATTGCGGGTGTTCGCGGTAAACGCGCCGTAAACCCATCCATGGGGGCTTCCCTGGAGGACCTACGGTTGGCATCAAAAAGGTCCCTCTTTTTGCTGGTTTACCGCGAACACCCGCAACCCAAAGCTCACATCGTGCCATTCCGGAAATCAAACATTTTGGTTTCTAAGCAGTTTAGGCGTGGCACATAGTAAGCGTTGGGAGTGATACTCCCTTCGCTAGACCGTTGAAAAGAGGGACCTTTTCAACGAGCCCCCATGGATGGGTTCACGGCGGGTCTAGCGAAAGGGGTATCGCTCCCAACGCGAATTTAGAACTAAGAAAGTTCAAAGAAAGCGAGACAATGGACCTAAAATACACAACACAACAGCAAGCATTCAGAGAAGAAGTTAGAGCCTGGATGACTGCTAACGTTCCAAGTGAGCCCCTAAAGAGCTTCGATACCGAAGAAGGTTTTCAGCAACATCGTGAGTGGGAGAAAACCATGAACGAAGGTCGCTGGGGTATGGTGACCTGGCCGGAAGAATTTGGTGGGCGTAATCTTGATCTTATTCAGTGGCTGATCTTTGAAGAAGAATATTACCGCGCGAATGCACCTACTCGCGTGAATCAAAACGGTATCTTTTTGCTCGCACCCACATTGATGGAATATGGCACCGACGAGCAGAAAGCGCGTATTTTGCCCAAGATGGCTACCGGTGAAGAAGTTTGGGCGCAGGGTTGGTCAGAGCCTAATGCCGGCAGTGACATGGCCGCTATGCGGTCCAAGGCTGAGCTGATAGACGACCATTTTATTATTAATGGCCAGAAAACCTGGTCTACCCGCGCCGTTTATGCCGACTGGTTGTTTGGAATGTTTCGAACCGATCCAGATTCCGAAAGACACAGAGGTTTAACGTTTATTCTCGTGCCGCTCAATGCCGAAGGAATTACAGTAAGACCTATTCCACAGTTAGACGGTTTGCCCGGCTTTGCCGAAATATTTTTCGACAATGTGAAAGTGCACGTCTCCAATCGCTTAGGTGGCGATGGTGAAGGTTGGAAAGTGGCCATGGCAACCGCTGGTTTTGAACGCGGCTTGATGCTGCGCAGCCCAGCACGCTTTCAGGAAACAGCTCGTCGTCTGGTGGACTTGTATGTTGAAAATCAGGAATCTGCGGATCAAGACCCGGCTATTCGCGAGGCCGTCTTGCAGGCCTACATGCAAGCAGAGGCTTATGCTTTGACGACCTATCAAACAGCGTGCCGTTTAAATCAGGGCGGAAAAATTGGACCAGAGTCCAGTACTAACAAAATCTTCTGGTCTGAGCTTGACCAAGACATGCATGCCACGGCCATGAGCATCTTGGGTGCTCGCGCAGAATTGTTGCCGCATGCGAGCGCAGCTGCTGGTGTTGGCCGATGGCTGGACGGATTTTTATTCGCGCAATCCGGCCCCATCTACGCCGGCACCAACGAAATTCAGCGTAACATCATTGCCGAGCGTATGCTTGGTATGCCGCGGGCCTGAGGAGACAAATATGGATTTCACTTTCAGCGAAGACCAAATACTGTTTCGTGACAGCGTGCGCGAATTTTTAAGCAATGAAGTAAGCGCTGAATCACTACGCGAACGTTGGGATGTGCCTGGTGGTCGAAGTAAGGAGCTATGGGCAGCACTTGCGGAGTTAGGACTTACCGGAATGTTGGTATCAGAAGCCAATGGTGGGCTTGGGATGAATGAAATTGATTTTGTTCTGCTTGCTGAAGAATGTGGTCGTGCCGCTTTGCCAGAGCCCTTGGTGGATACTGTGTTGGTGGCCACACCTATATTGCAAGAAGCCGGCATGAATGACGTGCTGTCGGCTATAGCGACAGGCGATTCTGCAGTGGCCGTTCAGCCGACTGAAGGCGCATTATTGGCCGATGCGGAGTTTTCCGACTACCTTATTGTGCAACAGGGAAGTGCTGTGTATCTGATGAAGTCTGCAGACGCAACACTGGAGCTGCAAGAGAGTGTTGATCCGGGGCGCAGACTTTACAGTGTGTCTTGGCAACCCGATCAAGCAACAATGCTGGCCGATGGTAATGAAGGTGCTGCCATGCAAGCCCGACTGTTTAATCGAGGCGCGCTGGGAGCGGCGGCGCAGTTATTGGGTTTGTCGCAGCGAATGATCGAACTCAGTGTTAACTACACCTCTGAGCGAAACCAGTTTGGTAAACCAATAGGGTCGTTTCAAGCTGTTAAACATCATATGGCGAATGTGGCGGTAAAAACCGAGTTTGCGAAAGCACCCGTGTACCGAGCTGCTTATTCCGTAACGCATAATCTTGGCGACGCGGCACAACATGTATCGCATGCGAAGCTGGCGGCAACTGAGGCGGCTACTCTAGCGGCAAAGAGCGGTATTCAGGTGCATGGTGCCATGGGGTATACCTGGGAAGTTGATTTGCAAATATTCATGAAGCGCGCTTGGGCATTAGCCGGCGCGTGGGGCAGCCGTGGTGAACACAAAGCGCGAGTAGCAAGCGCTGTTTTTGGTGCCGAAAGATCTTTAGGAGCAGGCCAGACGTTTGCGTCCGCATCCTGACAATTTAATAGAGGAAAGAAAAATGCCAGAAGCTTATATTGTTGATGCAGTGCGCAGCCCTACCGGGCGCCGTAAGGGCGGTCTTGCCCACGTACACGCCGCCGATCTCGGCGGTCATGTAATGAAGACGATTGTTGATCGCAATCCTATTCCTGACAGCGAATACGACGATGTGATCTTTGGCGCAGTAGATACCATTGGCCCTCTCGCTGGTGACATCGCACGTACAGCATGGCTGGCCGCCGGCTTGTCGGATGAAGTTCCTGGCACAACAATCGACCGCCAATGTGGTAGTTCGCAACAGTCGGTGCACTTCGCAGCGCAAGCGGTCATGAGTGGCACCATGGATGTAGTGTTAGCGGGCGGCGTTCAAACCATGACACAAATTCCGATCTCCTCTTCAATGACGGCAGCTATACCTATGGGCTTTAGCGATCCGTTTTCCGGGTCTCAGGGCTGGGTTGTTCGCTACGGATCCGAGCCGCCAACGCAGTACAAGTCTGCACAGATGATTGCCGATAAATGGGAGCTTTCGCGTGAAGAGCTTGAAGCGTTTTCACTGGAATCGCATACGCGTGCATTGAGGGCGATTAAGGAAGGGCGCTTTGATAGAGAGATTGCGCCGCTCGAAGACGTGACGATGGACGAAACGCCACGTAACACTTCGCTACAAGCGATGGCAGAGCTGGATTACTTGTTTGGTTGCGACAAAGTCACAGCGGCGGTTTCAAGCCAGACATGTGATGGCTCATCGGCTATGTTGGTGGTGTCTGAGGCGGCACTGAAGCGTTATAACCTGACGCCGCGTGCCCGAATTCACCACATCAGTGTGCGAGGCGAAGACCCGATCTGGATGCTGACTGCACCGATTCCAGCCACTAAATACGCGTTGAAACGCTGTGGAATGAACCTGGCTGACATTGATCTCGTAGAGATCAATGAAGCATTCGCATCGGTGCCCATGGCGTGGCTGAAAGAGACGGGTTACCCACATGAAAAAACCAATGTGAACGGCGGGGCGATAGCTTTGGGTCACCCTTTAGGGGCAACCGGCACTAAGCTTATGACCACTTTGCTGCACGAGCTGGAGCGCACCGGTGGCCGCTATGGTTTGCAAACTATGTGTGAAGGTGGGGGTCAGGCGAACGTGACCATCATCGAACGACTTTAAGAGGAACAGTAATGAGTAATTTTTGTGAAGGACGCGTAGCGATTGTTACTGGCGCTGGTGGTGGTCTTGGCGCCGCGCACGCTAGAGTATTTGCGCGCGAGGGTGGTGCAGTAGTCGTTAACGATATTAATGGTGACGCAGCCCAGGCAGTAGTTGATGAAATTACTGCAGCCGGTGGCAAGGCCATTGTGAATACCTCGGATATCACTAATTACGATGACAGTCTCAATGCAGTGAAAGCGGCGCTGGCCGCATTTGGTGATTTACATGCGGTAGTGAACAATGCAGGAATCTGTCGCGATCGAATGTTTGCGTCTATGACAGAAGCCGAATGGGATGCTGTGATTGCGGTGCACCTAAAAGGTCATTTTTGTATTTCTTCGCACGCTGTGCATTACTGGCGTGGGCAGTCCAAGGCGGGTAAGGAAGTGACCGGTCGAATCATTAACACCACATCGGCTGCGGGCTTACAGGGCTCAATCGGCCAATCAAATTATGCGGCGGCTAAGGGTGGCATTGCGGCGCTTACTTTGAATCAGGCGGCGGAACTAGGTCGATATGGCATTACGGCAAATTCGATTGCTCCGTCTGCACGTACTGATATGACAACCCAGGTACCGGAGTTTGCCGAGCGGATGGCTGCACCTGATGATGGTTTTGATTATTTTGCGCCTGAGAATATTTCGTCGATTGTGGTTTGGTTGGCGAGTGCTGAATCTTCGCATGTGAGCGGGCGGGTGTTTGAGTGTGAGGAGGGTAAGTTGAACATCTGTGATGAATGGAGGAGTACTGCTTGGGTTGATAATGAGG
>JBGCDE010000024.1:0-2849 GCA_045105115.1 Pseudomonadales bacterium | reverse complement strand
TGGATGGGTTCACGGCGTGTCACGCGAACAGATAGGCAATTCAACGCCGGACCGTCAGCATAAACAGAACCAAGTAACCTCAATCCAACAACAAAGAAGCCAAGCGCTTGCGATGATGATAAGAATCCCCAAACTGCTGCTGCGCCCACTGCGCCCGGCGCATGTATAGCTGCGCATCGCATTCGTACGTGAAACCCATGCCACCATGAAACTGGATTGCACGATCGCCAGCAAAGGTTAACGCATCGCTCGCCAAGGCTTTCGCCATTCGGCAGGCTATTTCGGCATCTTCTGAGAGCGGTCCATCGTCAACCACCGTTGCCGCGTGATAAATATGAGAACGCGCCGAATCCATTCCCACAAGTACATCAACGGTTGGATGCTTCAGGCCTTGATAAGAGCCTATCAGTTTCCCAAATTGCTTTCTGGTTTTTAGATACTCTACCGTAACGTCCAGACAGGAAGCAGCACTTCCTGTGGCCTCTGCAGCCACCAGCAAAGCCCCTAGCAATCGCACTTCGTGCAACGCCGCACCAACTTGGTCGCCACGAATCAAACAGTCGGCATCAATAGTTACATCACTGAAGTCTACTTTTGCAGCACGCTTGGTTTCATCAATTAAGGTATGCGCAGTGATCGCTGAATTAGCTAGTGCATCACGCGGTACCAATGCTAATGCAGGAGCGCCTTCGCACTCGGTGATAACAGCGAATAGAGAGGCAACTCCCGCATCCGCTACGTGCCACTTCTCGCCGCTCAAGCGATACTGATTACCTTCTGCGGTAGCTTTGCATTCTAAATTATCTGCACCCCAATCTTCTCCATCCAGCCAGGCCAAGGTAGCAATTGTTCCTTCAGCTAGCTTGGGTAGCCAGGCTTCCTGCTGCTGGGCATTTCCCGCCCGAAGGATCGCCTGCGCCGCTAGCGTTGTGGAAAAGAAAGGGGTAGACAATAATGCACGCCCCATACTTTCGGCTAATGGAACAACCGAGCCAAAGCCCATATCGGATCCGCCGAACTGCTCGGGCAATGCAATGCCCAACCAGCCGAGAGCGACCATCTCTTTCCACACTTCTTCCGTGTAACCATGCTCGCTGTCTAGCAATGCACGAACGGCAGGAACTGGTGATTTGTCGCGGCAGAAGTCCCGCGCGCTTTCCAAAATCATGGCTTGTTCGTCAGTGAAACGAATGGCGTTGTTTCTATTACTCATCTCTAATCCTTAGGTAAGCCAAGTACACGTTCACCAACAATATTGGCTTGTACCTGACTAGTGCCGCCGCCGATAGTTGTTGAGAAATTATTGAAGTACGCGCGTTGCCAGAAGCCGCCAGCAATTGCGTCCTGGTCGCCTACGTACAAACTGCCATGAGCACCTTGCACGGCTACCGCAAATTTGCGCATCTCCCGAGAAAATTCGGACGCTCGCAGTTTGCCTGACAAGGGCACAGACCATGGGTAATCGCTATTGAGCGCAGCATGCGCCTGACGGCGTTCACCCAAGGATAAGGATTTCTCTTCCATCATAAATTGCACTAAACGATCGCGTACTACGGGATCACTTAACACCGGCTCGCCATCGCGCTTAACGTCACGCAACTCTTCAATCAGGTCATTAACAACCGTGCGCACAGCCATCAATCCTCCGGCCGCCCCGGCTTCCGCGCCGCGTTCGTATTGCAAGGTTTGCATGGCCACTTTCCAGCCGTTACCTTCTTTGCCCATTAGTGAGCTCGCGGGTATTCGAGCATCAGTGAAAAAGGTTTCGCAGAAACCGTATTCGCCGGTCATTTTCTGGATGGGTCTTGGGTCAACGCCATCGATCAGCATTGGTGCCAGAAAAAACGATAGACCGTCGTATTTGCGCGGCTCTGCAGGCCCAGTGCGGGCCAGCAGAATCATGTACTTTGCGTAGTTGCCCATGGTGGTCCAGATTTTGGTGCCATTCACCACATAATCGTCACCATCGCGCTCGGCGCGGCATTGCACACCACCCAGGTCGGAGCCATGCTCGGGCTCGGAGAAGCCCTGACACCACACGTCGTCAGCGTTCAATATGCCTTTCAGGTACTTCTTCTTGGCTTCTTCGGTACCAATGTCGTTGATCAGTGGGCCAGTCCAGCTGAGACCAATTACATTGAAACAAATCGGCACGGCGTGGCGCTTCATTTCCTGGTCGGCAATGCCCTGAAACATCGGGTCTACACCGCCACCGCCGTATTCTTTTGGCCAGGCCATGCCCAGATAACCTGCGCTCCAGATTTTATGCTGCCATTCTCGCAAAAACTCCAGAACCCGCTCACTGCCCACTTCCATAAAGGTTTGCGGCAGAAGAAACCCGGGGTCTGCCGGTTTATTGTCTTTCATCCAGGCAGAAACCTGAGTGCGAAAGTCATCCAGTTCCTGTTGCGATACCGTAGTCATATAAGTTCTCGGAGTAGAAATACGATGGGGTGCGCGATGGTAACACCTCGCGCAGATACTGCTTATTGGCGTTGCTAAAACAGCTTAATAAAAACAGTTCAGACTGTTTTTATTAATATCATCGCGGTAAACTGATGTCCACCAAATTTAGTGCTTATCAATAGGATACTTATGGCAAATTTAAAGCTTGGATTGGCCCAGGGGTATTGGGGCGCAGCACCCAACCCGAACTTTGTTGAAATGGCACAAGAGGCGGAAAAATTGGGCTTCGACTCTGTTTGGTCAGCCGAATCATGGGGCAATGATGCGTTTACCCCATTGGCATGGATTGGCGCACAAACCAAGACAATCAAGCTAGGTACGGCAGTAGTTCAACTGTCTGCCAGAACACCTGCGGCCTGCGCCATGCATGCACTGTCATTAGA
>JBGCDE010000023.1:0-10615 GCA_045105115.1 Pseudomonadales bacterium | reverse complement strand
TCTTTGCCGAAGCGATCAACTAAAAATTGATGTACAGATTGGCCAGCTGTTTTGGGTAGATGTACGAACGCCAGCTTGTCATAGGTGTTTTTCTCAGCCAAAATTAAATCCCCCAATCAGAATTTTCTTCGGTGAATACACAGTAAAGTTTGCTCTCTGTTCTTCCAATGCACTAAGAAAATCATGAATTTTGTGTGCAGGTAATGCGGCTAAGTCCTTGGGTGTGTATTGCCACCATCTTGATTCTAACAATTTAGTGATGGTCTCTTCGTCAAACCTATATCTAATTATTCGGCCAGGGTTGCCACCCACCAACGCATAGCTGGGCACGTCTTTGGTAACCACCGAACCGGCTGCAATCATCGCACCGGTGCCAACCTTAATGCCGGGCTTCAAAAATGCACCGTGGCCTATCCACACATCATGACCAATAATCGTGTGTTGAACTTTGGTAGCGGGCGGTTGGCTATGGCCAAAATTAACAGGTTGATTGTTGTCGTGACGCAGTAAGTGATGAAAATTCGGCGGGCATTCAAAAACATCAGTGTTTTTCATATAAGTAAACGGGCTGGTTGATAGCCAGTCTACTGGATGAGCCTGCCGGCCAATCTGAATGTCTTCGCCGAATGAGCAGTAGCGTCCAATTTTGACGCAAGACATGTAACCGCTAACAGCATAAGAGAATGCTCCCAATTCCACCATGTAACTCAGCTCACAGTTCTTGGTCGCGCAAGGAGGCTCGAACTTAGCCTGTGGAGGAATCAGCTTGCTGTTTCCCCAAATATCTATGCCAAACTTACTGAGCTTATTGAGCTGTTTACGATTAACTTTGATCATGAATGCTGGGAACCTGCTAGTACCGGGCAAAAAAGGTGCGAAAAAACGTTTGTTTAAACTTCAGGGCGGGTTTCACACAATATCAGATCTGTATGGCCGCATGAATACGCTGTCGGGATAATTCTGCAGATACTTATCACATATTTGTGGGTATTCAGCGATGTGTTCAGCAAAGAATGGCAACGCGAATGCACGCATTTCCTCAACAATCGCCGGGTCGGGCTCTGAGCCAAAAATTGCTGTCTCGACAAGGTCTTTGCGTGCCTGGTCACGTTGTTCGCTGGTCAGGCTTTCGTCTCTAAGTGCGCCTTCTATCATCCCGTACAGTCTTGGGTCCAAGCCAGTATTCTCTCTTTTTGCTTTTGGGAATTGCTCTGCTAATTCAGGAGTCAAAACGCCTAAGCCATTTAGAAAGTGATGCGCAACACAATTATTTTCGAATATGGGCGGATCATAAGGGACAACAATCAGGTTTTCTGGTCCGCAAACGCTGCCGTACTCGGCTAATAGCTCAGAATAGAGCCATGGTTGTGGATTGTATTCGAGCTGAAACTCGCAATAGTTTTTGAAACCCGGTGACCAGATAGGTTCTTGATTGGACAGAGATTGACCGTACATCGACACGAACCAATCCACGTGGTGGCGGATAAACACAACAATCTTGATGTTGTAATCGCTAAAATACGCGTTGAATTCAGCCTTGCTGTCATTGCCCAGCGTGGTAAAAAACTCGTTGCTGATGATAATGGAATGCGCCCCGGACGCTTCGACTTCGCGATCGAAGATGGCTCTGTCAATTTCCTTTGGCTCGCCTGGAAGAAAGCTGAATACAGCATTGAGGTGATAATGAACGTAGCCGTAGGCCATGTAGCTGGTTGGGTACAGCACGCCATGATCCAACAGCAGGTCTGAGTGCGCTCTTAAATGTTTCTGTATCGCAGTAGAGCCGGTCTTACCCATGCCGATATGAACGTATAAAGTGGGCTTGTCGTTAGTTGTCATTTCTAAACGAACCTGAATGTATGTGAGTAGTCATGGATAGGCTGGCACAGTTTATTGCTGGGTCATGGACTCGATGTAGCAATCGACAACTTCATGAGTATCGCCCATCATCCTGGTTTTTCCATCCTCGATCCAGATAACTCGGTTGCATAATTTTTTTACAGTATGGGTGTTGTGTGAGACCAAAATAACGGTGTGGTCCGAGGCCATTTTATCTTTTAATATGGCCGCGGATTTTTCCCGGAATGTTTCATCACCCACCCCTAGAACTTCATCGATTAATAAAATATCCGGTTCGATCATCAGTGCTATCGAAAACCCCAATCTAGCTTTCATGCCGGAAGAATAGTGTTTGACCGGTTCGCCGATGGCTGCGCCTAGCCCTGAGAAATCGATAATATCGCTCATCTTCTCTTCCAGCACTTCGCGCCGGCAACCCATTAGCATTCCGCTCAAAAGAATGTTGGTTCTGCCATCGAGCTGCTGGTCAAAGCCCAATTGAAGGGTTAATAACGCTGCGGTTGTTTGCTTGCGATCGATTACTCCGCCATCCGGATCAATAACGCCAGCAAGCAATCGTAACAAAGTGCTTTTTCCCGCGCCGTTGCGACCTATAACGCCAATCGAATCGCCAGGATATATATCGAGGTCAAGACTTTCTAATACCTGATGATACTGCGCTCGTCTCAACGTTCGATGTTTCTTATAGCGCACGCTCACATTTTGTAAGCTCATAATAGGCGAATGCGAAGTGCTCATTGCATTGTTAGCCTTGGATAAGCTTTGCTGTGTTTTTGCATGAAATAGCTCAAACCCACAAACAACAGTATCGATAGCAGGGCAATCACACTGAGTGCTGTCACATCGGGCGTTTCCATGCGCAACATAACCACGCGATATTGTTCAATGAGATTTGCGACAGGGTTTAGCAGGAATAAATCGCGGTGCTCTTCAGAAATCGAATCGGCCGTGAAAAACACCCCTGAACAAAACATAAGAAACCGAATAGCCAGTGCGATGATGATATGCAGGTCGGGAATAAATGGTACGCTCGCTGCGACCAAAAGCGAGAGGCTGGCAATCAATAGAAACTGCACAAGGAATAAATAGGGTAACCACAACCAGGACCAATCAATGCCGTTGCTGAAAATGACAAACAGCGACAATAGCAACAGTACAAACAGCTGTTTTATGCTGAGAACAAACACATCAACCAAGGGAAACAAACGCTTATCCACATCAATAAGCTGGATAAGATTAGTGGCGCGAAGAATGCTGGTTGATGCTTGGGTGACCGTGCTGCCGAACCAGCTCCAAACGATCACACCCACAAGCAAATCGTATATGAAGCCATCTCCGCCACGGCGCAGCATCACTTCGAAGACAAGATAAAACGCGGCAATAAGAAACAGCGGCTCCAGAAACCACCAAACGTAGCTCAGGTAATTTCGCTGCACCTCGGCTCTCAGTTTTGACACCGAGTAATAGGCCAGTAAGTTGCGATCAATCAAGAGGCAGTCGCCTGTTCAGTCTGCGAAAATTGTTCACCACCAGCGCTTGCCCGTGCCGGTATCAGGCGTAGAGAGATATTGAAAATTCGTCATAAATACATAGACTTACTGCAATCAGTGACAAGCATATCACCGTTGCAGGCAAGTCGCACTTTGGAGAATTGTGCAAACTTGTCAGGAATTTCTTGGGGTTGTGCCATGGGCTAGCAAAATTACTATCAAGCCGGGTATTTTACTACGGCGACTACCAGAGCTTTGGGGTCAATTGTTGCAGAACACGCCATGAAGAAATTCGCTTGGCTTGGGTGTCTTTTCGTTGCGCCCATATGGCAGGCAAGCCAAGAATTGCATCCTTCTTAGCCTTGAAAATGGTTTGCCGTTTGCCTTTGAAAGAATAGTAAAGCAAGGTTGCCAGATTGGCGACGATGTGAAATGGCAGCAGCCCAAGCAATAATGGCAAGGGCATGTTTTTGAAGTAATTCCAGACCATATTGCGGTGCCCGTAGTACACCGGTGTATCTGATACATGCTCGGTAAGCCCGCCACCGTAGTGAAGAACGGTGGCGTTTGAAACCCACAGACACTTGCAGCCTTTTAGCCGAAGCCGGAATGCCAAATCTACATCTTCGAAATAACAAAAGTAACTATCATCAAAGCCGCCGACGGCGCGAAAAGCACTTGCTCGATACATCGCGGCCGCCGCGCAGGGCGCAAATACTTCATCACTGCCGAGATCAGCTTTCACGCCTTCCCTATATCTATGTCGCTTGGCCAAACCTGAATAAAACAGCCTGTCTCCGGTGCCATCGTAGAGGCTGGGTTCTTCCATGCTGAGCAGAGTTGACGCGAAAAAATCGAAATTCGGGTGCTTGTGCGCGCCTTCGACCAAATTGGCTAACCAGCCGGGGTCAGGTTCGGTATCCGCATTCAACAACACAATCCATTCGATAGTATCGTCCAATGACTCTACCGCCTTGTTGTTCGCGTAGGAAAATCCAGTGTTCTCTGACAGACGCAAGATTTTGATAGGCAGCTGATATTCATGAGTCATTGGCAGAGAATTATCTGTGCTGGCATTGTCTGCGATGATGACCTGATCTGGCAGCAATGTCTGGCTTTCCAACGCTGTCAGACAGCTGCGAAGAAACCTGCCGCTGTTCCAATTCACTATAATGACCGCAATGTTGGCATTTTGACCGAAGTTCATGGATACGTGTGGTTGGTGATTTTGGGAGTGATTGGTGTCATTAAATGGCTGTCTCGCAGACGCAGTCAAAGCCTACCATTTAATGAGTTAGCAGGATGCGGCATTAATGCCTGAGCGAGCGTTCGTAGGAATATTGAGTTAGCGGCGATAAATACTTTGCGCCAGACTATTTTAAGCTTAAAATAATAATTCGTTTCGACGTCGCCCGCGGAGAGCTTCTTGAGCACAGTATTCGACGAATTTGAGAGAACACACCAGCAAGCGGCCGACCGGCCGTTTCTGCATATTCCTGCCATCGCCGCAAAAGCTTACTCAAGCCAAGCTATCGATTTAAGTTATGGAGAGGCTTACTCGAAAGTGAGCTCCTGCAGGGACTTGTACTCAGCGCATGGCATTAGACGCGGGCAGCGTGTTGCTTTGTTGTTGGAAAACAGAGCCGAGTTCTTTATCCATTGGCTGGCACTGAATGGCGTGGGTGCCAGTGTTGTGCCGATCAATGGTGAAATGCCGGCTGAAGAAATTCGCTATTTCCTTGAACACAGCGAATCTGTTGCAGTTGTTTCAATTCCTGAAAAAGTCGAGCTGCTTGAGCAATCTGTAGCAGGCATTAGTAAGCCCCCCTCAATAGTTAGCGTCGAGAACATGGAACGTTTACCGGACTTCGGGGCGCAAAGCGAAGGCGGTAAGCCCGATGCCAGCACTGAATGCGCTCTGCTTTATACCTCTGGAAGTACGGGCAAACCTAAGGCTTGCATACTCAGCAACGAATATTTCACGGCGTTTGGTGATTGGTATCGAGATCTAGACGGTTTAGGGAGAATTGAATGGGGTAAGGAGCGACTGCTCACACCTTTGCCATTAGGGCATATGAATGCAATGGCGGTGTCCAGCACTGCAATGATCATGAATGCGGGTTGCATCGTGCAACTGGATCGCTTCCACCCAAGCAGCTGGTGGCAGACAGTGCGCAATTCCAAAGCCACTATGTTGCATTATCTGGGCGTTCTACCAGCAATATTGCTGCAACTTCCAGATGACGAGGCCGATGACTTCAGCGATCAAATCAAGTTTGGATTTGGTGCTGGCGTGAATCCGAAACACCATGCGCCATTTGAGCAACGCTTCGGTTTTCCTTTGATCGAAAGTTGGGCGATGACGGAGTGCGGTGCTGGTGGCTGCATCACAGCAAACAAAGAACCCAGACACGTGGGCACCAGTTGCTTTGGCAAGCCGGATGCTTCGGTAGAGTATCAATTAATAGATGAGCAGGGGCATGTTGTAGCACCCGGTGAGCAAGGCGAGCTGCGCGTGCGTGCCGCCGGACCGAACCCGAGACGCGCTTTTTTTTCGGGCTATTTCAAGAACCCTGAAGCCACAGAAGAAGTTTGGCAAGACGGCTGGCTGAACACAGGCGACGTTGCTCGTCAAAGCGAAGACGGGAGCCTGCATTTTGTAGACAGACGAAAGAATGTGATTCGACGCTCCGGCGAGAATATTGCGGCACTTGAAGTGGAGGCAGCCTTGTCGCTAAACCCCGCGATAGCCGAGGCACTGGTCAGCGCTGTGCCGGATGAAATGCGCGGTGACGAGGTTGCTGCCTGTGTTATTCCTGTAGAAGGGCAGGCAGGTGGTGAGGCACTCGCGAACACTATAGTGCGTGACTGTCTGGAACGACTTGCCTACTTCAAAGTGCCAGGCTATGTGATGTTTGTTGATGAATTGCCAAAAACGGCATCGAACAAGCCCAAGCGTGCCGACGTGAAGAAGCTAGCCAGAGAAGGTGTTGCAGCGGGCCAAGCATTCGACACTCGCGCTTTGAAAAAACGTTAAGGTTCTATCAAAGCCTCTGTCAAGGCTTCGCGTATTTGGTCTGGAATAGGCGTTGGTTTATCCGATTCCCTGTTTACAAATACGTGCGTATACGTGCCCCACGCGGCTGCAGAAGACTCTCCTTCAGCGAACACGGCAACGCCATACTCCACAGAACTGTTTCCGAGACGGTTAACCCGAAATGCTGCCTCTATCTTCACAGGGTAAGACAAGGGTGCGAGATACTGGCAATTCGAAGAAACAATAAACCCAATGACGGGTGCAGTTTGCGGATTGAATCCGGCCCGCTCAATCAAGTACTCATTGCAAACTGTGTCGAAGAAACTGTAGTAAACAACGTTGTTAATGTGCTGATAGACGTCATTATCCATCCATCGAGTACTGACTTTGGAAAAGTAGGCGTAGTGTTCGCGGCTTGTATTGTGGTCGGACATGGCTTGTGAATCGTTGGGTTAATTGGGCTCTAATACGCTTGCTGATAAATGCGCAAAGCGTCTTCGTGTTCAAGCGCACGTGGGTTATTAATTAATAATCGTTGCTGCAGCATTGCATCATCTGCCAGCGCGGCCAAACTGTTTTCAGATATATCGAATTGGCGAAGTCGGGTTTGCAAGCCAAGTGTCTGCGCAAGCGCGAGAAAGTGCTCTGCCAATACATCGCCAACCGTACTCTCAGTGAAGTTCGTTCCAGCCGGCAGCAACAAAGCGGCCAATTCACAGTACAAGCCAGAGGCGGCCTGGCTGTTGAAGCGCAACACGTGTGGCAGGACTAAAGAGTTACTCAGCCCATGTGGAATGTGATAGACGCCGCCCAGCGGATACGCCAATGCATGAACTGCGGCAACCGGTGCGTTAGCAAACGCTTGGCCAGCCAGCATCGCGCCCAGCAACATAGCACTCCGCGCCTCCAGGTTATGACCGTTGTGCGTGGCAGTTTCAATATTGGGTGACATTAGACTTAATGCCTGACGTGCGACCATGTCTGACAAAGGGTTTTTTAGCCGTGCGCTGGTGTACGCTTCGATCGCATGAACCATCGCGTCAATGCCAGTTGCCGCAGTCACATGCGCAGGTAACCCCACCGTTAACTCCGGGTCCAACACCACATGATCGGCCAGCAGTGTACGGCTTACTACACCCGCCTTAGTACTTTCTCCGGTAGTGACAATGGCTACCATGGTCACTTCTGATCCAGTACCCGCCGTAGTCGGTACCTGTATCAAAGGCACCCGGCCACCACGCAGTTGATCAACGCCGTACATATCAGACAAAGGCTGATTACCTGTGAGCAGTGCGGCTACCAGCTTGGCGGTGTCCATGGAGCTTCCACCTCCAAACCCAAGCACACCGTCACAATCCTTTTGCCTGGCCAGTTCGGCCGCGTCAATCACAGTTTGCTCTGGCGGATCGGCAATGACGTCTGAATAGATTTCTACGCCAACGCCCGCCGACTCCAGGGATTCCAGCGCATTTTCGAGCAAGCCATGTTCTAGCACGCCTTTATCGGTAACAACAAACAGCCGACTGACGCGCGAAAGTTTTGCGATATCGCCCAGCTTTAATACCGCACCAGCACCGATTGACAGGTCTGAGACGCTATTGAAGGAAAAATTTGTATTCATTCTTTAACTTGCATGAGGTGCGAGGAGAAAGCAAAATAATAACAGCACGCCTTTATATAACAACACTGGCATTTTTCTAGCAGCGCAATGCCCCTTATTTTGAGAGTACTGTATGCCTATTGTACCTTTTTTCGACCTTCCTGAACGCCTGAAACTTGGCTCAGTGACCTCGATTCTGTTGAACCGCGCAGCCGCAGTGTTGTTGATTGCGGCAATCACGGCCTGTTCAAATGGCGGTAGCGAGAATGGAATATTCAGCGAATTCGACCCTAACTCATTGATACCGGACAACGTGACATTGTTAGAGGTTGGGGTAGATCTGGAACAGCGCGCCCAAGAAGCGCTTATTAATGCTGACCCTGGCGATATTATCGAATTTCCGGCTGGTAATTTTGACTTTTTGGATGAACTCAGCGTTAGTGTGAGTGGTGTCACTATCCGTGGCCAAGGCATGGACACGACGGTATTGAATTTTGCCCAGCAAGGCTCCGGAGCGCAGGGTATTTTAGCAACCGGTGATAACTTTGTGATTGAAGATATTGGCATTGAAGATACACCGGGCGATTCGATAAAAATCGAAGGTAGCAATGGTGTAACCATTCGACGGGTCAGAGCGGAATGGACTAACGGCCCGAGCACAGACAATGGCGCCTATGGTTTTTATCCGGTACAGACTCGAAACGTTTTGATCGAAGACAGTGTGGTTATTGGTGCGAGTGATGCCGGTGTATACGTTGGCCAATCACAAAACATTATCGTGCGTCGCAATCGCGCCGAATTCAACGTGGCCGGAATAGAAATCGAAAATTCTACGTTTGCTGACGTTTATGAAAATGAAGCGGTAAACAACACTGGTGGAATTCTGGTGTTCGATTTGCCCAATATTGAAGTGCAGGGCGGTGAGCAAACACGCGTCTACGATAATATTGTGCGCGACAACAATACCCAGAATTTCGCTCCGGAGGGCAATATTGTAGGTAGTGTGCCGACTGGTACAGGCATCATGATCATGGCCAATGATGATATTGAAGTATTTGGCAACACTATCGAGAACAATCAGTCGGTAGGCATTGTGATTGTTAACTATTTGATTATATCAACCACCGACGACCCCAACTACGACCCGCTTCCTGAGCGTATCTATATTCACGATAACGTTTTTAACAATAACTCCTACGACCCCGTTGATATTGCAGCCGCGATTGAAGGCGCCTTTGCCGGCCAGGGTGAAGCTATGCCAGACATTTTTTACGACGGTCTGGGTACAACAGGGCTGTTGCCAGAAGATCAGCGTATTTGCATTCGTAACAATGGTGATATTCGCTCGGGTGTGTTGTTGCCTGCAACATTGGTTGATGCGGACTATTTTGATTGTGCGCATGCTTCGTTACCAACGGTTGCCTTAGACACACCAGAGGTTATTCAGAACGGAGAGACGCCATTAAGTGACGAGCAAGTTGCGGAAATTTGCGATGCCGAGGTTGAAGGCATTAATCACGATGCAAAAGCAGTTGATTGCCCAAGCTTGTCCAGCTATGGCTTGTTCGCAGACAGCGCAGACCCTACGCAAAACCCAGTGGAAGGCACGTCTTACGATTTAATCTCTGAGCTATTTACGGATTACGCTCTTAAGTACCGAGTAGTATTCTTGCCAGATGGTGCAAGCGCTGCCTACAGCGAACAAAACGTGTTTGATTTTCCGGTAGGTACTGTGATTGCAAAAACCTTCACTATCGCGAATGACCTGCGCGATGCCAGTGTTGGTGAAGAGATTATAGAAACTCGCTTGTTAATCCATCGGCAGGATGGTTGGGTTGGGCTACCTTACGTCTGGAATCAGGACAAAACGGATGCTGAGCTCAGCGTTGCCGGTGCGACGCAATCAGTGAGCTGGATACACACAGACGGATCGGCCCGCAGCACAGACTACCGTGTACCGGACTCTAACGACTGCAAAACCTGCCATGGCGAAGATGAAACGATACCCATCGGTCCTAAGGCCAGGTCGCTGAATCACGACTTTGCCTATGCCTCCGGTACCGAGAACCAGCTGACTCAGTGGGTCGCAAACGGAATCTTAGCGGGTGTACCGGCAGACGCTACCGGCATTGTGACTGTTCCCGATTGGGAAGACGCGGCTGCAAATCTGGATGAGCGAGCAAGAGCTTATCTTGATATTAATTGCGCCCACTGCCACAGCGAAACCGGCATGGCCAGAACCTCACAATTATTCCTGGAATACTGGAGACCGTTTGATATCAGTTACGGCCGCTGCAAACCACCGGTTGCCGCCGGTGCGGGAGCGGGTACCCTTCAATACGATATTGTGCCTGGCAGCGCAGATGACTCGATACTTGCGTTCCGCATGGCGTCTAATGAGCTGGACATACGCATGCCGGAGATTGGCAAGACAGTGATACATGATGAGGCCGTTAGTTTGGTGCGGGATTGGATCGATGCAATGCCTGCTGAAGTTTGCACAAACTAGAAGAACACCTGCTACGTAGAAGTGAGCTTTCGGATCATAGGTATAAGCACATCTGGTTCGACACCAGACCGTTGAAAAGAGGGACCTTTTCAACGAGCCCCCATGGATGGGTTCACGGC
>JBGCDE010000022.1:0-56357 GCA_045105115.1 Pseudomonadales bacterium | reverse complement strand
CCTTGGCGTCTAATTGGTAAGGTTCTGAATTGCGCGTTTAAAAAAACAACCCCATCGTCGGATAATCGATGTCGGCATAGTCCATAAGCACTTTGCGTTTAACAATTTTGAAACTGTCTTCATTGCGTATCAATTGATCGTGTCGTTCGCCAGAGTAGGTAAAATTGGCACTACCCGGCCTGGCGAAATACAAAATGAAGTTGCTGACAACGCTTAACGACTGCTGCTCGTGAGCGTTAATACGAATATTGCTGATCAGGCGTCGCGTTCTTGCAGGTGGATTCTCGGCCCAGGAGTTAATTTTGTAAGCGCGCTGTACTCGCATACTGAGGTGAATGATGTTCTCTTCGCGAAGCGGGCTGCCTACTGAATCCTCGTCTTCCAGTTCTCGGGCGATATCCAGCATTGCTTCCTGGTCACGCATTTTATTATCAACTTGCACATTGATTCTGCTCGGCATAACGTACGTAATACGCTCGTCCAATAGCGCTAGCCATTGCTGAAACTGTCGATCATCCAGCAACTGCGCTTCATGGAAATAAAACTGTTCAATGCGATATTGCTGCTCAATTTGGCGGCTAATAGACGGTTCCATCAGTTAACGGCCACCGTAAGATCATCACGCCAGCGTTTGAAAAATTCACGGGCGTAAAACTCGTTGGCGGTCACGCTGACCAACCCGGGTAATTCTTGGTGAGGGCCCTCTTCATTAAGACCCAGTCCGTAAAAAAAGGGACGATCGTCAGCAAAATCAATATTGGCGCCCAGGTACTGCTGCGTCCACGATTCAGAATCTTCCTGCTCAACCATGCCGCCCGGACCAAAGAATGAACTGTAGTTTGTGCGCAGTGCTTTCTTGACCGCCTCAGGTGCATCAGCGGGTACTACGGCCCAAGACCAATATTCGACCTTGCCAGGTCCTCTTGGGTGCGACACTTTGAATGATGTGTTCGACCACAGAAAAGACAGGTTTGGGTAAACGCCGTAGGTTAATCCTTTCATTCTAGCGCGCAGAGGGCCTACGCGCTCGGCCGCTTCTCTTTGCACCCTCTGCAAGTAATCTTGTACCTCAGGCCCGCCAAGTATGCCACCCGTACCTTCCATTCCCCACGCAACCTGTTCCCATGGCGTATCTTCAGGCATTAATCGAAACGTTGCACCATGCCCAGGGCGTGGCACTACACTGTGTCCTGTTGCGATAATTTCGTCGTTCGCTTCAGGCGGCAGAATTGATGCATGAAGATAAGGGCCGTGATTTACATCACCGAGTTGGTTCTCTACAGGCAGTTTCCAATTCGCATTGATTAACCATCTATGGGGTGCGCCAATAAATTCGATGCCATTTTCAAAGCGCTCAAAAAATGCATCGAGATAAAACTTCATATCACCAAGATAAGCCTCTAGTGACTCAATGTCTTCGTCAAAACTTCCGAAGTACAGTCCCTGATAAGACTCTATGCGCGGCACTTTCTTTAATCCAAGCTGGCTCTTATCCGGGCAGCTCTTCAGTTGCTTCTCTTGCGGAATCGTAGTCAGTCTGCCGTCTACCGCATAGGACCAGTTATGGTAAGGGCAAACAAAGCGCTTGGCATTACCGTGGTCTGCTCGGCATACGGGTAGTCCTCTGTGTGTGCAGCTATTAATGCTTGCATGAACTTCTCCATCGTCGCCTCGGGCAACAATGATGGGTGTTTCGCACATGTAGGCCTGTACGAAATCACCGTTTTTCCTGAGTTGCGATTCATGGGCAAGGAACAGCCAGGATTTCCCGAAAATACGCGCTTTTTCAAGCTCATAAACGTGCTGATCTGTCCAGCACTTACGGCTGACGAGACTGGCATCTTCATTCACTAAGTTTCTTATTTTTACAAGGTCCAATGCCACGTCGGTCAGTCCTTTAATAGCCGCTTTGGATCGCGACCATTCACAAAGCCAATGAACGGGAATAGCATGCTGTAACCTAACATTTCCTGAATGGTTTCACTGCAAAGTTTTGCACGCTCGCGTGAAATGGCCAGGCTGTAGTTTTCTTGTTGCCTCGCCCACGGTTCGCAATACTGTGCCGTTGCTGCCATTCTTGCTGTCTCGCTGTTGTTAGGTCCGGCACCGTGCCAAAGTGTGCCGAGAAAGAAAATAACCGAACCAGCGGGCATCACTGCGGGCAACATTTCATGCTCGCTGCCATCCCCCGGATGCTGACCATCCCACCGATGACTTGCCGGTATAACGCGGGTCGCGCCGTTATTTTCTGTGAAGTCATCAATAGCCCAAATAGTGGCAGCGCTGATAGGTGCTCTTGGGCGTTGCAGCGGATAGAAGCCGTCATCATGATGCAAGGGCTGCGCAATCTCTCCTGGTGTTACGTTAATCGCCTGAACCTGAGACAGCAGATAATTGTCTTGCAGTACCTGGTCTAGTAGGGCGAGAACAAGAGGATGTTCTATCAAGGGGTTCAGGGCCAGTGTTTTTTCAAATACAGAGTAGATTCTGCGTGTTTTATACCCTTCGAATTCTGTACGGCCATCATGTTGTAGCAGAGGTGCAACTTCGGATTTTATACTCGCCATATCTGCAGCTGACACCAGCTCAGGAATCATCACGTAACCCGTTTTGTAAACCTGATCCATCAGTGAATGGAGTTCGCTCGCGCTAACACCGCGCTTTTCAGCGGATTGGTTTACTCGAATTTCGCGCAAGGCATTGGCTTCAGGTTTCGGGCTGCCGTCGGCGTTATTGTAGTGACTTTCGATCATGAGTCTTAATCTATGCCCAAAATTCGGCGGTTGGCTGCATCGTCAGTACCTGAGCCAGCAAAGTCGTCGAACGCTTTGTCGGTTGTCTGAATCATGTGGTGTTCGATAAAAGGTGCACCTTCTGCTGCCCCTTGCTCTGGATGCTTGAGGCAGCACTCCCATTCGATCACCGCCCAGCCATCGTACCCATATTGAGCAAACTTACTGAAGATGGAAATGAAATCAACTTGGCCATCACCCGTTGAACGGAATCGTCCGGGCCGGTCTACCCATGGCTGAAAACCGCCGTACACACCACTGCGACCATTCGGATTGAATTCGGCGTCTTTTACGTGAAACGCTTTGATGCGCTCGTGATAAATATCAAGAAAGGCCAGATAATCTAACTGTTGCAGCACTAAGTGGCTCGGGTCATACAATATATTTGCTCGGGGGTGGTTGTTTACTTCAGCAAGAAAGCGTTCAAACGTGACGCCGTCATGTAAATCTTCACCAGGGTGAATTTCATAACACACGTCAACGCCAGCGTCGTCAAATGCGTTCAATATGGGCATCCAGCGTTTACCCAGTTCTTCAAAACCTGCTTCCACTAAACCTGTTGGTCGAGCTGGCCAAGGATAGAATGTGTGCCATAGCAATGCGCCAGAGAAAGTCGCGTGCGCGTTTAAGCCCAGATTCTGGCTGGCTTTCGCAGCAAGCATCAATTGATCAGTTGCCCAGGCTTGTCGGGCTTTGGGGTTGCCGCGAACAGACTCATCGGCGAAGCCATCAAACAACTCGTCGAAGGCTGGAGCCACAGCGACCAGTTGACCTTGCAGGTGAGTAGACAATTCCGAAATCTCCAGCCCATTGTCTGCTGCAATTCCTTTCAGCTCATCGCAATAAGTCTTACTTTCTGCGGCTTGTTTTAGGTCAAACAAGCCGGCTTCCCAAGTGGGAATCTGGATTCCCTTATAGCCAAGCTCGCCTGCCCATTTGCAAATATTAGGGAAGGTATTGAAGGGCGCCTCTGCGCCTGCAAACTGCGCAAGAAATATTGCTGGACCTTTCATAGGTTTTCTCCAGGCAGAATCACTGCCGTGTTAGCGAAATATTTAGTAATCAGGGAGCTCATGCCACTTTTGATCAGATGCGCTGGCCCTAACTGTGTGTTCAATAAACGCCATGCCACGCACGGCTTCAGCAATGCCGGGAAGGTCAGCTGCAACCTTATCTGGTTCTTCACCAGTAATATGGGCACTGATTTGGGCGGCAAAATTCCGATAATGGTTAGCGAAAGCTTCAAGGTAGCCTTCCGGGTGGCCGCCGGGTGTGCGTGAATTTGCATTTGCAGTGTCGCCAAGGCCAGCGCATGAGGTGCGCAATATTTGCATGGGTTTGTCATTCCACTTAAGAATCAGGCTGTTGGGTTCTTGCTGATTCCATTCCAGACCGCCATGTTCGCCGTAGGCGCGAATTCGTAGGGCATTTTCTTCGCCCACTGAAATCTGACTTGCCATCAGTACGCCGCGAGCGCCGTTATCAAAGCGAAGCAGAATGGAGCCGTCGTCATCAAGTTCGCGGTCATCTACAAATGACGTAAGATCAGCGCACAGCTCACTGATCTTGATGCCGCAAACGTATTCCGCCAGATTGGCTGCGTGCACACCAATATCGCCCATGCATGAACTCACACCAGCGCGTTGTGGGTCCAGACGCCAGGCCGCTTGTTTGTTGTCATCATTGTCTTCTTCGCGAGCGGCTAACCAGCCTTGCGGGTATTCAACAACCACCTTACGTATAGCGCCCAATTCGCCAGCAGCGATTCGTTCTCGTGCTTCTTTTACCAAGGGGTAGCCGGTATAGGTGTGCGTCAGTCCATACAGTAAACTCTGCGTTTCCAGCGCCTCTTTGAGAGCTAGGGCCTCTTTTAAGCTATAGGTGGCCGGTTTGTCCGACATCACGTGAAAGCCATGCTCCAGGGCCAGTTTGGCGACTGGAAAATGCAGGTGGTTGGGTGTGACAATGGCAACAAAGTCCATGCGTTCATCAGCATCAAGTGCTGCTTCAGCAGCCATCATGGTTTGATAGTCTGGATAGCAGCGCGATTCCGGCAAGTAGAGAGCCTGACCTGATTGAACACTGCGCTCGGCGTCACTGCAAAATGCGCCACAAACCAGTTCTATCTGACCATCTATATTCGCCGCAATGCGATGCACAGCGCCGATAAACGCGCCTTGGCCACCGCCGACCATGCCCATTCGTATTTTTCGCATGCTTGTTCCAGAGTTGTTATCATGCGCGCCCAATCAGGCCGCGGTACTGTGGCCTAGATTACCTTATTTGATGTGCACTAGTGGTGTTTGCTTAACAAATGGAAAGTACTGACTCAACGGCTATGACGGCTTCATGTCGAGACACCCTAAGCTTATCGAGCGTGAGTGAATGATTATCTTTCGCGAGCTTGGTCTGAGGCGTGGTGCCAAGTTATTGCTTCAGAACACCAGCGTAACTATCCAGCCAGGGCAACGATTGGCCTTGATCGGCGCGAATGGCTCGGGCAAATCAAGCTTGTTTGCGCTGCTGTTGGGCGAGTTACAAGCTGACACGGGGCACATTGAAGGCATAAAGGGCATGCGATTGTCTTGCATGGCGCAAGAGGTAGAAGCGAGCGACATGCCGGCTCTTGAATACGTAATAGCCGGTGACAGTGAGGTCTTTGCCGTACGCCAGCAATTGGCCGATGCGGAAAGCCGGGAAGATTACGAACGTGCCAGTGTTTTGTACGGTGAGTTGGATGAGCTAAATGGCTATGACATTGCTCACCGGGCAGAAGTATTGCTTCTTGGCCTCGGCTTCGAGCAAGGTGATCAGCATCGCAAAGTAAGCGATTTTTCTGGCGGTTGGCGAATACGACTTAATCTTGCCAAAGCCTTAATGACTCCATCAGATCTGTTATTACTCGATGAGCCCACTAACCACCTGGACCTGGATGCCAGTTTTTGGTTACAGCAGTGGCTGCAGAGTTATCAGGGCACGATGTTACTGATTTCTCACGACAGGGAATTCATCGACGCGTGCTGCCAGCAGGTGCTGCACCTGGAACACAAATCCATTACGCAATATCGCGGTAACTACTCATCGTTTGAGCTGCAGCGTGCCGAACGACTTGCTCAGCAGCAGGCGGCGTTTGAGAAGCAGCAACGTCGGATTGGTGAAATTGATGAGTTTGTGAGGCGTTTTCGCTATAAGGCGACCAAAGCCAAGCAGGCACAAAGCCGTTTGAAAGAGCTGGAACGCATGCAAAGCATCGCGCCGGCTCATATTGATTCTCCGTTTCGATTCCGTTTTCCGGAACCCAAGCGAGCAAGTGACCCCATACTGTCACTGAGTCTGGCCAACTTGGGCTACGGTGACGTAACAGTTTTGAAGACGGTTAATTTGCAGGTACATGCCGGCGCAAGAATCGGTTTGCTTGGTAAAAATGGAGCGGGTAAATCGACCTTGCTGAAGTCGCTAACAGGGTTACAAGATCTGCTATCTGGAGATCGAGTAGAAGGCGCCCATTGTCAGATAGGTTACTTCGATCAACATCAATTGGAAGCCTTGGATCTCGAAGCAAGCCCGGCGCTGCATTTGCAACGAATAAGTCCGGATGCCAGAGAGCAGGAGATTTACGATTTTCTGGGCGGTTTCAATTTTCATGGCAGTGTTGCCAGTTCGGAAATTCGCGATTTTTCTGGTGGAGAGAAAGCACGTCTCGCGCTGGCAATCACTGTGTGGCAGCGTCCGAACTTGCTGATCATGGACGAGCCAACCAACCATCTGGATCTTGAAATGCGCCACGCGCTGACGGTGGCCTTGCAGGCGTTTACCGGTGCGGTGGTTCTGGTTACGCACGATCGTCATTTGTTGGGTAATACGGTGGACGAGCTATTGCTGGTGCACGACGGCGTTGTAGATGAGTACAAGGATGATCTTGCAGCGTACCAAAAGTGGGTGCTTAACAGGGAGTCTGTCGTTGCTGAAGTAGAGGAAGTACTCGCAGTTGTAGAGACCAAAGCAGTCAGTGATGTTGATGCTGAAAGTAAAGATGCGAATCGTAAGGAACAACGCAAGGCCTCGGCTGCAAACCGCGCGAAACTGCAGCCGTTAAAGAAATCGATCACGCGAGTTGAGCGCAAAATGGCAGAATGCCAGAAGCGTTTGGATGCGCTTGAACAGAAACTTGCGAACACCGCAATCTACGAAGCTGAGAACAAGACAGAGCTCGACGACGTTTTGTTTGAGCAAGCGAAAGAGAGTCAGCAGCACGGTGAGCTGGAAGAGCAGTGGTTGGAGTTGCAGCAGGAGTTGGAGGATTTGTTGGGGGAGTAGTTGATATGGAGCCTGCTCAGTAGGGAGACCGGTGACAAATCGAGTGTCGACTACCGGGACACGCCGTGAATACATCCCTGTAGGCTTGTGTTCGGGGTCCCTCCCTCACACAGTCCCGCCAGCCGACACTCAATTTGCCACCTAAGTGCCGCCTAAAAATCTCCCCAGACCTTTAACAAGCGATTCATCACCGGTCTAGATGCTTTAGTACGAAAAAGCCTCAATATCGTAATTCTCCCCAACCGAACAAGACGCAATCCGACTCATATGACTATAAGGAAGACCACTTTCCTTATGCCAGTCATTAAAAGCTTGCTGAATAGCGCGCATGTCTTTTTGACTGCTGGGGTTGGCCGCAATTTCAACGCCCGCATTCTTAAGGCACAAAATCACATCCGTACTTAACATAAACGTATCAATACCCAAATTACGCAAGGACCGCGGTCCGGTCGCACCGCCCAATCGGCTGCCACGCTGCTTGAGCATTTTATAAAGCCCAACATGATCACCTGCCGGCCAGTCACTTACCATTGCAGCGAAGCTGCCGTGTTCTTGCGTAACATCCAGCACAAACTGTGCATTTTTCTGCACGCTTATAATCTTTTGCATGTTTCGAATAATCGCCGGATTGCTGCCGATTTTCTCAATTTGCTCAGGGCTCAGTAACACGATCTTAGTCGGTGCAAACCCAAAGAACACTTTCTCAAACGAATCCCATTTTTGATTAACCACACGCCAAACAAAACCAGCCTGAAAAACGCAGCGGCTCATCTCAGCAAGAAAACGATCATCACCTATGGCCTTTAATTTCCGCGGGCCGATTACTTTCGGTAAGTACGCTGATAGCGCTTTCTCTCCGCCTTTACGTTTTAGAGCTCGCTCATGTATGCGCTTGAATTTTTCCATAGTTTCACATTGCGTCGTTTCATCAATTCTTCCTGTAGGATACCGGCATTCGTAAGGGGTTCCAAAATTTATGTCTGAAGTAGGAGTACTGTTCGTTTGCCTGGGCAATATCTGTCGCTCGCCAATGGCGCAGGGTGTCTTCCAGCAACAGGTGGATGCGGCCGGTTTGAATCACAAAATACTGGTGGATTCTTGTGGTACTGCCGCGTTTAACGTTGGCAAGCACCCTGATCCTCGCGCTGTAGACGCAGCCATTGAAAATGGACTTGAGATAAGCCAACAGATAGCAAGGCAAATTGATGACAGCGATTACCAACGCTTTGACTTCATTGTTGCGATGGACAGAAACAACCTGAGCAATGTGATTGCCTGGGCACCGCCTAATTACAAAGGCGAGATGAAGCTTTTACTGGATTACACGCCTAAGCATAAACAAGGGCAGGTGGCTGATCCTTACTACAGTGAGGATGGTACGTTTTTGGCGGTGCTGGCGGAAATCGAAAGTGCGACTGCATGCTTGCTTGAGCACATACGTCAGATCAGAAAGTTATAACAAATAGATAGAAAGAGCCTATAGTTGCTGGAAAATCGCACTTGATCCAACGCCGGTCTTGAACAAGCGATCAATGCGAATAGCTATTGTAATGTGCGTTAGATACAAATGCCTTACTTGAAAGATAGTGGCGGTGAGGGAGGGATTCGAACCCTCGAAGCCTTGCGGCTTACACACTTTCCAGGCGTGCTCCTTCGACCACTCGGACACCTCACCACGAAGGGCCGGTACTTTAGCGGAAGTTGGCTGGCCTAGCAATCAGCGGTTTAGTACTTGTGCCGCGTGTTTGGCAAAATAGGTCAGAATGCCGTCTGCACCAGCGCGTTTAAAGCACAATAGTGACTCCATCATCACCTCTTCACCATCCAGCCAGCCATTTGCTGCTGCGGCTTGATGCATCGCATACTCACCACTGACCTGATAGGCGAAGGTCGGCACGCCAAACTCGCTTTTACAACGCCGCACAATGTCCAGATAGGGCATGCCTGGTTTAACCATCACCATATCCGCGCCTTCCCTTATATCCAGCGCGATTTCGTGTAATGCCTCATCGCCATTCGCAGGATTCATCTGATACGTCTTTTTGTCGCCACCGCCCAGATTGCCAGCGGAGCCTACGGCATCCCGAAACGGCCCATAGTAGGCTGAGGCGTATTTAGCGGAGTAGGCCATGATCAAAGTGTTGCTGTGACCTTCGCTCTCCAGCGCTGTTCTTATCGCGCCTATACGGCTGTCCATCATGTCCGATGGCGCCACAATATCAGCGCCAGAATCAGCATGGGAAAGAGCTTGGCGAATAAGTATTTCCACGGTCGCGTCATTGGCAACATAACCGTCGTCATCCAAAACGCCATCCTGACCATGTACTGTGAACGGATCGAGTGCAATATCGCTCATCAGGCCAATAGCGGGGCAATGTTCTTTTACCGCACGCAAGGCGCGCTGAACAAGCCCATCGGGGTTATAGGCTTCCTCACCAAGATCAGATTTGCCCTCTGCTCCTACCACGGGAAACAAGGCGATAGCGGGAATACCCAGAGCATGCAACTCGGTGGCTTCCTTGCATAATAAATCAATGCTAAGGCGTTCGATACCCGGCATCGAAGTAATGGCCTCGCGCTGATTTTTGCCTTCAAGCACGAACATCGGATAAATAAAGTCAGCGGGTGACAATGCGTTTTCGCTCACCATTGCTCGTGCGAATGGCGTGGCTCGCAAACGTCGCATTCGGGTTGCTGGGAACTGTCGGTCGATAGTAGTCATGCAGGTAGTTTTTCCGCAGGCGGAGTGTCTGGCTTGTTGTTGGGAACTGGTGCTGGTTTCTCTTTATACATGCTGACAATTTGCCAACCTGATTTTGGCTTCGGCGCCTCATTCTCCGTAAAGGCATGCAAATTACGTTTGCGGTCTATGCCAAACAATGGAAGCACATTTCCCGCATTATTCTCCAGGAAATCTTCGAAGGTATATTCTTCGCTCACTGTAGTGGTGCCAATCCTCGCACCTTGCTTCAGCCACTGTGAAGCTTTGCTGAAGGTAAAGTCCGCAGGCCCTATAAACGCACCCTTATAGGTATCGGCAATGGCCGTTTTTTTACCCGTATTGGTAGCTTCCGCCTGCGTCTGGATGGCAAATATATTCTCGCGACCGAATTCGTAGCGGTAGCGCATGCTGGCCAGCACATTGTCTTCACGCCGCGGTGAAATAGCAATTAATCGGCCGATACCAACCAAATCAAGATCTCTGTCGGCGTGTTCAGAAATCGCGTTACCGTAAAACGTAGGCAAGCCCATCAATCGTGCTTCGCGAATATTCTCCCAGCTTGGATCGGCCAGTAATACGGTGAATTCATTGCGTTGCAATGCGGCCGCCAGCGCTCTGGCCAAAGGGTTCGCGCCAACAATCAGTGCACCACGAGGTGCGGGGTCAACAACGTCGAGTTTTCGTGCGACCCAACCCGCCGTCGCGCTTTGAAGTACAACTGTGCCTATTATCACGAAAAATGTCAGTGCTACCAAGGTCTCGCCTACTTCAAAACCCTTTTGCTGAAGTTGTAACGCGAACAGGCCAGATATAGCAGCCGCCACGATACCGCGTGGGCCGATCCAGGCAATCAACGCCTTCTCGCGCCATGTGAGGTCTGTGCCTATGCCGCAGACAAATACCATCAACGGCCGAATAACGAATTGCATTAGCAGAAGTAAAATCAGTGCGGGCCACAAAATTGGTTGCAAGGAATCAAAGTTCAGCCTGGCTGCCAATAAAATAAACAACAGCGATATCAGAAGAACCGTCAGGTTTTCCTTGAACGATAAAATATGCTCCACATGAATATTGCGCATGTTGGCCAGACAAATGCCCATGACCGTGACAGCAAGTAATCCAGACTCATGCTCCCAGGCGTTACTGACAGTGAAGGTGCCTAGTACCAGTGCGATAGTGGCGAAATTCTGAAGAAACTCAGGCAACCAGTGTTTGCGTAACAAAAAGCCGAGTAGAAACCCTGCAGCAAGGCCTAGCAGCGTTCCAATCACCAGAATTCTGACGAACACTTCGAGAGAGTTTTCTAATGCAGCACCGGGAGCCGAAGACACGATGTATTCATAGGTAACAACCGCGAGCAGCGCACCGATCGGGTCGATGACAATACCTTCCCAACGTAGCACGCTACCAATGCGAGCGTTAGGACGCACGCTGCGCAGCATCGGTACAATCACCGTCGGTCCGGTGACCACCAGCAATGAGCCAAGCAGCAATGCAATCGACCAATCCAGATCAAACAATACCTTACCGCAGGCGGCAATTAACACCCACGTCAACAAGGCGCCACCACTGATCAAGCGTCGAACAATGGCATTGAGGTCCCTGATTTCGTCAAAGTGCAGCGTGAGGCTGCCTTCAAACAAAATAATCGCCACGCTCAAGGAAACGATTGGGAAGAGTAGGTCGCCAAGTAGAGCATCTGGATCGAGAACACCACTGACCGGTCCCAAGGCCAGACCTGTTAGCAATAAAAATAATATGGCCGGTAATTTGACCCGCCAGGCGAACCACTGGCAAGCAAAACCAGTGAGAATGATGGCGGTAATCACCAGCCCAGGATCAGGACCGTGCATTCAAGAAATCCTCTGCAGCATCAGCTGTTTGGCTTGGCTTGTTCGCCAACATCAATTTGGATCAGGGCGCGTTTATCATAGCGCCCGGTCATTTTTGAGAAAAAGTCAGTGATTCGCATCAAAAAACCATATTTCTTGTTTAGTGCTTTGTAGGCGCGCGCAATATCAGCGTCAGATTCCAGCAAAAAGGCTTCGCAATCATAGCTATTACCCGTCACGCGACCAGTCGCGGTGCAGGGTGCGACAGTAGAGCGGCTGAAATTTCGTAAGCGTTTCACTTTACCAGCATCCGCCTCAGAGAATACGAACAAGCTATTGTCTTCACTACCTGCCCAAACGGGCGTGCCAACCATGCTTCCATCGCGTTTAAGAGTGGCAAAGCTGATGTATTTTGCGTGCAGCAGTTCTTGATTTAACATGGAGCTTATACCGATAGGGAGTTAACAGGGTAAGCACCGCACTTGCCCAGCTCTCCATTTTACACGCAAGAGTTGTTTTGTTCATGACGCGTCGCAATCTTTTCGTATTTAGCCTTTCCGCAATGCTGCTGGCCGCCTGCACCAGTCGCTGTTCTCCTGTAAGTGAAGCACCCACATGGGAACAACGCTACCAGTCTATGGACATTCCCGACGCAACGCCGCTCAACGCAGATCAGGCATTGAACGCATTTCGAACAGCACCCGGAGTAAAGGTTGAGCTAATCGCCTCCGAACCATTGATTGGTGATCCGGTAGCGATGGAGTGGGACGAATATGGAAGGCTCTACGTAGTCGAAATGCGCGGGTTTATGCGCGACAGCTACGGCAAGGATGAAACGGGACCACATGGACGAGTGGTGCGACTCAGCGATACAAATCAAGACGGTAAGATGGACCGTAGTGAGCTGTTTCTGGATGGATTGGTTAATCCCAGAGCAGTCGCCGTAGTTAATGAAGGCGTTCTTATTGGAGAGCCGCCCAATCTTTGGCTCTGCGAGATGCCAGACAGTGAGAATTTGTGCGACACAAAGCGCCGCCTTGGGGACTATGGTAATGGTGACCCGGACGATGTGGAGCATGATGAAAACCGCTTGCTACGCGCCGCTAATGGTTGGCTATACAGTGCCAAGAGCGAGCTAAAGCGCCGCGTTATCAATGGTGAGCTGGAAACAGAGGCGACAGCTTTTCGCGGCCAGTGGGGGCTCAGCGCTGATGAGTTTGGACGCCTTCTTTACAACACCAATTCAACCCTGTTATTGGGCGATTTTTTCCCAGCCCATTATCTTATGCGTTCACCGTATCAGGGCCTTGGCCCTGACGCTGGAGTAGGTCTGGGTGAATTGTTAACTAGTGATCAGCAAGTGCACTCAATACGCATCAATCCTGGTGTTAACCGCGCTTATACCGAGGGCGTGCTAAGAGATGACAATCGCCTGAACATGGCAACAGCGGCCAGCGGCTTACAGTTTTATTCGGGCTCGCAGTTTCCGGAATCCATGCAGGGCAACGTATTTGTGCCGGAGCCGGCCGGCAATCTAGTCGTTCAGCTTGCACTGAAAAGCAATGGCGTTGGCGTCTCCGCCCAGTCGGTGAATTATGCCGACGAACAATGGGGTGAACGCGCCTTTCTGGCATCGACCGATGAGCGCTTTCGACCGGTTGATATGCGAGTGGGTCCCGACGGTGCGCTGTATCTGATTGATATGTACCGTGGTGTTATTCAGCACCGCCAATTTATCAGTGACGAACTGCGTGCCCAGTCTGAACAGCGCGACCTGGTTGAACCGATCGGTATGGGCAGAATTTATCGTTTGAGTTCGGAAACTGCCAGCGCAGCACCGTCTTATGCGCTGGATTCCAGTGCGGCTTTGATTAAAGCGTTGCAGCACGTAGATCTCTGGCCAAGGCAAACCGCGGCCAGACTGTTAGGGAAGGAAGAATATCGACCAGTTGTAGCGGTGCTGTCGATTGATCAGATGGCCACGCATGCAAAAAAAGATGGCCTTTGGTTGAAGTACAGCACTGACACATTATCAGAAGAAGATGTTCTTGCGGGTCTGGCTTCACCGGGGGCATCGCGTATAGCGGCTTTGCAAATGGCCAAGTCAAAGTTAAGCAGCGAGCGTTTGCTTGGCTGGGCTGCAGCTAACGCGGACTCACTATCTGAACTTGAGGCATTACATTTACTGGCGGGTCTGGGTTCCGATCAGGAAAGTAGAGCGTTTGCCAGACAACTGCTAGCAAAGCACGTTGAGGACACACATTTTCGAAGGGTGTATGTAGCTGGTTTGAATCAGACCGCATCGAGTGAGTTACAAGCTTGGCTGAGCGGGCTTGGCTCCAATGATAGCGACGGACATAAGCGCTTGCTCACCACGCTCAGTATGATGGCTTACCTGGATGCACGCGAGAACATCAGCATTGATACACTTAATGATGACGTCAGTGAATATTTTGCGTGGATGGCCAGAAGTATAAGCGCCATACCTTCCTGGCAAGCAGTAGCCTGGCTAGATGGGATGCGTGAGGCGGCCAAGGCGGAGAACTTTGTTGCAGTCGAATTCCAGGAAGCCCCCGCTATTATGTCTGTGCAGACTTCAACTGATAAAGAGCTCTCCGACGCTTTATACGAGGCGCGAGTTGCCTTTACCTGGCCTGGTGATGATTTCGTGGCTGGCCTACAGCCACTGTCTGAATCCCAGCAGCAATTGGTAGAGAAGGGAAAAGTTCTTTATGCATCTTGCGCTGCGTGTCACGGTAACACAGGACAAGGCCTTGCTGGCCTGGCCCCACCGCTTGGCGAGTCCGATTGGGTCAATGGGCCGCCCGAATGGTTGGCTCGAATAGTACTGCACGGCGTGAGTGGGCCAATGATTGTGCGCGGCGAAGAGTGGAATATGACCATGCCTGGACACGGACACATTCCATCGTTCGACGACCAAAGTATGGCCGGACTGCTCACTTACATTAGAAGGCAATGGGGTAATGCAGCAGACGCCGTATCGGTCGAACAGATAGCCAGTATTCGTGCGGCAACGGCTGATCGAGCAAGGCCTTGGACGGCTGTCGAACTGGAAAAAGTCAAAGTGCAGTCTCCTTTTTCCAAATATGAAGGCACCTATAAAATTCCATTCATGCCTATCAGTTTCGACGTGATCGCAGGCCCTGACCATATTGTTCTCGAGGCACCGCAGGGCAGTACGAAAATCAAACCGGATGCAAACGGAGTGTACTCAGTACCTGACATGAAATTCTCATTTGTATTTGAAGAACGCAGCCCCGACGAAATGGTGATACTGCTGACGCGCGGAAAAGACGAAATAGAACTTAAGCGCAAATGAGACGCCTGATTGGTTCAGGCGTCTATTTGCTCCAACTGATCAGGCCTTGACGCTAAAGTACCTCAAGGCTGAGCCCATTGGCGTCTAACCATGGCTTCTGTTCGGTCAGTGTTTCCGCGCTGCTCACCACAGCCACGCTGGCTTTACTGGCATCTCCAAGCCATTGCTCACCAACTCGCTTTAAGTCTGCCGCGGTAACGTTTAGTACTCGACTGCGGAATTGCTCTCGTTGCTCAGGCGTTCTACCCGACAGTGTGCTGTGAAATTGCTGCTTTGCTTCACCGGCAGGTGACCCGGGTTTATCCAATGACGAAACCACCCCGAGTATTGCTTCTTCGACTGATTGCCATTCATGATTCGTATCAAGCAGCCACCGAATAGACTGATCAAAATCGTCCATGGTTTCGGTCAATCTGGGGTCGCGATAACTGTAGAAACGGAAATTGGCGTTTGCTGAATCGTGGCTTGCACCACCACCGTAGGCACCGCCTTGTTCGCGTATAGAGCGGTGCAAATAACCATTTCGCAAAAAGCCGCCCAACACCGTGAGTGCAGCGGCATCTTCATGATCAGTCGATACCGTCGGATAGGCTTTGGCGCAGAAATTTACTTGAGTGTTGGTTTGCCAGGCGAGCAATTGCTGCGTTCTCACCGAGTCCAGTTGCAAGCCTGTGTCGTTGTTGCCAGACCCGGGCAGTGAGGCTAAAGCGGTGTCTAAACCAGCCGCCAAGTTCGAATATTGATCTTGCTCTGCAACCAACAGCATTTGTCTGCTTTGCGCCGATAGCATGCTATGCATGGATTCAAGCTCCGCTTGTAAGGCGCCTACATCCAGGTCCTTGTTAATCCCTTTCAACCAGCGAATGCCATGCAGCCCGGAACTAAGATATGAGACTCTTGCAACCGGGCTCATGCCACTACACGCCGCGCTCATCGCTAAAGAGTGACCATTGCCGGTAATGCTTTGTTCGCGGCGCGCACTCATCTGGGCAATCAATTCTTGAATTCGGGTTGATTCATCGAACCGAACATCCTTAAACGTAGCCATCATTAAGTCGCTAAGTTCACTACTTTTACGACTCAATGACTTACCAGAGAGCACAATAAACGCGCGATGATCTTGCTCATTTCCTGGTAATGGTCGAACCGACGAGTAGGCACCCAGGCTGCCGCAATGTGCCGCTTGTAAGGCCTGTGTTTGCAGGTAATCCATGTCGCCAATGCCCAGCTCGCTCATAAAGCTGGTGAACAACGGTAACAATTGAAGCTGAGCTGCAGAGAAGGCCGGCATAGGAACAATTAATTGCTGGTAGACGATGCCATTAGTGCCTTGTGGGAAAAAAGTTAGCGGCATTGAGCCCTTACCAACAACTGACTCTGTTGATGGGTGAACCTGAATCCCCGCAGGTACGTCGCTTAATTCTACTTTGGGCAAAATATCGGCGTCGTCAACTCGTTCTTGCCTCGCCTGTAGCTGGCTTGCAAGTTCCACAACGGCTGAGCGGTCTTCATCTGACATTTGCGCTTTCATCTCAGCGAGACGAGCCGCTTCACTGTCGTTGCGCAGCTTTCCTAGTTCAGGGTCTGGGTGCATCACCAAGGTGAGTCTGTGCTTATTTTCAAGCAATAGTTTTTTGGTTAATTGCTTAATGAAGTCGGGGTCTGCAATTTGCTCTCGAAGCTGTTCTAACACAGGCTCTATATCGAGAGCGGCAACCGGGTCTCCACGGTGAGTGGCGGGGCCAAGTGCCGCCATAATGATCTGTAAACCGTAGGGATAACCGTCGCCGCCAATTTCGCGTTGATGAAATTCGAGTTGATGCAATACGGATTCAAGACGTTCATGTTCAACACCGTGTTCGGCAATGTATCGCAGCTTATCCAGAATAAGAGCTTCGAAATCGTCCGCTGCCTCTTTTGCTGCACCTTCAATACCACAACAAAACACCAGTTCACGATTTGAGTCTTCCATACCGCACATTGGGCTAGGCGCGCTGCCAAGCTCTGTGGTTTCCAGCAATTGCAGCAGCGGTGAGGATGAGTTATCCAGTAATACGTTAGCCAGCAGCTGGGCTTCCAAAAGGTCTTGCAAGTTGGTGCTGTTTCCCAGCAGCCATGCCATCACCATGTGGCTCTTGTTCTCAACATCTGCGTCATCAGTGGGATAATGTTCCACTACGCGTTGCGGCTGCTCGAAGCGGCGCTCATCGCCAACGGCAATCTGTTTTTCCAGACGTTCGAATCGATCGAGAGCGAGTGATTCAAATTTTTGTTGATGCTCTACCGCCGTTATGTCGCCATAGGTAAGGAACATTGCATTGCTTGGGTGATAGTGGGTTTTATAGAACGCCAGTAAGTCCTCATAACTTAGGTCTGGAATGTCCTCAGGGTCACCGCCGCTGTTGTAGTGATAGGTCGTTGTTGGGAAAAGGTATTTACTCAGTGTTTGCCACAGCTGACTGCTGATCGAGCTCATGGCGCCTTTCATTTCATTAAATACAACGCCTTTGTAGACCAGGTCACTGTCTGGATTATCAGCTTGTTCGAACTCCACGCGGTGTCCTTCTTGCGCAAAATCCAGTTCGTCCAGGCGAGAAAAGAATACAGCGTCCAGATAGACTTGCAGCAAATTATCAAAATCTTTGCGGTTCTGGCTGGCAAATGGATAGGCTGTCCAGTCGCTGCTAGTGAAAGCGTTCATAAAGGTGTTGAGCGAGCGGCGGATCATCATGAAAAAAGGGTCGCGCACGGGGTATTTTTCACTGCCACACAAAGCCGTGTGCTCGAGTATGTGAGCAACTCCGGTTGAATCCTCCGGTACGGTTCGGACCGCCACCATAAACACGTTCTCAGAATTGTCGGCGGAAAGGTGATAGTGCTTGGCACCTGTCTTGCTGTGCTCGTATTCTTCCAGCGTCAGATTAAGTGCCGGAATTTCCTGGCTACGAAGATGTTCAAAAGCGTGATGTGCGTTCATAAAACCTATCAATGTGTTGTGATTACTTGGCTGTGAGCACCGCGTCAGGGCTACTCACGTTTTAATTTTATCTCATAAATCTGCGACCAGTACTTACCGGTGACAAGAAAGGTGTCTGTGCTTGGTTTGTACGCAATACCATTCAAGGCATCGGCTGTTTTGTGCTCATATCGTCGCAACGCCGATAGGTCCAGTTGCGCAACCACATCCCCGGTCTCAGAACTGATCGCTACCACAGTATCGTCATACCAGATGTTTGCGTAGATCAGCTCGTTTACCCATTCAAGTTCGTTCAGCCTTGTTAGTGGTCTGCCATGAAGTGTGACATTGAGTGTTCGATTGACAGCAAATGTGATCGGGTCTCTGAACGTGAGCTGGTGGCTGCCGTTGCTCATGACCAGCTGATGCTCATTGCTACTCAGCCCCCAACCTTGGCCGCGATATTCAAGGTTGCCAAGCTGTTGCAAGCTAGTGGCGTTGTATACCAAACACACACCGGCTTTCCAGCTCAATAGATAGAGTTTGTTATCGTGTAACGCCAGGCCTTCAGCAAAAAGCCGCTTGGGTAAATCGGTTCTAGCGGCAACACGGTGACCAGAGCCTGGCTCCAGTCTCACAAGGTGTGATTCGCCGTAGTTGCCACTGCTTTCATACAGAGTATTGTTGTTGCCAAGCACAAATCCCTGGGTGAATGCCTGTGGTCTGTGCGCCATTGTTCCTATCAATTCAAATGATAAGTTTTCTACGACAACAGTGCTTGCATGCGCCCCGTGTTCTAACTGAACGGCTGCACACGCGCCCAGTAGCAGCGCCATTGAGGCCATAAAACGGTGCAAAGAATATCGCTGCAAGGAATAGAGCTAGCTTAGTCAGAGAGGGTAGTTAAAGCCTAGCTTGGCAAGGTGCTCGCGTCGCGGTAAATTTGCCGCTCGTTTACAAAGATGATCGCATTTTTTACGGCACGACTCACTTTCAACTCTATTTCCTGACACTCTTTCGGCGACATATAAAGGGTCATATCCACGTCGCTTCTAATATAACGAGGAGGCAAATGATTAAGCGCCACGCAAGCTACATTACCGATGTAATCCAAATCGTCGGCTTTGTCGGCTTCAATGGTAAGAATGTGGTCGAGTACGAGGCGTTCATAAAAATTATGAAAGGCTTCGGAGGAGAAGTCTCGGTCTCGCCAGTCCAGTGACGTTTTCATCAGCATAATGCTCCCACCCGTGACGTAACTGTCTACTAGTTAACCATAGATTCAACGTGCTGCGAAGTGGCCACGTGTAATATTTCGGACAATAAATCGGGCTGGCGACAAAGCATGGCGCAGCGTTGAAGGTAGGGGCGATAATTCGCCACAGATCTGGCTTGCCAGGTGTTGAGCACACAGCGGTGCATAACTTAGGCCGCGTGAGCCGTAAGCGGCGTTAACGAACAAGCCTTGATGGTAGGGTGCGCTTGCCCCCATCGGTTTGTTCTTGTCGTGCAGGAGATCTGCAAATACCTCATAAAGCCCGGACTCGATAGGTGCCGCGCCAACAATGGGTAAATAATCGAGTGATGTGCAACGCAATGCCGCCCAGCCGTCGCTGGCGACATTTTTCTGCATTTGTGGATCATGAATGAGCGAGCCGGCGGCCGCCGCATTACTATGGTGTTCTTCAACTCGTAATTGCTCTGACCAGTCGTCCAGTACATAGCTGGAGCCGGCCCAATGCTGGCCGTCTGCGGCGGGTATCAGATAAGAGTCTCCACACACCACTGTGCGCAATTTGGCGCTTGTAGGGGTTTGCGGCAACAATGAAATTTGCCCCCTGATCACTCGCGTTGATAAGTGAGCTAATTGCGAGAACTGACCACTGCGCGCACCGCAACACACCACCACTGAGTCGAACGATGAAAAACCTTCTGTCAAGTCGTCGCTAAAGAGCTGCCAGCCGGTATCAAAGCGTTCCATCTTTGACACCCTTACACCTCGCTTAAGCTGTATAAGTTCGCTCTTGGTCAATTGCTCGCAGAGTTCACCTATGTCTATTGCACGGCCATGCGGGTAGAACAACGCCGCTTTACCGAGACTGAGATTTGCCTTTTTAGCGCAAGCCGCTGCATCAAGCATCTCTAGGTAATCAATGTCATTTACGTGAGTGGCCAATTCTGCGGCTTTGTCGAAATCATCGACGCATTGCAGTAAACCACAAGTTTCTCTACCCAGTAAGGCCGAGTAATATTGAGACGCGTACAGATACGCTTGTAAGGAAAAATCTGATAGCGGTGAACTGAACGCCGAAAGAGGGCAATACAAAGCGGCGCCCGGGTTGGCCGATGCGTTGCGCGCCGTTTTTTGCGGTGAATCAAAAACAACCGACTGAACTCCTCTTGTTGCCAGGGCCGCTGCTGTGCTGCACCCGGCCAGACCTGCACCCACAATGGCCACTTTTTTCGGCGTTGATTGACACTCAGAAGGCTGGGTTTGATAGGAAGGCATGTACCAGGTTGCCGCTGGAAACCAGCGGTTTCGGCGATACCTGCGCGCGTGCCTGGGTCCGGCGAACTCGCCAGTCAACATTTCGCGTTTTGCCGCGTAGCCGGCCTGCTTGCGTACAGTAAACCCTTGGTCTTGCAGAGCGCGACGCACATGACCGGCTGCCGTGAAGCTCGAAAAGGTAGTGCCCGATTTGCTCAAATGCGCCACCAATTGAAACAGGTCTTCTGACCACATATCGGAATTCTTGCTGGGCGCGAAACCATCCAGATACCAGGCGTCAATCGCTTGCAGCTGGCCACAAAGCTCTGGCCTGTCACTGTGGCGCAATGCGGCCAGCGAATCGGCAGCCTCGCCAAACAGTAAATGCAAGCATACACCGCCCTCAAACTCCAGCCTGTGAAAACCGGCCACTAATGGTGGATACTGTTCAATCAGCTGTTCTGCTTGTGGTTGCAATTGAGGGAACAATTGCAGTGCTTTGACCAGGTCTTGCTTATTGAGAGGGTGTTTTTCAACGCCGAAATAATTTAGCCGTGATCCGCGAGAGCGCCCACGCCAGGCTTGGGCTGTGAGTAAAAAATTCAGACCAGTACCAAAACCAAGTTCGCAGATTGTAAAACTAGTGGCTTCAACCGCGCATCCATTGGTCTGCCAGCGCGACAGTAGTTGATTAGCGGCCAGATAAACATATTCGCTCTCCTCAATGCCATTGTTGGGAGAGAAATAAATATCATCAAAATCCAGATTGTGTGGCGCGCCATTATCCAACCAGCGCACTCGCGCAGGCACAATGCCAGGCCGTAACTCGCTCAATTTACTATTCTGCTTTCGTTTACTGGGCTTGTGCCAGGCGTTCGGTGACCTGGCGAGTCATAGGCTTTACAGAAGGGCCAGTGCGGAATTTCTTTAAAACCTGCTTCTGCCATACCACGCCTTGGCGATTGCGCTTAAGCAATTCAATACGGTCTTTCAGGTATTCTGTTGTGCGCAACATTTGATGTTGTGTCTCGTTAAGTTCTTCAAGCACGCGATTGTACTTTCGTTCGGCCAGATAAACCTCAAAATCTGCGTGTCGTTGCCGCGCACTGATATCAACGTGGTCGCTACCGTCGATATGACTACTTACCAAGTTGTATTTTTCTGATACTGATAACAAAGACTTCTTCAAGCTGAGAACTCTGACTTCCAGGCTGTCTTGTTCTGCGGCAAGCAGTTCCAGCTGGCTGCGCAGTTTTTGGATTGTAACTTCCAATCTCTCTATGCGTTGCTCATATCGCTGTAATTTGCTTCTCTCGAAATTAATATCAATTGGCTTAGTGGCGATGCTTGCGTTTGCCGAAAAAACGCTACCACTGAACAGCAATAACAAGAACATTACGCACGGCACAGAGCTTGCCCCGGTTGGCCTTCCACGTCTGCTTTTCAGACTGGCTAGCAATTGTTCCAAACCCACAACTCCATGTGATTTGACGCCGAGTATACCTGCGTCCGGAACCTGGTGCAGCTGTCAATAAATTGACGTAGATCTGCTGCATGTAGCCTTAAATGGTACAATCTCTGAGTGTTAATCAGCGAATTCGAAATAATAGCCGGCGTTCTGGTATTCCTGGTGGGTTCCATACTCACCACCATCGGCGCCAGCCACGCATTGCTGAATAAACGAGACCCACGCAGTGCATTGGCCTGGATTGCTATGTGCATTGCGCTGCCTTTTGTTGGGGTATTGCTGTACTACGTATTCGGTAAGAATCGAATACGTACGCGAGCGCAGAGAATGACACCCGGAATCGAGCGTGTTGCACACCCTGGGCAAGACGAGCTTAAGCAGGCCACGGTTCGTTCGGACTATCGAAACCTTGCCCGTTTATCAGCAGCCTCCAGCCAACGACCTTTGCTGTCCGGTAACAATATAGAACCTTTGTACAATGGTGATGTTGCCTATCCTGCTATGTTGCAGGCCATTGATAATGCCAAGTCGACCATTTATCTGGCCACCTATATTTTTGAGTCACGTAAGATTGGCAGTCGTTTTATCGAAGCGCTTGCTGCCGCGCACCGGCGCGGTGTGCTGGTGAAAGTTCTGATCGATGGAGTTGGTGAAAAGTATGACTTTCCATTGGCTAGTGGCCAGTTGCGGAAGTTTGGAATTGATGTGGCGCTTTATTTACCGCCAACCTTGTTTCCACCAAACTTGACAATCAACCTGAGAAATCACCGTAAATTGTTGCTGATTGACGGCGAGGTCGGCTTTACCGGTGGGATGAATATTAGGCAAAACCATCTCAACCTTAATAACCGTAACGGTTTTAAGGATATTCATTTCGTGTTGTATGGTCCTGTTTTGAGTCAGCTCGAACAGGTGTTTGTAGGAGATTGGTTGTTTACAACCAAGGAACAACTGCCGATTCAGCGAAGGCATGAGCAAGCTGTTTTCGAACAAGATATGGCTTGCAGGGTACTGCTGGAGGGGCCAAATGAAGACGTGGACAAACTAACCTGGGTTCTGGTGGGTGCATTGTCGCTCGCGCAGCACAGTATTTTGATCATGACACCTTATTTTTTGCCCTCTCGTGAATTGGAAGTGGCGCTACAAACGGCAGCGCTTAGAGGCGTAGATGTATCTATTGTGTTGCCTGCCAGGAATAATTTGCCATTCATGACTTGGGCAACCACGCACGTGCTGCCCGCACTGCTGGCAACCGGAGTCAAGATTTACAGTATTCCCGGGCCGTTCGTGCACAGCAAATTGTTTGTGGTGGACGATTATTATGTGCAACTGGGTTCATCAAATCTGGACCCGCGAAGTTTGCGTCTTAACTTCGAATTAGTGGTAGAGGTGTACGACCAGCCTTTTGGTGAAGAAATGGCCGCACACGCTCGCGAATGCGTCGCCAAGTCACGCGCAATCACCACAGATGAGTTGAATAAGTACGGCCTATGGCGACGAATACGAAATGCCTTCTTTTGGTTGTTTTCTCCTTACCTGTAATTAAAGCTACCTGTCTGTTGTGAATAAGAAACTGCAAAGCGCACAAGAGCGCTGTCACTTTCCAGTGGAACTGCCGGTCAGCGCGTTCGCCGATGACATAGTGGCTGCGTTGAAGAGCAAGCAGGTTATTGTTGTTGCCGGTCATACCGGATCTGGCAAGACCACCCAGCTTCCCAAAATGTGTTTGCTTGCCGGGTTTGGTGATAAAAAGCAGATAGCGCACACGCAGCCGCGTCGTTTGGCTGCAATGACGGTGGCGCAGCGCTTGGCTGATGAACTGCAGTCTGAGCTAGGTGAAGACGTGGGTTACCAGGTTCGCTTTGATCGGCAGCACGCTAAAAATTGCCTGATAAAATTACAAACCGATGGCATATTGCTAAATGAGATTCAGCGCGATCCACTGCTGAAACGGTATGACTGTATTATTGTTGACGAAGCGCACGAGCGTTCTCTTAATGTGGATTTCTTGCTGGCGTATCTTCGCCGAATCCTGCCAAGTCGCCCAGATCTTCGAGTAGTCATTACATCGGCCACTATTGATACAGAGCGTTTCTCCAGGTTCTTCTTCAATGCCCCGGTTTTTGAAATCTCTGGTCAGACCTTTCCTGTTGATATTCAGTATCGTTCGGTACAAGACGAGGAAGACATTTACCGGTCAATTGCCGACACGGCTGAAGAGCTCATGGAGCTTCCACGTGAGCAAAGCCCGAATGTGAAAGACATACTGGTGTTCCTCAGTACTGAGAATGAAATACATGAGGCCTCACGTGTGTTTAGGGGGCGACTGTCATCGCGCTGCGAGGTATTACCCTTGTATGCGCGTTTGCCAGCGCGCCAGCAACAAAAGGTGTTTAAGCGCAAATCAGGTGGTTTACCACGCATAATATTGGCCACCAACATAGCGGAAACATCGGTAACGGTACCTGGTATTCGATACGTAATTGATACAGGTTATGCTCGATTTAGTCGCTACAGCTTTGCTCATAAAATACAGCAATTGCCAATTGAAGAAGTATCCAGGGCGTCAGCCGCACAGCGTTCTGGACGGTGCGGGCGATTGGCACCCGGTATATGCTTTCGCTTGTATAGTGAAGAATCATTTCAGGAACGACCTGAATTCACCGAACCGGAAATACTGCGTACGAATCTTGCCGCGGTGATCCTGAAGCTAAGCATGCTTGGTGTGCGCGACGTGGAAGGCTTTGAGTTTCTCGAACAACCTGATTCGAGGTTGCTCAGAGACGGTGAGCGTTTACTGCTGGAGTTGCAGGCGATTGAATCAACGCCAGACACTGAGTCGGCAAAAAATAAGGTCAGCGAATCAGCCAACTACCTTATCAATGATGTTGGTCAGCAGCTCGCGCGTCTGCCTTTAGACCCCAGACTTGGTCGCACGCTGCTGGCCGGTCAACAATTCAAATGCTTGCGCGAAGTAGTGGTGATCGCTGCAGCCCTGAGTGCCACAGACCCGCGTGAAAGACCCACGGCAATGCAACAGCAAGCAGACAAATCACACAAGCGTTTTGAAGATCCACGTTCTGACTTTATTACTTTGCTTAAATTGTGGCGTTACCTGGCCAAAATTCGCAAGAATTTATCTACATCCGCTTTTAATAAGCGCTTGCGGCGAGAATTTTTGTCTATTCAGCGTACTAAAGACTGGTTCGATGTGCATGCCCAATTGCTTGGCCTGGCTGAAGAGGCCGGATTGCGTTCAAACAGTAAGCCGGCAAGTGCAGAATTGGTGCATCGGGCACTGCTGAGTGGTTTTGTAACACAAATAGGTGTGTTAGATGAGAGGCGCGAATATGTGGGTACTCGGCGGCGGCGTTTCCGCTTGTTTCCAGGTTCCGCGTTAGCTGCGAAACCACCCGCTATGATATTTGCGACTGAAATCGTTGAGACAGGTGCAATCTATGCGAGAAATGCAGCACAGGTACGACCAGAATGGGCACTGAAAGCAGCAGAACATTTGCTGACTCGCAGCTTGGCCGATGCATTTTTTGATGTGCAAAGCGGCACGATTAAGGCGTATGAGTCAGCCAGCCTGCAGGGTCTTGCTATTAGTAAAGGCCGCCAGGTGTTGTTCACACCGCATCAGCCGGCAGAGGCGCGACGAATTTTCATCGAGCAAGCTCTTGTAGCAGGTCTTTGGCACTCGGAACTGGATTTCATACAACACAATGCTCGCAGTGCAGCGTTCGCTAGAGAGATAGCCGCAAAGCTTCGTCGTCCTGATCTACTGTGTGTTGAAGAAGCTATGGAAGAGCGCTATTTGCAGCTGATGCCGGCGTGGGTGAATTCGTGTAAGGCGCTGCTGCGATGGCACTCGCAGATTGATAGTAATACGCAAGCTGCGTTGCGACTGTCTACGGAAAACATGCTGAACGAAGTGGTTGATGCAGAACGTCTACAACAACAGCATCCGGATGTCATAGAGCACGGTGGAAACCAATTTGCCGTGCGTTACCAGTTTTGTCCGGGAGAAGAAAACGACGGTGTTGAAATTCTGGTGCCAACCGCCTTACAAAGTATGCTCACCGAGCACATCTTTGACGATCTTGTACCGGGTATGTTCGAGGAAAAATGCACGGCAATATTGAAAACGCTGCCGAAATCGATACGAAAGCGAATTGTGCCAATTGCCGATACCGTTAAATTACACCGCCAGCTACTAGAGCAGGGCAGCGGCGGGCTGTTTCATCGTTTGGAAAGCCTGCTTTCGCAACAGTTTCGTATTGAGCCAGGCAGCATCGAGTGGGATTTGTCTCGGGTAGCCGATTGTCACTTTGCCCGGATTAGTTTAATTGACGAATCTAACACTGTTGTCAAGCAGTACCGCGCAAGATACGGAATCAAAAAAGAAGTAAAGGCGATAGCTGATTCACCAGCAGCCGCTAAGTCGACTGAAGTCGATGACCAGCCTTCTTTACCCCTTGATGTTTTTCAGAGGCCGCCATTTAATCGCCGTATCAAAAACGCCGCTGAATATCCGGACTTGCCTGACGTTTATGAGTACACCTTGGGTCAATTGAGTTATCGCGCGTTCCCGGGATTGCTGCAGAAGGGAGAGCATATAGAGCTCTGCCTGTTTCATCGCGAAGCGGACGCTAAACGACATTCGCGATGGGCAGTGGCCGCCTTGTTTATGCGTGCAGTGCCAGAATTGGCACGCCAGCTCAGAGGGCAGCTATTTAGTAACAATCAACAGTCGCTGGCCCTGAGTGTCTTTCCCGAGCAAAAACAGTTCGTGAGCAATACTTTGCAGCGAGTATTTTTTGAAGCATTTGATGTGCTTGGCTGTATTCCGGCCAGCCAGAATCAGTTTAAGCAGCAACTTAAACAGCGTTCCCAGCAGTTACAAGCTAGCTATGAACGATGGTCTAAGGTTCTAAACAGTATTCTATTGCTTCATTACCGTTTGGTTCAGGCAAGCGAAAATGTAAGTTCTTCCCATTTTAAGTACGCTCTTGAGGATGTTAAGCATCAGTTGAACGGTTTACTATGCAAAACGTTTCTTGCTGAGGTTTCTGCTGAGAATTTGCGCCATTACCCACGCTATCTTGAAGCGGCCGCAATCCGGCTTGAACGTCTCAGGGAGCAGCAAGGGCGAGATCGGCAGCAGCATGACCGTGTACTGCAGTGGCAGCAGCGTTTTGACGCTGAGATGGACGCTAATGGCGATATGGCTCCATTTCTTGAAAATGAATTCTATTGGTTATTGCAAGAGTATCGCGTTTCACTGTTTGCTCAACAGATGGGTACCGCTGTACCGGTTTCTAATACCCGTTTGCAGGCGGCTTGGCAGCAACGCTATCAGGTCAACTCTTCGCAGTAACATTTATCATTCGGTGACAAGGACGCCACTTAGGCATTAGGGCGCACGAGGTACCGCTTATGCATGACAAAGCCAGGCAGCAAATCCACACTGAGTCCATGATGGTTTCAGTTGGCGCCGGACCACAATTGCACATGCGGCGTTTTTGTGCTGATCGCTTCACACCAGGTACACCAGTGCTGATGATTCATGGGCTGGTTGAGGATGGCCACATATTCTATTCCAACGCAGGCAGTGGACTTGCCTGGTATCTTGCTGCCGCGGGCTACGACGTGTATGCCGCTGACTTACGGAGTCGAGGGAAGAGCTGGCCGGGCTTGAATGCGAAATCTGCAGACAATCTTCATGAGACAATTAACGCCGATCTTCCCGCGTTGCAAACAGCGATTGTCAGAAGGCGTGGACCGGTTCCGCAAATCTGGATAAACCATGCCTGGGGTGGAGTATTGAGCAGTAGTTATTTCGCCAGGCATGGGGCCTGCGTTGCACCAGTGCAGGCAATGGTCTACTTCGGAACCCGACGATATGCGAAATGTGATGACTGGCGCAAGAAATGGGCACTTAAGGGGTTTTGGCAAGTTTGCCTGCTGTTAGCCAGTCGATTCCGAGGTTACGTGCCTGCCAAAGAAATGCGCGTTGGCACCGCTAGTGAGGCGCGCCCTTATTTCAGCCAGTCTATGCAGTGGACATTGAACCCTGAGTGGTTAGATCCGGAGGATCAGCATGACTATTCGCTGTCGGCGAAAACGCGTACTTTTCCGCCGAGTTTGTATTTTGCCAGCGAAAGCGACTCCGTCTACGGCGTTGTAGATGACGTGCGTACGTTTATTGCCAGTTTGGGTGATCATGATGGTCGCTTGATCGTTCTGAGCAAGCGCGGCGGCAATGCCAATGACTATGGGCATGTAGACATGTTGTCTGATCGTGCCGCAGAAGAAGATCATTTCCCTGTTCTGCTGGAGTGGTTGAGGTCTTTGGACGAAGCCGCCGGGTCATTTTCGGACGACTCTCTAACGCCCTTGAAAACAGAGGTTTGAATTTATTTTGTGCCTAAACGCACATTATTATCTAAAAATGAAACTACTCAAAAAGACGTGTGTCATAGTAGTGCAAGGCATAAGGCCTTTAATTTTGAAATGCTAATCGATTAGGAGCAATCATGGCGAATAACTCTCTCAAACCTTTAGCTGCCGCAGTTGGCGCAGCATTTATCGCAACTGCGTTCGTACCGACTGCTTCTGCAGCCGCCGACCCGTTTGCAGCTCAAGAGCTCAGCGCTGGATACGATCTGGCCAATAAGGGCAGTGAGGGCAAATGCGGTGAAGGCAAGTGTGGCGAAGGCAAATGCGGCGGTGACGACAAAGGCGACGGCGAAGGCAAATGCGGTGAAGGCAAATGCGGCGGCGACGACAAGGGCGACGGCGAAGGCAAATGCGGTGAAGGTAAGTGCGGCGGTTAATTACCGTTAGTGCTTAGTAGCAGAACCGCCGGCTTGCCGGCGGTTTCTGTATCTAAGGATGTAAATCTGTGACAACTGAAATCAAAGGTGCAGGCCTGGGCTTGAGAAGAGACTTCTCGGCTCGCCTGAGCGAATTTAAGACTGAAGACGTAGATTTTTTCGAGATCGCACCTGAGAATTGGATAGGCATTGGTGGACGGTTCAAAAAGCAGTTGCGCAGTTGTACCGAACGCTTTCCTCTCACGTTACATGGTCTCTCATTGGATATCGGCGGTGTAGCTCCGCTGAATGTGTCTTTGCTAAAAGACATAAAGAATTTTATGGATGAGTACGATTGCAGCTTGTACTCAGAGCATCTTACGTATTGCAGCGATCACGGTCAGCTCTACGACCTGATGCCAATACCATTCACAACAGAAGCGGTTCATTATGTTGCTGGGCGGGTTCGCCAGGCCCAGGATATTCTGGAGCGTCGCATTGCGCTGGAAAATGCTTCATATTACGCCGCACCCGGCCAGGAAATGACCGAGCTCGAATTTATCAAAGCGGTGGTTGATGAGGCCGACTGTGACCTTTTGTTAGACGTCAACAATATCTACGTTAATAGTATAAACCATGGCTACGATGCGCAGGCTTTTTTGAAGGGCTTACCCGGTGATCGTGCCCATTACATTCACATTGCCGGTCACTACGTAGAAGCTGAAGACCTGCGTGTAGATACGCACGGTGCTGATGTTATTCATCCTGTGTGGGAGCTGTTGCGCTTGGCCTACCAACAATTCGGTGTATTGCCAACATTGCTTGAGCGCGATTTTAACATTCCGCCCATCCCTCAGTTGCTTGGCGAAGTGGAAACTATTCGATCCATGCAAGAAGAATTTACCCAGCATTCATTGCATTCGGTGATCTCTTGAGCACGTTTTTGATGTTCGCGAGTGATTGCACAATAGAGAGTGTTTTCGCATGAGCCTGTCATTGGCACAAACACACAGTTTACAGACGCAGCTCACAGATCATATTCGCGATCCTGGCGCCAATGCCCCACCACCTGGTATTGAAGACAGGCGGCTAAAGATCTACAGAGATCTTTTTTACAACAATATAGAAGGGTTTATGCGGCGCGGCTTTCCGGTTACGCGCAGCTTGTTTTCAGATAACGAATGGCACACGCTGATTCGGGGTTTCATGCAGGACTTTGCCTGCTCTACGCCGTATTTTCCAGAAGTAACCCATGAGCTTGTCACTTATTTGCAGTCAGACAGAGTCCCGCAAGCCAATGAGCCACCTTTCCTTACTGAGCTTGTTCATTATGAATGGGTTGAAATTGCTCTGGATCTTGCCGATATTGATCTGGCTTCCATTACGCATGAGCGCAGTGGTGACCTGTTATCCGGCCGCCCACTTGTATCACCCTTGGTCCTGTGTCTGGCCTACCAGTATCCTGTGCACGAAATCGGGCCAGGCTTCGAACCTGATGCCCCCCCGGAGGAGGCGACTTTTCTGATTGTGTACCGAAATCGTGATGATCAAGTGAAATTCATGCACAGCAACCAGGTGACCTTACGCATGCTGGCTCTGATTGCAGAAAACGACGCTGCCACTGGTAGAGAGGTTTTGCTGAAACTGGCAACGGAAATGCAGCACAACGACCCGCAGCAGCTTGTCGCAAGTGGCCAGATTACGCTGGATAAATTGCGTCGGCTTGATATTATCTTGGGTACACACTAGAAAAGTGGCCTTTTAAGGACATGCGTATGCGCACGCTACTTCCCATTCTTATTTTGCTTTTAAGCATTACTCACCCGGCTAATGCGAATGATTCCGACCCATGGGAAGGCTGGAATCGAAAAGTGGATGCGTTTAACCAATTCGGTGATCGCTGGGTTGTGAAACCCACGGCTGTTGCCTACGAATTTATTACACCGCAGATAATCGATGATGGCGTTACCAATATGTACCGCAATATTCGCGAGCCAATCACGATAATTAATGACTTATTACAATTTAAAATAAAGAAGGCTGGTGTCGATACCGGGCGGCTATTACTGAATTCAACCGTTGGACTGTTGGGTTTTTTTGACGTTGCATCAAAGGCCGGGCTAGAGAGACAACCTGAAGACTTCGGCCAAACGTTGGGTGCGTGGGGCGTACCTCCCGGACCCTATGTCGTGCTGCCCATTATTGGCCCCAGCAATGTGCGAGACGCATTTGGTTTAGTGCCTGACTCTTTCAGCAACCCGATTGCCTACATAGACCAGGAATGGGTAAGGTATTCAACCGTAGCTGGTTACTACCTTGATCTACGGGCCAATACGCTTGATATCGAAGGTCTTGTCACTGGCGACGAGTACGTATTCGTCCGAGATGCATACCTGCAAGACCGCGAATACCAAGTAAAAGACGGCGATGTTGAAGACGACTTTGGCGACGAAGACTTCTAAAACAGTTAGGAAAAGCGCTGTCAGGCGTCTGCTCAGTCCAGAATGTTATCAATCGACAGTGCGAGTTTGCGAATACCGTCCTCTTCAACGATTCGCTTAACAGTAGTGTGGTAAACAATGGTTGAGCCTTTCGACTCAATGCGGGCCACCAATTCATCTCCCACAGCTACAGCCGCGTCAGTCGCAACCATTAGGCCAGCACCACTCATGTCTTCACTGCGACCTTCAAATTGATCGCCGTTACTGGCCTCAAGCGCTACTTTGCTGTTCAGCTTTAAGCGTATATGCGCACGCTTGTTTTCGCCGCTGTCGTTATTGTCGGATTGAGCACGAGTGGAACTCATGAAGGCCTCTTAGTCTAAATGGGTGAGTAAGGAAACAGGTTCAGATTGGCTAGTCTAGGCGTTTTTGTTCTACAGTCAATTGAGTGTGAAAACTTGCATCTTGTGGAGTAAACAAGTACCGTGCGCAACATCGAGTTTACTGACACCATCGACACTCCTGTAGTCTCATATCGCCGCCGAATCACACTACTTTAAATGAGCACTGCCAAACGTATTTTGGTCATCGATGATGACCGTGTAATCCGGCAAAGCATCGCCGCTTATCTGCAAGATAGTGGTTTTGATGTGATGCTTGCGGATGATGGGCTGACTGGCCTGGATATTTTCCGAGAGCAACGTCCTGATCTCGTGGTGTGCGACCTGCGCATGCCAGGTTTGGACGGAATCAGCGTACTTCACCAAATTTCGACTGAAGACCACGACACGCCAATTGTTGTGATTTCAGGCGCCGGTGTCATGGCCGATGTGGTCGAAGCATTGCGCATAGGTGCAACTGATTATCTGATCAAACCCATTTTGGATCTGGAGGTTCTTGAGCATTCGATTCACCGCAGTCTGGAGCGCGCTAAATTACGCCGTGAGAACGCGGGATATCGTCGTGAGCTAGAGCGCACTAATCGCGAATTGAAGACACACGTATCAGCCCTGGAGAAAGACCAGCAGGCAGGGCGGCACGTGCAGATGAAAATGCTGCCATCGGCGCCCAAAGATCTGCTGGGCTACCATTTTGATCACAAGATCATTCCCTCTTTGTATCTCAGCGGTGATTTCGTCGAATACGTGACGGTGGGAGATCATCACATCGTTTTCATGATTGCGGATGTATCAGGGCATGGCGCATCGTCTGCGTTTGTGACGGTGCTGCTGAAGAACCTGACAGCACGCATGCGCAGTAATTATGGCCGCGAAAATGACGAATCGATATTGTCGCCTGCCACGCTTTTGAGAAAAACCAACGAAGAGCTGCTGGAAACTGACCTGGGTAAGCACATTACGATGTTCGTTGCCTGTCTGGACACGCAAACCAATCGCATGATTTACAGCAATGCAGGGCACTTGCCTTGCCCCGTCTTGGTTCCAGATAATGGTGAAGCTGTTTACATTACGGGTGAGGGTATGCCGGTAGGTATTGCGCCTAACACGGAGTACGAAGAGCGTAGTATTGATCTTCCAAGTCAGTTTAAGCTCGCCTTGTTTACTGATGGTATTCTGGAAATGTTGCCACAGAAGGACCTGGTTGATAAGGAGGCGGAGCTATTGCTGCGTTGTTCTAATCAGCCACTGGAGCTTGATCATTTGATTGGTTCACTTGATCTCAATAAAATGGAAGCCGCACCTGATGATATTGCTGTTTTCATGGTGTCTAAACCAGCGCGGTAGTATGGGTCTGTATGCAAGCCGGAAAGATTCTTCAAGCAAGCAATAATGGAGTCTACGTGCTGCGCCTGTTGGGAGATGTTCGGCTTACACTGTCGACAGCTTTTGATGAATTCATAGAGCAAATGTTCTCGGCTGACGACTTCACCAGCGTTGCGATTGATTTAAGTGACGTTGACGGCCTGGACAGTACAACCCTTGGTTTGTTGGCAAAGATCGCCATTCAGGCACAGCAAAAATTTAACTTCAAACCAATTATAGTTTCCACCGACAGCAGCATTACCCGATTGCTAACCAGCATGTGTTTCGAGCGTATTTTTGATATTCGGGAACATGGTGTTGAGACGATTGACGATTTTGGCGAATTGGCCATCGCAGTATCGTCTGAGCAAGAAGTGAAAGCCAAAGTGCTTCAGGCGCATCGCACCTTGATGGGGCTTAGCGAAGAAAACGCGGCATGCTTCAAGGATTTGGTGAATGCGCTGGAGCAAGAGCCTGCCGCAAACGATCTGTGCCGCCCCAATCACTAATGTTTGAGCGACGCCTGTTTTCTTGTCGCTCAATTCCTGTAGCTTTATTTCTGTGCTTGTTAAGCGCTTGTATCACTAAGCCCGAGCAAGCACCTACGCCGAATGTTGTTTTTATTTTGACAGACGATCAACGTGCAGACGCTGTTGGTTATCATCCGGATTCTCTTCTCGGAATAAAAACGCCTCACATTGACCGTTTGGCCGCCGAAGGCGTGCGTTTCGACAATATGTTTGTCACCACCTCGTTGTGCTCACCCAGCCGTGCATCCTATTTGTCGGGCACCTACGCGCATACTCACGGTGTGGCGAATAACTTCACGGACTACCCTGTTGCTCTGCAGAGCTTCCCGCGTAATTTGCAGCAATCCGGCTTTGAGACAGCCTATATTGGCAAGTGGCACATGGGCGAGCAAGACGACAGTCGCCGGCCAGGCTTTGATTACTGGATAACGCACAAAGGGCAGGGCAAGTATTACGACACCGAGTTTAATGTAAATGGTGAGCGTCGCCAGATTGACGGTTACTATACTGAAACAGTGACCGACATGGCGCTAGATTGGTTGCACAACAAGCGCACACCGGGCAAGCCATTTGCTTTGTTGTTAGGGCACAAAGCGCCGCACGGACCGTTTGTGCCGGAGCAAAAATATCAGCACACTTATGATGACGTGCCGGTTCCTTATCCCGACAGTCGAAACCAGCTTGCGAACAAGCCACGCTGGATGAGCGAACGGCTCGATACATGGCATGGTATTTACGGTCCGCTGTATGGATTTCGTGAACAATATCCAGATTCATCAGCGGTTGCCGTGAGTGATTTTGAGCGCTTTGTCAGATCGTACACAGCAACAGTTAACTCTGTAGACGACAGCGTTGGCCGCGTTTACGGCGCTTTGCAAGAACTGGGTATTCTGGACAACACAATTTTCGTTTTTGCCAGCGACAACGGCTTCCTGCTGGGTGAGCACGGCATGATTGATAAACGCACTGCGCATGAAGACAGTACCAGAGTGCCGTTAGTGGTGCGTTACCCAGCGAGGTTCGCAGCCGGAACCATTGTGAAACAACAGGTGTTAAACATTGATCTCGCGCCTAGCCTCGTCGAAATGGCTGGCGCCGGTGAATTGCCTGATGCGCAAGGCTTATCCTGGGTTGCTCTTGCAGAAGGCCGCTCAAGCGATTGGCGCGAATATTGGTTATACGAATACGATTACGAACAGCAGTTTCCGTACACACCCAATGTGAGATCTGTGCGAACTGACGAGTGGAAATACATACGGCATCCGCATGGCGATGGCGGACCGCTAAGACACCTGGAGCAATTGTATAATTTGCGTGATGACCCGATGGAGCTTAGTAATCTCGCTCAGCAGCGAAGCTATCAGCCCAAGCTGGTCGAAATGCGTGATCTATTGCTTAAAGCCTTGAAGCAATCGGGTATCGATAACGACCGGATGCCAATAGATCAAGGAATAAAAACCGCTCTACCAGAAGAATCAATTCGTTAGAACCGTGCTTGGCTGAGAATCATTTTTGCGCATTCGTCGCCGTTGTACAGAAACGGCCCCGATTTTGCAGTATATATCTTGTAGCAATTAGCAGCGTGTTTGCTTAGCACAAACGATTCGAAGACAAATTCGTTTGCGTATGTATACTTATTAATACTGGTTGCGAAGACCATACCACTGTCCATGTAGACAGCGAGGCGCTCAGAGAACCCCCTCTTGAGCGCCTTATCTCGTGTGTTTTTTTATTTGCTGTCGCGAGAATCTATGTCATCAAAGACTTGCAGCTTGGCGCGAATGAATTCTGTATGAGGTACATACAATAGCTCTGCGATTTTGCGAATGTAGTGTTGCTCGAATTTGTCCAGCTCACCATCGGCCATAGCTACTCGCCAAAGATTCACAATCAACTGATATTTTAAGGCGTCGTCAAATTCTTCGTTTATGGCTTCGATGAAAGGATGAATAGACACTGCGTCACCGTGCAGCTCTTCAGCCTTATTCAATACAGCCTGCAGCTCTTCTTCTGGCAAAGAGAAAGACGCTCGAAGCGCTTTCTTGGCCGCTTCGATTTCCTCACTGCCACGCTTGTAATCAGCAAACACAATTTCCATCAGTAGTGCAGCTGAAGCCAGCTCTACTCCAATCCCGGGGTCTTCGGGCAGCGGCAGATCAATAAGGCTAAACAGTCGAGTGAACATATCAGCTGCCTGTAATCAAGGACTCAAGCTTTACTTGATCCGCTGCAAAATTACGAATGCCTTCCGCCAGCTTCTCAGTGGCCATCGCGTCTTCATTGAGCTCCCAGCGAAACATCGCTTCATCACAAGATAGCTTGTTTCCGTCTTCGTCATTGTTGATCGACGGATCAAGTTGTCTCGTCAGCTGCCCATCGTCACCCGCCAGTTCGTCCATTAGCTGAGGGCTAATCGTCAAACGGTCACACCCTGCAAGCGCTTCAATCTCGCCGGTATTGCGAAAGCTAGCCCCCATAACCACTGTCTTGTAATCATGCTTCTTGTAATAGTTGTAGATGCGCTGAACCGACAGAACCCCTGGATCAGTCTCAGAGGTATAGGTTTCGCCGGTACTCTTTTTATACCAATCCAGAATTCGGCCAACAAACGGTGAGATAAGAAAAACACCGGCTTCTGCACAAGCTGCTGCCTGCGCAAAACCAAACAACAGCGTCAAATTACATTGAATGCCTTGTGCTTCCAGGGTTTCCGCTGCACGAATGCCTTCCCAGGTAGACGCTAATTTGATCAAGATACGCTCTGAGCCAACGCCTTGATCTGCGTAGAGTTGCGTAATTCGTTGTGCCCGCTCGACCATCATTGCCTCGTTGAAAGACAAGCGCGCATCAACCTCAGTGGATACCCGACCTGGCACAATGCCCAGAATCTCATTGCCTACCAACACACCAAACTGGTCCACGCAAAACGCCAGTTGCTCTGCCGAACTGCCATTGAAGTCTTTCGAAGCACGCGTAGCCTGTTCAAGCAACGCTTGATAATGCGGTAATTGGGCGGCCTTGAGTAGTAAAGACGGGTTGGTGGTGGCATCTAAAGGCGTGAATTTGGCAATTGCCTCCACGTCACCTGTGTCGGCGACCACATCGGTCATTTGCTTTAGTTGTTCTAGTTTATTCATATCGTTATTGCTAGTGGTGTAAGCGGGCATTGTATCTTGCGACAAGCTCTGGGGTAACCCTTAAGACAGGAGCTTGGCTGCGGCGTTGTGTAGCACGTCAATTCCAGCATCAGATTGGTAGGCATTTTCACTGATATGCCGTCGAAACGCCCGGGCACCCTGCACACCATGAAACAAACCAAGCACATGTTTACTCATGTGCTTCAGAGCTACACCTTCAGCAAGCCGCTGCTCAACATAGAGCAGGTATTCAGAAAATATCTCTTCACGAGTGGGTGCCGCTGCCGGCTCGCCAAACACAGCATGATCAACGTCATGCAAGGTATAAGGCTCGTAATAGGCTTTGCGCCCCATCATTACCCCATCGACTTGCTGCAAATGCTCGCAAGTTGCCGCGATAGAATCAATACCACCATTAATGATGATTTGCAGATTCGAAAACTGACGCTTAATGTCGTACACAAGCTCATAATCCAAGGGCGGAACGTCGCGATTTTGCTTTGGGCTGAGGCCTTTTAACCAGGCTTTACGCGCATGGACACTGAACGAAGCGCAACCCGCGTTGTGCACTGTTTCGATAAAGTTTGGCAGGGTGTCATGCGTTTCCTGCTGATCAACGCCCAGTCTGCATTTAACGGTGACCGGTATATTGCAAGCCTCTTGCATAGCGCCGAAACAACGCGCAACGGTATCAGGTACTAACATCAAGCAAGCACCAATTTGACCTGATTGAACGCGATCGCTTGGGCAACCCACGTTCAGGTTTACCTCATCGAAGCCAGCCTGCTCAGCGATCTTGCAGCACTCTGCCAGCTTTACAGGGTCACTACCCCCCAGCTGCAGCGCCAGCGGATGTTCTGTAGCGTTGTACGCCAACAACCGGTCGCGATCACCATGAAGTAATGCATCCACGGTAATCATTTCGGTGTACAACAAGGCTCGCTTGCTGATCAAGCGCAGGAGGTAGCGAGCATGACGATCAGTAAGATCCATCATGGGGGCGACTGAAAAACGACTAGGGTGGTGCATTACAGCTGAAGTACGGTGAGCCAAAGGAACGGGGCGCTAGAATACCGCAAAAGTTGGTCGACGCGCGTGGCGCAGAAAACCACTATAATCCGCTCTTTCCCTAAATCAGACCCTGCATTTATGTCCGTCAGAACCCGAATAGCCCCTTCTCCAACCGGCGACCCGCACGTAGGCACTGCTTATATTGCACTTTTTAACCTGTGTTTTGCCAAGCAGCACGGAGGTCGTTTTATTCTTCGCATAGAAGATACTGACGCCGTACGCAGCACGGCTGCCTCGGAGCAGGCCATTTTCGATTCCCTGCGCTGGCTAGGCCTGGATTGGGATGAAGGACCGGATGTTGGTGGTGAGTATGGTCCTTACCGGCAAAGCGAGCGCTCCGAGATTTACGCGGGCTACGCCACTCAGCTTGTTGAGCAGGGAAATGCATTTTATTGTTTCGCCACATCGGAAGAGCTTGATGAGATGCGGCGCGAACAAATGGCGGCCGGATTGCCGGTGAAATACGACGGCCGCGGTCTCGCGCTTGCAGACGATGAAGTACAACGTCGTCTTGCGGCGGGCGATGAGCATGTAATCAGGATGAAGATACCAGAGCAGGGCAGTTGTCGTGTTCAGGATATGCTCAGAGGGAATATTGAAATAGAGTGGCAGCAAGTGGATATGCAGGTGCTGCTTAAAGCTGATGGCTTACCCACCTACCATCTGGCGAATGTGGTTGACGATCATTTGATGGAAATCACACATGTTATTCGTGGTGAGGAATGGATTAACTCTGCGCCTAAGCACCAATTATTGTATGAATATTTTGGCTGGAACATGCCTACGCTCTGTCACCTGCCGCTACTGCGCAATCCCGATAAAAGTAAGCTCAGCAAACGCAAGAACCCGACCAGTATTCAGTATTACGAGCGCATGGGGTATTTGCCAGAAGCCTTAACAAACTATCTGGGCCGAATGGGCTGGTCTATGCCGGATGAGCGCGAAAAGTTCAGTTTGGCAGAGATGCAAGCAGAGTTCGATCTAGCGCGGGTGTCGCTAGGTGGGCCGATATTTGACGTGGAAAAACTCGACTGGTTGAACGGCCAATGGATACGAGACGACTTAACTGAAGACGATTTATTACAGCGTTTAAAGGAATGGGCGTTTAACGAACCACGCTTAAAAGCCGCGTTGCCTTTGATTCAACCGCGCATTGAAAAGCTATCCGATGTTGCGCCCGCTATTGGTCATTTGTATTCAGGTTTGCTGGACTTGAGCGAGCAAGATTTCGAAGCGCTGAAGCTTGAGCAAGCTGATCAAATCAAAGTGCTGCAGTTTGCACTTTGGTCTTTAGAGCAGCAAAGTGATTGGAGCCGCGACGCCTTGTTTGATACTTTGAAGACTCTCGCGCAAGCAATGGACATAAAGCTGCAACTTTTCCTGTCGCCATTGTTCGTCGCAATATCCGGCTCAACCTCTACATTTTCAGTAATGGATGCACTGGCATTGCTAGGGCCAGACATTAGCCGGGCAAGAACTCGCCACGCTATCAATGTACTAGGTGGCGTATCAAAAAAACAAAACAAGAAGTTTGAAAAGGAATTCGCGGGCTTAACTAACTAGAGGCAGCTCTAATGCGAATAATAAGAATAGGTTTGGCCATCTGTGCATTGCCGCTATGCGCAGATGTGGTTGCTAGTGAACGTTGCTCGAATTATGTCGAGAACAAACAAGCCTTATTTGGAGATCTACACGTTCACACTGGTTTCTCCATGGACGCTTATACCTTCGACACGCATACAGGTCCTGATGAAGCGTATCGTTTTGCGAAAGGTGAGGCGATTCGTATTGCACCACTGGGAAAAGATGGAAAGCCTTCTCATGAAGTGAAAATGTCTCGGCCTTTGGATTTCGCGGCGGTCACCGACCATGCCGAGAATCTCGCGGGTGTTTCCTTGTGCACACGCAAAGACTCAGCGGTGTATAGCACTGAAAGCTGCCGTGTTTTTCGCGAGGGCGATTCGGACGAGCCTGCCGTTACCTTTGAAGATATCGTCAAACAAGTGACCACACGCAGCAAAGCCGTTGATATGCCCGAGGTGTGTGGTGAGGATGGCAAACGTTGTCGCGATGGGCTTGATCACCCATGGTTGCTCACGCAGCAAGCGGCCGAGAGTCACTACGATCGCAGCGACGCCTGTCAATTCACCAGTTTTGTGGGCTATGAGTATTCCTTTACGCCTGAGTACTCCAAGGTGCACCGTAATATTATTTTTCGTAATGAGAACGTAATTCGCCGCCCGATACATGCAATGTATATTTCAGAACCTTTGTCGATGCTGGCCCAGCTTAGATCTGAATGCCAAGAGACCGAATTCGACGATGGGTGCTGTGACGTCGTCTCGATTCCCCATAATTCCAACTACAGTGATGGCCGCATGTTTCGCGCAGATTACGGCTTTGCTTTAAACGCAGTACAGCAAGCAAGTTTTGCGAAATTACGGGCCAGCATGGAGCCTGTGGTAGAAATTATGCAAATCAAGGGCGATTCCGAGTGCAGTAATGGTCTACCGGGTGTTGCCGGCGGCAGCGATGAATTTTGCAATTTCGAAAAAACGCGGCAAATGCTTAATGATTCCATCCCTTCATGCAATGGCGAAATCGGGGCTGGCGCATTAATGGGGCGAGGCTGCCTCGCACGCAACGACTTTGTTCGATATGCACTGGCCGCAGGACTTGCCGAACAGCAACGGATTGGTGTGAACCCATTTCAGTTCGGTTTTGCAGCCAGTACCGACGTTCATGACGGCACCATGGGCGACACTGAGGAAGCAGCCTATGCGGACCCACAGCGAAATGTGTCCGCACCCAGTAGTAACCCCGGTGGTTTGTTTGGAGTATGGGCTGAAGAGAACCGACGCGATTCAATTTTTGATTCTATTCGCGCGCGCGAAGTGTTTGGCACCAGCGGCACACGAATCAAACCGCGTCTTTTCGCCGGGTGGAATTTAGATAAACAATTATGCAATTCGCCCGATATGATCAGTAAGGCTTACTCGCAGGCTGTGCCAATGGGTGGCGAATTACCCGGCAATGACTCAACATCGAAAGTGCCCGGTTTTCTGGTATCCGCTCAGGCGGACACACAGGGCTCGCGCCTGGAGCGAATCCAGATTGTGAAGGTCTGGCCAGGGGAAGAGGGTGAGTATCAGCAACGAGTATTCAATGTTGCCGGCGGACCCATACCCGGTGCATCGCTGGATGAGCAAAGCTGTGAACCAATAAAAGCTGGCGCTAGCGCCCTGTGCTCGGTGTGGGAAGACCCGGAATTTGATCCTGATCAGTCAGCGGTATACTACAGTCGCGTGTTGGAGTTACCGTCTTGCCGTTGGACCAGGCAACGTTGCAACGCTCTTCCTGAAAGTGAACAGCCCGCATGGTGCGCTGACCCTCGAATACCCGGCTCGGTTCAGGAACGAGCCTGGACGTCTCCAATTTGGTATAGCGCTGATAACAGCGGCAACTAGAGTCTTATATGCTGGATACACTGCAAATAATTACCACCGGCGGCACTATAGACAAAATCTACTTTGATGCGTTGAGTGATTACAAGATTGGTGATCCTGTCATTGACGAATTACTGCGCGTGATGAATGTAGGCTTTAGCTACGATGTGCTGCCTTTGATGCGCAAAGACAGTCTGGACATTAGCGATCAGGACCGCGATGACATTTTTGCAGCGGTAAAGGCCTCATCAAGCACGCATATTTTGATAACCCACGGCACTGACACCATGGTAAACACGGCCAAGAGGTTGCAAGCAATAGATGGCAAATGCATTGTGTTGACCGGGGCTTTGCAGCCAGCCGCGTTTAAAAGTACTGACGCTATTTTTAATATTGGCTGCGCTATTGGTGCTTTGCAGGCAGCGCAAAGCGGCGTTTGGATAGCGATGAATGGTCGCGTGTTTGATCCGCTGCAGGTGCGCAAAAACCGTGCGCATAATCGCTTTGAATCACTGTAGCGCAATAGCCAAATTCTTGCCTGCAAAAAGCTCAGTACGCTATCCCTACCAGTAAGCGGCAATGGCAGAGGAATAACGTGTGAATCCTGTCATCAAACTTGCATAAAGGCCTTGGTTCACGCACCATTTCACTCTGTTCGAATCAATAAAGTGAATAACATCGTGCAAAGAATATCAATATTGTCGCCAATTCTGGCTATTGTTCTGCTTCCCGCTGCAACGCAGCTCGCGGCGCAAGAAAGGTTTCTCGAAGAGGTGATTGTTACGGCCACCAAACGTGAGCAAAGTTTGCAGGACGTGTCTATCGCTGTGACGGCATTGACTGCCAGCGACTTGTTATCAAATCAAATTCACAGTTCGGAAGATCTCGCCACTTTGGTGCCGTCCTTGAATGTGCAGAAGGGCAGCAACAATCGGCAAACCTCATTTAATATTCGTGGCATTGGCACACAGAGTTTCAGTACCGCGGCAGAACCCAGTGTGTCGACCATGATCGACGGTGTAGTTATGGGTCGCTCTCTCGGGGCCTTCATGCAATTGCTGGACCTCGAACGGGTGGAAGTACTGCGTGGTCCACAAGGCACCTTGTTTGGCAAGAATTCCACGGCAGGTGTGGTGCATTTAATTACACAAAACCCTTCTGATGAATTTTCAGTAGACACCTTGCTGGGTGTTGAGGAAGGGCAGGCCTACCGTGCAGGTTTCAACGTATCTGGCCCGATCAGCGATTCTTTCGGCTATCGAGTGTCAGGGTTTGGCAGCACAACCGATGGCTGGATAAACAATATCGCTACTAACGAAGATCTGAATAACCGCGATGAGTGGAGCGGTCGTGCCAAGTTCCGTTGGACTCCAAATGAGAGCCTGGAATTGCTATGGAGTAGTGACTTTGCGCGCATGGATTGCAATTGCACAGTGAATGCTCTGCGCAGCGCCAACCTGGACGACGGAATAAATGCCGCTGCACTGCAAACAGCGTTGGATGAAATTGCGCCGGTTGTGCCTGGCTTGGAAAACACCACCGTAAATCTGAATGGCCTTAATTCCAGCGACCAGGAACTCCTGGGCCATTCTCTTACCGCCAATTGGTCTTTGGGTGACTTCTTACTGACATCGATTACGGCTTATCGTGAGGCATCAATCACTGCGCTGATCGACAATGATGGACGACCATCAACGCCGCTGGGCTTCTTTCAAACGGGCTCCACAGACCAGGAACAATTTACTCAGGAACTGCGTCTTGCATCACCGGCGAATGAGCGCCTGAACTATATTGTCGGTTTGTTCTATTTTGATCAAACAGTGGCGCGTCAATTCAGACGCCAATTTGAATTTCCTGGCCAGCAACCTGGAATCGGCATTAGCACGTTTTCAGTAGACACCACCAACTGGGCGGCGTTTGGTCAGGCCACATACAATTTTACTGACAACTGGCGACTCACTGCAGGTGCGCGTTTTACGGATGACCAACTCGATTTCATTTTTGCGCGCACAAGAGAAGGCTTTCCCGTTGGTGTTCCTGCGCCTATTGAGGCAACACCAGGTGGCACTGATGAAGACGATCTGTCGGGCAAGATATCGTTGGAGTGGACTCCATTTGAAGATGGCCTGATGTATTTGAATTTCACGCAAGGCTATAAAGGACCAGCCTATGATGTAACGTTTGGAACCGACCCGACTACCTTGCTACCCGTCAATCCGGAAACATCCGATTCCTGGGAGCTGGGTTTCAAGTCGGTATTGTTTGATCGACGCTTACGTCTGAATGTGGCCCTGTTCCACTCAAATTATGAAGATTTTCAAGGGCAAGCGTTTTTCGACCCAGACGGAACGCCGGATTGCCCGGCCGACAATCCTGGCTGTGACCCGGAAGATGAGCCGGGCAGCTTTGCTTTGGTGAATGCAGGGGAAGTTGAAACAGAAGGGGTTGAGATAGACTTTGTAGCAATGCCTACGCCTAACTTGAGAATTTCAGGTGGACTAGCGCTGATTGATGCGGAGATTGTGAGCTACCCCGGGGGCAACTGCAGTTTCGGTCAGACCGGTCGAGGTGAATGCCCGAATGGCGATCAGGATTTGTCTGGCGGTGAAATGCCATTTTCGCCGGATTGGAAGGCCAGTGTTACTGCCCAGTACACGATAGATACCGATAGTTTGTTTGACGTAGTGTTGCAGACAACTGTACGTGCGCAAGACGATGTGCTGATGGATCTGTCGCAGGACCTTAACAGTCGTATTGATGGCTACGAGATTGTCGATATCGCGGTGAAGCTGGTGTCGCAAGACGAGCATTGGAGCGCAAACCTGTACGTAAAAAATGTGTTTGACGAATTTTACGTAAGCAGTGTTGGTTCGCTACCAAGCTTCTTTTTCCAAAACGCTTACATCCATAGCGTGCCGAAACACGCCGAACGAACAGTTGGCATTGATTTTCGCTTCAGGTTCTAACAATCTACTGCCGAAAGTCCACACCGCTTTGCGCAGCAAACCAGGCAAACACGGCGTATACCGCCGTGTTTTGCTTTAAGTCTTCAGGACTTATTTTATCCAGTGTGTCGTTTTCAGTATGATGATAGTCAAAGTAACGACTCCCATCGGGCATAAAGTTAACGGCCGGCATGCCGGCTTTGCTGAGTAGGCTCATATCCGACTGAGCTTGCGCATCGTTGCCTTTGCCCATGAGCACGCCCAGATCAAGCAGATGCGCGCCTAAAGTCTGTATGGCGGCCAGTGCGGTTTCGCCCACACCGGGTCTCAGTTCATAAATTCGGCCCAGGCCAAAATCCCATTCGGCGCCAATCATGTGTTGTTCAACGTTATCAGCGTGGTCGATCATGTACTGCTTTGTGCCGTAAAAACCAATTTCCTCTGCGCCGTATAATATGACGCGAATGGTTCGCTTTGGTGTTACTTCCGACTGAGCAATCATCGCCGCCGCCGCCATAGTGATGGCTACACCCAAGCCATCGTCCATCGCACCGGTGCCTACATCCCAGCTGTCCAGGTGCGCGCCAATTGCCACAATTTCATCGGCTGCGTTGCTACCGGTGATTTCGCCGATCACATTCGCTGTTTTTCGAACTTTTCCGTCATTACGCTTCGCTGTTGATTTTAAGCTCACAGTGGCCTTACCGCGTGTTAACACCCTACTCAGAAGATCAGCATCCGGATTGCTGATGGCTATTGCTGGAATGTGGGCAACATCATCAGCGTAATTCATACCGCCAGTGTGGGCAAAACGATGGTCATCGGTACCTATTGATCGAATGATCAAGGCAGTAGCGCCTTTACCGGCTGCAACACTGGCACCAGTACCTCTGGCACTCACAGCAACACCATAACCACGCCCTTCAACATGACGCACCATGCGATTAGAAATGTACGCGATTTTTCCTTCGAGACTGTTTGGCTTGGCAGCTTTTAGCGCTGCAAGGTCGGCAAACTCGACAACCTCGGCGCTCAGTGCGCGTCCTTTGGTGCCTACGCTTCCACCAAGAGTCAGTCCGGTCAATGTGTGCGGATACGGTTCACTGATTTCTACCTGCAGAGTTCCCCTGTCCCAAGCTGGAATCTCTACCTCTTCGGTCCAGACTTTATCAAAACCAAGGGCCTGCATTTTTTGTACAGCCCATTGAATCGCCTTCTGATCACTTGGCGTGCCCGCCAGGCGAGCGCCTACCTCAGTGGTTAATGACTCCAAAATGTCATAAGACAGATCAGACGCCAAAGCTTGCTGTTTCAAGGCCTGCAAAGCCTGCTGATCACGCTCGTTGAGTACAGCGTCAGCGGTCGCAAGGTGTTGCACAGCCATTAATAGGCAGACCAAGGCGGCTGAGCGAAGAGATAGCAATGAATGAGCGGTAAGGCGCACGATAAACTCCGGAAAATTGGTCAGGAAGGGTATTGTGCCGTGAGCAGCTGGCTTATGCCAGTCATGGCGTGGGTGCGACGTTTGTCGCAGCGAACGCTAGTAATCCCGCACTGCAACTTTTACGCATTCTTAACTGGTAAGCCACGCCAGAGCTTGCACACTAGCACATTAGATTTGCAGAGAGAAAAGAGCATTGGATCAACAGGAATTTGAGCAGCAGCTGCAAGACAGTGTGGGTTTGGAACGTGGGCCTTACCTGGGCTGGGATACATGTAACAAAGCCATGATTCGGCATTGGTGCGACGCCATGGGCGACACCAATCCGGTCTATTCAGATCCAGATTCAGCGGCAGCAATCGGCGCTGACGGCAAAAGCGTGCTGGCACCACCTACCATGATGCAAGCCTGGACCATGGTGGGTTATGGAGGCACTCATCCCGAAGGTTCGGATGAACGACACCCTTTGCCGGTTCTGGAAATGTTGGATGCGGCGGGCTATCAGGCCGTAGTAGCAACCAATTGCGAGCAAGAGTATTTTCAGGCCATTGCCGAAGGTGACGATATCAAAAGCTACTCAAGCATTGAGTCAATTTCAGAACAAAAAACGACGGGACTTGGCGTAGGTTATTTTCTTACTCAGTTGATGGAGTATCGCAATCAACGTGATGAAAAAGTCGGGGAGATGCGTTTTCGAATTCTTAAATACAAACCGCATGCTCGCACACCAGAGGAGGCTGGCTAATGGACTTTACAAAATCAGAGGCGCACAGCGCAGTGGAAGCGCTTGCCCAGCAAGTGTTCCATGGCCAGGTAGATGATGAATATTTAAAAAACTGGTCTGATGACCAGGCTGAATTTGATGCCGCTTTGTGGCAAACGATTGGCGACGCTGGTCTGATCGGCGTGGCTGGCGACGAGCAGTTCGGCGGTGCAGGATTCGGCTTTCTGGAGCTGAGTTCTGCACTGGAAGCGCAGGGCAGTGTATTGGCGGGTGTGCCTCTGTGGCAAAGTGCTGTGGTCGCAAATGCATTGGAACAGTTTGCAGATGCCGCACTAAGTAAGGCGCTATTGCCCGACGTATACGCAGGTCGTCAGCATTTGGCGCTCGGTCTCGGCGACTTATGTCGCGAGCAAATGGGCTCAGTGGTTTCCAGCGACGGTGAAACACTGAGCGGAACCATTGATGATGTTGCCTGGGCTCAGCATGCGACGGCGATTCTTATCGGTCTTCATGTAAAAGGTGAGCCTGCATTGTATTTGCTGCGCCCGGAACTGGACGCTATTGGGTTCCAGCAACAAGATACCAGTTACCGACATGCGCATTTTCAGCTTAGTGTTGACAATATCGACATTGACCCTGCGCGAATCATCTGTACAGGTGCCGAGGTAGACACAGTAATACAAGCGGCCTTGACGGCTTTAGCCGCGTTGCAGCTTGGCGTTGTGGAAGAAGTGTTAAAAAGAACCGCTCAATACACCATCGAGCGACAGCAATTTGGCAAAGCCATTGCCAGTTTTCAGTCCGTCAGTCATAGAGCGGCGGATGGTTATGTTGACTGTGCGGCACTGCGCGCCAGTGTATTGTTGGCAGCCTGGAAATTGTCGGCGGGTGAAGACGCCCGAACTGAGGCGCGCACGGCAAAGTGGTGGGCCTGTGAGGCCGGACACCGAATAGGGCACACCGCGCAGCATTTACATGGTGGTATTGGCTCCGATATCGCCTACCCGATTCACCGATTCTTTCGCTGGACCAAACAACTGGAATACGGCCTAGGGGGAGCGCAAGAACAATTGGCCAGTCTGGGACGCCTGTTAGCAGAGCATGATGAATTGGGGATTATTGTATGAGCCTGCAACTTTCACAAGTCAGTGTGGGGGATCAGCTACCTCCCTTGAGTATTGAGATCACTACCAAGCTAATAACAGGTGCAGCGATTGCAACTCGCGACTACCAGGATGTGCACCGTGATCAAGACGCCGCCAGAGCCTTGGGCTCACCCGATATTTTCATGAACATACTGACAACGAATGGTTTAGTCGGTCGCTATGTAACGGACTGGACGGGTGCTAACGGTGTACTAAAGAAAGTCGGTATCCGGCTGGGTGCGCCCAATTACCCCGGCGACACAATGGTTTTTTCGGGCGAAGTAACAGCGACTGATAAGACTCAGCGAATGGTGGATCTGAAAATTGTTGGCAGCAACTCTTTGGGCCACCATGTAACGGCTGATGTCACTGTTCTATTGCAAGAAGCGGGGTAAACAGGTAACTCAAATGGAAATTCAATACACTGAAAAGCAGATTGCCCTTCGTAAAGAAATTCGCGACTATTTCACTGAGCTAATGACACCGGAGCGCAAAGAGGCGGTTTATCACCGTGAATCTGGCGACGCCTATAAAAGCATTATTCGCCAGATTGGCAATGATGGTTGGCTAACAGTGGGTTGGCCTGAAGAGTACGGAGGCAAAGGCTTTGGCGCGCTGGAGCAGCTAATTTTCTTTGAAGAAACCCGTGTGTCTGGTGCACCGTTTCCTTTTGTGACGGTGAACACCGTAGGGCCTGCCTTGATTGCCCACGGCTCAGAACAACACAAGCAGTTTTTCCTGCCAAAGATTGCAGCCGGTGAGCTTCATTTTGCGATTGGTTATACTGAGCCAAACTCTGGTACTGATTTGGCGTCGTTGCGTACGGCCGCAGTAAAGCGCGGCGATGAGTATTTAATTAACGGCAATAAGGTATTTACCTCCGGCGCCGAAGCCGCTGACTATATATGGTTAGCCGCCCGCACTGACCCAGAAGCCTCAAGGCCTCACAACGGCATCACCATCTTTATGGTCAACGCAGATCAACCTGGGTTCAGTTATTCACCCATCATTACGGGTGGTGGGGTGCGTACCAACGCCAGTTATTACGATGACGTGCGCTGCCCTGAAGAAATGATTGCTGGTGAATTAAATGGCGGTTGGAAGTTGATTACTTCGCAGCTTAATCACGAGCGAATCGGTCTTGCAGCAGCCGGTATTAACGCGCTCACTTTGTATCGAGAAGTATTGGATTGGTCGCGATTGCCTAACGGCAAGGCGGGCCGCCCCATAGACACGCAATGGGTACAAATGAGTCTTGCGCGGGTTCATAACCAGTTGGAAGCGATGCGAATTCTCAATGCACAGGCAGCCTGGCAAACTGATCGCAGTGAGCCAGATCCCGCTTTTGCATCAGCAATGAAGGTGTACAGCACCGAGGTTGTTATTGATGCTGTGCGTCAGCTCAGTGACATCATGGGCTCGCAGGGCATGCTTAGACGCGGCAGTCCGGGTGCATTGCTACAAGGTGCTTTGGAAGGTGAGTATCAACGTTGTCAGATCAATACCTTTGGTGGCGGTGTGGCTGAAGTGATGCGTGACTTAATAGCATCCTTTGGCTTGGGTATGAAGGCGTATCGTCGTAGCTAGCTAGTTTATGTCCATAAATAGGCTCCTGCCTATTTATGGATCCGCTTTTCGAAAATGCTATTTCCGGACAGGAACTAGCTAGGTCATTGATGTAAATTAGCTCATAACGTTCATAAGCAATTCAAAAGAACGTTTGCGGTCTTCAAAGTAATACATATTGGTGACCGCCATAATTTCATCAGCGTTGTGTTTAAGTGCGAACTGCTCAAGTTGATCTCTAACCTGTGGTGGTGTGCCAACGGCCCGACTGCTGGCACGGCTTTGAATAAACGCCTGCTCTTGTGGTCCAAGCGTCCAGCTTTGCGCTTCTTGTGGTGTTAAAGATCGACCGTCAGATTGGCCAGTGAAAAAGCGAAACAGATTCAAGTCATAGGTGAGTTGCAAAGCGCGCGCCTGCTCTTCATCGTCGGCACAAAAAACACTGAGCGTTAATATGGCATAGGGTTCAGGCTGCAGTTCGCTGGCTTGGAAATGTTGTTTGTAATGGCTAATCAGCTGCGGATTGGCCTGCGGGTTTATAAACAAGCCAAGGTTGTAGGGTAGGCCACGATGTGCGGCTAACACCGCGCTATCAGGACTAGAGCCCAACATCCACAGCGGCAGATCTCTTGGTGGTTCAGGGCTAACAACAGGCTTGGCGTCAGGGTCCCAAAGATACGAACTTAAATCGGCAACCAACTCGGGAAACCGCTCAAACTTGGGGCGTCGATCAGTGGCGAGTGCAACCGCCGTGGCCATATCAGCACCGGGTGCTCGTCCAACACCCAAGTCTATTCGATTGGGGTATAGATTAGCGAGCAGGGAAAACACTTCGGCAACCTTATAGGCACTGTAATGGGGCAACATGATTCCGCCAGAACCAATTCGAATCGTATCGGTTGCAGCGCCAATGGCCGCCAGCAACACCTCCGGCGCACTGCCTGCTACTGAAGGAAATGCATGGTGCTCGGAAACCCACAAACGTTCATAACCCAATTGCTCAACCCATTGAGCCATCTGTAGGGTCTCTTGCAATGCGTTGGGTGCGTCATCGGCACTGCGGGCGAGTGATTGGTCTAATACTGATAATTTCATCGTTTACTACAGTGACGGCACGTAAATCGGATTGCAGTGCGCATGATATAGGCTATTTGTGAACTAATGAAGCAGACGCTTTTCTTTGGGATTTTGCTCAGTAGCCTAGCGCTTGCATCTCAATTACCATACGCGTTTTCAATCGGGCATTTCATGGTCAGCGTGTTTCCTCATAACAAAGGGCTTGCATCCATCGACTCCAGAGTGCTGCAGATACTACTGATTGTCGCGGCCAGTAGCTCAATCGTAAACCAATACCTCAGTCAGGCGGCAATTTTACTGGCCATAGTAGTGGGTATTGTGTTGCATGCTCGTGCCGGTAGAAATTTTCAGCATGCACAACATAAGTGGTTTGTACCACGTGACTGGCTAATTGCATTTTCATTTGTTGTGTTGGCTGCTGTGCCAATGGCGTTGAGCAGCGATTCAATGCGCCCGGTAGATGCACCATTGCGATACAGTTTATTATTGCTACTGATGGCCGTACTGCCAGCCTTTGTGCTGCGTACCGATGTGCTCTTGAGATCGTTAAGCGCGAGCACTGTTATCGCGGTTGTTTTGGTGTCGGTGTTTAACTTATACCCCGACTCACGCCATCAAACAGCGGATGAAATTCGTATTGATTTTGGCTTGGGCGTGTTGGATTCGGCGTTTGCCGCAGTGTTCTATATTCCTTTTATAGTTGCTCAAATGTACCGGGACCGCGCGCAGTGGTTGTGGGCGGTGTTTGGCGCAGTTGCTCTGCTTGCCGCATTGTATATTTCAATCATGACCGGGACACGCGGTACATGGTTGGCGCTTGTTGTCGCACCACTGATTTCTATAGTACTTATACCTCAACGAAGCTTAAAGCTGGCGTTGTCGACCAGTCTCACCCTAGCTGTCTTGCTCATTGCCAGCTACTTCGTCTCCGACATGGTCAGAGAACGAGTGGATGCTGCCGTTTGGAATCTTGAAGCTTATGAGGCAAACGACGAAGTGGATGAGGAAAGTTCGTTGGGTCTATGTCTGGATCTTTGGGAAGCAGCATTAGTTACTTTTGGTCGTTACCCGATTGATGGCGCCAGTTTTCAGCAACGTGCGGCTATTAAACAGGAACTTATCGACAGTGGTGATATTAGTCACTACGTTGATGTTGACGGTAAGCGCTCCGCGCACAACGAAATACTAAATGCAATGTCGATGAAAGGCTTGTTGGGCTTGCTTGCCATATTACTGTTGTACTGGGTTCCGGGTCGTTTTTTCAGGCAGCAGGCGTTCAGTGCTGCTAATCAGCGCGATGTTTCATTGCCTGCTGCCTCGGCAGTTGCCGTGGCTATGGTTGTTCTGTGTGGATTCAGTGAGGCCTTGCTAATGAGCGGTCGATTCTCCATTGTTTACAGCTTCACGCTGGTCGTGATGTACGCTTTAACTGTGCAGCAAGTCGCTCAAAGCAAAGAGCACCAGTAGATTGTGAGTATTTCGGCGGTAATCATCACCAAAGACGAAGCCCGAAATATCGAAGATTGCCTGCAATCACTCGCATCTGTCTGCGACGATATTCTAGTGTTAGACACCGGCAGTAGCGACAATACCTGTGAACTTGCCAGAGACTGCGGCGCGCGCGTGGAGAATATTGAGTGGCGTGGCTACAGCGCCTCAAAAAACCATGCCAATAGTCTGGCAAAGAATGATTGGGTGCTGTCCATTGATGCCGACGAGCGCCTGAGTGAAGAGTTGGCCAACAGTATTCGCACACTCGAGCCAAAAGCAAACACCGTGTATCAGCTAGACCGATTCACCAACTACTGCGGGCATTGGGTGCGTTTTAGTGGCTGGTATCCAGAGTGGAAAGCTCGCTTGTTTGATCGGCGTGAAATTGCCTGGCAAGGAGAGTTTGTGCACGAAGCTTTGGATATTCCCGCTAAAGTCGCTCAACAAAAACTGCAGGGTAAGTTGCTACATTATTCCTACTACAGCGTTGAAGAGCATGTTCAGCGCCTGCAGCGTTATGCTGAGCTGTCTGCGCAACAGATGTATGCGCGAGGCAAGCGTGTATCAATTTTCAGACCAGCAGTCTCGGCTGCATTTCGATTCTTCAGCACATTGGTGCTGCGTCAGGGCTGGCGAGATGGCTGGGCCGGTAGGCAGATCAGCCTCTTGGGTGCCAGAGAGGTGTATATCAAATACACAAAACTTAGGGGGTTGCAGAAAGAGTGATATATTAAATATATCAATACCTTATAAATAAGATATTTTATATAATTAAATTTTTGCCCTATATTACTCCCATACACATTGATATGAGGGCAGGGCACATGAACACCATCGATATTGGAATTAACACTGAAGACCGTATGGCCATAGCGGAATCGCTGAAAGTCTTACTGGCCGATTCCTACACTCTGTATTTGCAAACGCACAATTTTCACTGGAACGTCACCGGTCCACAATTTCGTGAGTTGCATCTAATGTTCGAAGAGCACTACACGGAACTAGCAACCGCCGTTGATGAGATCGCAGAGCGCATTCGCACATTGGGTGTAGCAGCACCTGGAACCTACGCCGAGTTTGCCAGATTGAGCCAAATAGCAGAAGTGGAGGGAGTACCCAGCGCTTCTGACATGATCAGCGTGCTGAATAATGGGCATGAAACGGTAGTGCGAACCTGTCGAGCAGTATTGGCAATGGCGCAGAATGCCGATGATGAATCGACGGCCGCACTGGTGGGCGACAGAATGCGGGTGCATGAGAAAACCGCCTGGATGCTTCGAGCTATTGGTGAAGCAGGCTGAAATGAAAGACCTTGAAGCGGGTTTGCGCAACGCAGCCCGCGGTCTGTTACCATTCAGTTTCGATTGGAAAGCGGAACTGATATGGATAGCTTGTCGATAAATCTGAGTGCCGTAGAGTGGGCAAGCCATGGCTTGCTGTTGCTACTGAACCTGGCTTTTTTTGTCGGTGCGGGCGCAATTATTCGCCGTACACAGGGCGACCACGATCATAGTGAGCGCGTACAAATAGCTCGAACTCTCAGCGCATTTATCTGTGTGCTGGTTATTGCCGATATCGTGGTTCTTAGCCTTGCCCCAGAAATCAGCGAAGTATTTATGAGCTTCGTGTATTCCTTAATGACCGTTTACTTCAGCCTGCTTGTCTTCCAAATCAGTTCGTATTATTCCCTGAAACGCTTCGGTCGGCGCAAAGAAGTGGATAGCCGAAACCTGTACGTAGAAACCTACAGCAGTCGACTGATGAACATTGTACTGATCATTCTGATTGGCATCGTGACACTGTTTGTGGTGATTAAGGTCTGGGGTGCTGATAGCATGCTGGAGACAACCGGCATATTCGGCATCATCTTTGCTTTCCTTGCGTTCACCAGCGCTAACTGGGCGCCGGATGTTTTAAGCGGCCTGGTTATTCTCAATTCACAGACATTGGAAGACGGCGATTTAATCAAGATTGATGGCTACGATGATGAGTACATCATCAGTAAAGTATCTTTTATTTATACCGTTATCTTCGACATTAGAAATAATAATCGAACCTTGATTCGTAACAGCCGCATGATGCAAGGCAAGATCGACAACCTCAGTCGCATTGCCAGTAGCGACGGAATTCGCCAAGCATTACGGTATAACATTGGCTACCCAAAACTTCCTACCGGTGATAGAGAGGCGCGAATTGCGATCTCAGATGCTCAAACCAAAAATGTAAATGATGTGTTTGAGAAAGCGTTTCAGAGGGCCTGTGAAGACGAAGCCATAAAGATCAATGGCAACAAAACGTTTGAATGGGCGCTAACTGAGGCGGGCGATTATGCGCTTGAATATACCCTGTGGATTTACCTTGAGCGAATTCCAAGTACGAAAGTGACAGCAACTATTCGCAAGCACTATCTGGGTACTATCTACAAAGTCAATGAATTGGTGTATCGAGCATCCGTAGAGGAAGAAATTGACCTATCCACTCCCGATCTGTCGAATATGACGGTTACCCAGGTATCTGCCTAAACCTAACTAACGCGGTTTAGGCGCTATAGGTCGGATCAAGCTATTGTTCAGCTATCAGCGTCTACATGGCGGCATATTCTTTTCCTGGTAGCGTCAGACGGGTATCAATTCCATTTGGCATTGCCGAGCTGAGCACACGGTAACTTCACCCGCCCCAACACAACATCAATGGCTGTTACTATATGATCTGATGCGAATAATCAGAGAATAAATACGTGCCAGATAATAACTCGACACTGCGCTTAGGTAACCCTGTAGCAAAGCGATCACAATTCACAAAAGTTTCAACTGTTTTGCTAGCCGCTTTGGCGTTACTAGTGACCGCCGTATTCGCAAGTGCTGAGTTTCAGCGAACTGAACAACGTGAACCCTGTGAAGATTTCCATGACTTGAAGAAGCCCCTGTTTGGAGATCTTCATGTGCATACCCGATATTCTTTCGATTCCTATGTGTCCAGTCAGCGCAATGATCCATGGGACGCCTATCGTTATGCGAAAGGTGAACCGATCACATTACCCGACGAAGATGGTAAGCAAACGGTGACAGCGCAATTGCAGCGCCCACTGGACTTCACTGCCGTTACAGATCATTCCGAGTTGCTTGGTCCAATAAATGTCTGCACAGAAGACCCATGGACAATGGGCTACTGGTGGCCACACTGTGTTATGTCACGCTCCAGTATTTACATCGTACAGTTGGTTGCGGCCAATTGGTGGGCAAGCCGGGCCGTGACCTCGCCGGGTGGTGGGCAAAGCTTTGCGTGCACATTGTCTGATTGCGACAGCGGCCACATCAGTTATTGGAACAACATTCAGCAAGCCGCGGAAGATCATTATGATCGCAGTTCTGCGTGCGAGTTCACTACCTTTGTGGGTTATGAATACACCGATGCACCAGAGCACAAGAACATGCATCGTAATGTGATTTTTCGAAACGAGTACGTTACTGAGACTGCGATATCTACTTACGACACAGGATCCTATAATTTTCCGGATTTATGGGTACAGCTGCGGGAACAATGTATTGATGGCATAGACGGTTGTGATGTGCTGGCAATTCCTCATAACCCTAATCTTTCCGGGGGGCTTATGTTTCGTGACCCTGAAACGCCACTTGAAGCAACAAATCGATTGTTTTTTGAGCCGGTCATAGAGCTTACCCAGCACAAGGCAAGCTCGGAGTGTCGTTTTGACCGCTTACGCGGCATTGGTCTCGATACTGAAGATGAACTGTGCGATTTCGAGCAGGCGGTTGCAGACAATCTTGGTATGTTGGGTACCTTGCACGGTGAAGTGGCTACTGATCGGGCCGCACCCGTTGAGTTGGAGAATTTTGCGTCAAGAAATATGGCGCGCAACGCCTTAAAAGATGGCTTGAAGCTAGACCAGCGTGACGGTGTAAACCCATTCAAATTCGGTTTCATTGGCTCGACGGATACCCACAGTGCAACCCCAGGTGGCGCCGAGGAAAACAACTATGTGGGTCATCTCGGGCGCAGAGATTCGGGCTATCGAAATGTGCAGGATCATTTTTTCGATAATCCCGGCGGTCATGCTGTTGTTTGGGCCGAAGAAAACTCACGTGATGCACTATTCACCGGCATGCGGAATAAGGAAACTTACGCCACCAGTGGCACGCGCCCGATTGTTCGGTTTTTCGCGGGCTGGAACTATGACGAAAGCTTGTGTCAGGCCGACGATATGATCGAGCAGGCCTATGCAGGTGGTGTGCCAATGGGGGGCAATTTGAAATCTGGGGAGCAAGCGCAAATGCCACGCTTTTTGCTTTCAGCGCAGAAAGACAGCGGTAGTACCGGTAACCCGGGTACAGACCTGCAGCGTATTCAGATAGTTAAGGGCTGGGTAGACAGTACTGGCAAAACGCATGAACGTGTTGTTGATGTTGCAGGTGATCCTGCTAATGGCGCATCAGTAGATCCCAATTCTTGCAAGCCAGTAGGAGTTGGCGCTTCTAACTTATGCTCTGTGTGGCAAGATAATGAGTTTGACCCAACACAAAATGCCTTTTATTACGCAAGAGTTTTGGAAAACCCCAGTTGCCGATGGAGTACTCTTCAATGCCAGGCTGCCGGCGTTAATCCGTTCTCTGACCAATGCGATGTTCAGGCCAACAAGGCAACCATTGATGCGCAGCAACGTGGCGCCAAGGGTGATGTATTTGGAAAGTGTTGTTTAAGCCCTGAAAAACAACCCTTTTATTCACCCGTTCTTCAAGAGCGTGCATGGACCTCGCCTATTTGGATAGACGCGCGCGATGAGAAAGTGAGCAAACTCGATTAAAGTACGATCAATTTGCATCTACTTT
>JBGCDE010000021.1:0-7579 GCA_045105115.1 Pseudomonadales bacterium | reverse complement strand
GGCATTAACGAACAGGCGTCTTTGCTTGGTGTCATACGCCATACCACCCCATTCGGCGCCACCGTCAATTCCGGGGAATAGAATGCTGCCTTTTAGTCCGGGTGGCCGGTATAAAGCATAGGGTTGCAGCGACTCCAGTCTTTTCGCAACCGCGTTTTCAACCAAGGGTGACCGGGTAGAGGGCGTGAACGTTTGTTGAGTGAAGCTTGGAAACTCAGGCAGGGGTTGCGAGTCAGCGGTCACGTCGCCAGCAACGGCTGTACCTACCACTGGAACCTGCTGGATCGGTGTAAGCGGCTCGCCGGTTGCCCTGTTAAAGACAAAAATATGACCAGTCTTGGTGGCCTGCGCAACGGCTGGAACCTGCTTACCGTTCACTTCCCAGTCAATCAGATTGGGCGGCGATGGCAGATCTCTGTCCCAGACATCATGCTTCACGAACTGGTAATGCCAAACGCGATGGCCGGTTCTGGCATTTAGGGCAATCAGGGAATTGGCGAACAGATTGTCGCCCAGCCGGTCAGCGCCATGAAAATCAAATGTCGGTGAGCCAGTGGGTACGAAAGCGAGTTCAAGAGTAGGGTCTACGGCAATCCCGGCCCAGGAATTTGCACCGCCGGCACGTCCAATCGAGTCGGTTGGCCAGGTATCTGCACCATACGCGCCTGCGAGAGGTATGGTGTTGAACACCCATTTGAGTTCGCCGCTTCGCACATCGAAGGCACGCACATGACCGGGCGCGGCACCCTTGGCCTCCGAGACGCGCGAGCCAAGAATGATCAGGTTTTCGAAAATCGTTCCGGGCGTGGTTGCAACCACATCCAGGTCTGAGGCCCAGTCCGGCAAGCCGGTTCTAAGATCGGTTTTGCCCCCATTGCCAAAGCTCTCGACCGGCTTTCCGGTGCGTGCATCCACGGCATAAAGAGAGGAGCCGGCCGTAAACAGGATGCGTTGGTCATCTTCCTTCGCCCAATAGCTTACCCCACGATTTGGGTTGGGCAGGTACAGGCTTGGTTGGTAATCGGGGTCGAAGCGCCACAGCAATTCTCCATTGCCTGCATTCAATGCAAAGAGCTCGAGATTGGGTGAAGTACAGTATAGAATTCCTTTTATTATTAATGGGTTGCACTGTATATCTAATGTTGATTTATTATCTGCTTCGCCCGCACTGAAGCGCCAGACTTCTTGCAGTTGAGCGACATTCAGGGTATTGATTTGCTTGAGTGGTGAGTAGTGGCTGTGGCCACTGTCGGCAAGATAAGAACGCCATTCCTGTTGCGCAGAGCTGTCTGCAGTAGAGGCAGAAGAATACTCAGCAGAGGTGGCGAAGCGGTTGTTCGAACCTTCACAGGCCAGCAAAAATAGGCTGCCCGCAACGCTCAAAACTCGACGGTAAAGCGGCATCGTACCTTTGCTTTCGCCAAGCGGTCGGCTCTGGTCAGTAAGGTGCGGAGCCGCCATCAACACAGAACAGTTGGCCGGTTATCCACTCGGATTCTTTGGCGGCAAGGAATCCAACCATGTTGCCTGCGTCCTCCGGGGTGCCCAGTCGGCCGCAGGGAATATGTTTGATCATCGGCTCGGCAAATTCATCGGGTACTGTGTTCATTAAGCCAAGGGCAATTGCGTTGCAGGTAACACCATGCCCTGCCACTTCCTGAGAGATGTGTCGCATAAGATTGATGGAGCCTGCTTTCGCAGCGCCATAAATTGACACGCCAATATTCAAACCGGTACGACCAGCGCCAGAGGATATGCTAATGACTCTGCCCCAGCCGCGCTCGCACATCCCTGGCAGAACGGCGTGAGTACAATGCATCACGCCGTACAAATTAACATCAACAAACTTGGTCCAGTTTTCGGGCAGGGAGTCTTTGAAGTGCGCTTGTTCCATATTCACGGCACCGGCGTTACCGACATTGCACACCATAATATCGATGCCGCCAAGTTCAGCTTCCACAGCGGCAATGCTTGTGCGCACGGAATCTGCGTCGGTTACGTCGAAAACACTGGTGCTGGCTTTCAGGCCTTGCTCGCGAAGCTCGCTTGCGGATTGCTCCGCTTTGTCAGCAAAGATATCGTTAACCACAACGTGGGCGCCTTGCAGTGCCAGCTGTTTGGCCATGCCTTGCCCCATGCCACTGCCTGAGCCAGTGACCAGTGCTGTTTTACCTGATAAATCCCACATGACCCGCTCCCGCAAATGAGTAAGCGGGTATTGTAGACTCAGGCTTTAGGTGCGGGGATTACACTCTTTCTATAATCGCCGCGATTCCCTGACCACCGCCAATGCATAGGGTAATCAAGGCGTAACGCCCGCCAACCCGGTGCAATTCGTACAGCGCTTTAGTGAAAATAACCGCACCACTTGCACCAATTGGGTGTCCTAGTGCAATGGCACCACCATTTGGATTGGTTTTGTCGCTTGGAAAACCAAGCTCTTTGGAGACTGATAGGGCCTGCGCTGCGAATGCTTCGTTCGATTCAATCACATCGATTTGATCAACGCTCAAGCCTGCACGTGCAAGCGCTGTTTTTGAGGCGCCGACTGGGCCAATACCCATGATGTCTGGTGACACACCTGCACGACCATAGGAAATAATTTTAGCCATTGGCTTGCCGCCAAAAGAATAAGCTTTTTCAGCGCTGGCCAATACCACCATTGCCGCGCCATCATTAATACCAGAGGCATTGCCCGCTGTTACAGTGCCGGCTTCTTTCTTAAACGCGGGTCGCAATTTGCCCAGGCCTTCCAGCGTAGTATCGCCGCGTACAAACTCATCGGTATCAAACATCACGCTGCCTTTGCGGGTTTTTACTTCATAAGGGGTGATCTGTTCCTTAAAGTAGCCATTTTCAATAGCGGCGGCTGCGCGTTGCTGGCTTTGCAGCGCAAAATCGTCTTGCTCTTCTCGGCTGATGTTGTATTTCTCAGCCAGGTTCTCAGCGGTAATGCCCATGTGGCTGCCACTGAAAGGGTCGCTAAGTACACCGGTTAACTCGTCCAGCATGGTCACATCGCCCATGCGCTGCCCCCAGCGATTGGTGGTTAACAGGTGGCCGGATTGACTCATGGATTCAGCACCACCGGCAACGGCAACATCCACTTCTCCAAGCTGCAGTTGCTGTGTTGCAAACACGATGGCCTCAAGGCCGCTGCCGCATAATCGATTCAATGTTAAAGACTGGGTTGAAACGGGCAGGCCGGCTTGAAGAGCGATTCGCCTGGATATGTAAGCATCGCGTGTGACAGTTCGAATAACGTGGCCCACAACATTAGATTGCACGTCTTCGGCGGGAACACCTGCTCGCTCCAGGGCAACGCGAGTAACATGCTCGCCAAGGTCAGCAGGGGATTGGTCTTTCAATCCGCCGCCAAAACTGCCAATTGCGGTTCTCGCGGCGGCCATTACGTAAACGTCGTTTTTGGATTCAATCATTTGTTTCACTCTCTATCTATTTAAGACTGCACTGTGTTTTCACTATGTATTAAGACTGCGATGTTGCTCTGGGTTTTCTATCGATAGCCTGGTAGATGATCGCGCCAATAATCAACGCGCCGCCGACCAGTGTGTAAGGCGCTGGAACTTCACCTACGCCTAGCCAGACCCACACCGGATTTAGCACAACCTCCAGCATCGCCAGCAGGGTTATTTGCGCAGCGGGCACTGATTGCGCCGCCATTGTCAGTAGTAAGCTGCCGAGACCCAGCTGGAATGCACCCATCGCAAGACACAGTATTATATCTTGTGTTGGAAGGTGCAACGAGTCGGCATACCACCAGCCGATAATCCCGAGTAATAGAGCCGAAAAACAGACGGGTGGCAACATATCGACATCACGACCGGCCCGCAGACACACTGAAAAGCTGCCATAGCAAACAGCCATGCACAAAGCGAACCCTATTCCAATCAAGCCCTGCGCGCTAAGGCCGCCGTTGACCATGATCAGCACACCCGTGATTGCCAGTACCAGCGCCACCCAGGTTCGCAATGGCACGGCTTCACGTAAGAAAATCCAGCCAGCCAAAGCGGCAAACAAGGGGGCTAATGACACCACGAACATGGTGTTGGCCACCGTCGTATTTAGCAATGCATAAATGATGGCAATTGACGCGCCGGTGTAGGCCAGCGACGCGCCGAAGCCAAGCCAGCCACTTTCAAGCAATTTACTGGCTGAGATACCGCGGTTTCGGATAATGACCACCGTGCTCATGAATAGCAGCAAGCCTATGGCGCGGTAGAAAATAATTTGCATGCCGCTGGCTTGTTCCAGTAGCCGAACGCCAATGCCTAGAGTGGAGAGTATGATTCCGGCAACCACTGCCAATACGACGCCGCGGCGATAGGTGTTGGGTGGCTTTGGCTTGTGCATGGGCGTGCTGCGACAATAAACGACGCCGCACTATAAAGCAGAGATTGGGGCTTGAATAGCGCCTGTTAGGGGTTCATTAGCGGCGTGCTTCGCCCGGAGCTAAGGTCAATGGCGAAAATATTGCTTGGGGCGCTGACCAATAATCGATTATTGGGCTTGTCTACTCGACCGGTACGTGGGGAGTCGATATCTGAACCGCTGAGGGCGGTTGCCTGGCGATCACCGTTCGCAAGATCAACGCTCAGTAGCTGATCATCAGTTATCGCGTAGATTTGTTGAAGGCCTGGGTCGAGAGTGAATACGCTTGCGCCGGCCAAAGATAATCCAGAGCCCACTGAATCCGAGGCGACTATGCTGCGATCGCCGTTGGCCAGATCGACTGAGACCAGAGCATTTAAACCGCTGTCAAACACCAGCGCTCGGTCGCTTTCGTCGTCCAGCAATAACTCGACTGGCATATCCCATTGCGGGCCCGTGCCGGCATTTGGCCCGGAAAACTCGGCTCTCATTCGTGTTTCGGCGTCGATCTTCATTAGAACGCGGGCGACTTCGTCGACAAGAATGGCGTTGCGTCGCTCCGGGTCGAGAATGATATTTTCAGCTTTGTCGAATAGAAAACCGCGCTCAATCATTACTTGTGCGGCTTGGGTATTGCGATTGCCAAGAGTGTCTTGGGTGGCCACCACAATTGAGTTCATGCCTTCAAGCAGTGGAACTTCAGCCTGCCAGTTGGCGAATCGGTCGCTGCTTGATGCGCTTATGCCATTGACGGATACGGAGGATACGCCATCGTCGTCGCTGGCGGTGCCAATAACGTCAAGGGTTGCGGTGCTGGCCATCATGTCGCTGCCCGGTGAGGTTATGCTTGCAGCCGGGCCGCTGTTGCCTGTTGGCGGTGGCGTGCTTGATGATCCGCCGGCTCCATCGCCTCCGCCGCCACTGCAGCTGGTAAGGAGAAAGAGTGAGCAGAGCGCAATTGTGTTTGGTTTCAACGGCGTGTCCCTTTGCGTTGTCACATACTTTAACGGTAGCACAGGGCGCTGGCCTGAGCCTGATAGTCGCTTCTTTGCGGGGCTGCTCAGGCTTTGGTGAGGTAAATACTGGCGAGTTTTTGCGCAAATTCAGTATAAGACTCACTGAATGCGGTGCCTTCGCGCCAGGCGATTCCGATGCCGCGCCTGCTGGAAGAGGGCATTGGGCGTGTGGCGATATTCAAGCTCTCCAGTAATGGGCTGCCCAGGGCCATTTCAGGAATATAAGTCATGCCTAAATCTTGAGCGACCATGTGCAGCAGGGTGGTGATGCTGGTTGAAGAAAATGAGCTGAGTTGAGCTTGTTGTCTAGGGCCCTGCAGGCGGCATTGGCTCAAGGCATGGTCGCGCAGGCAGTGGCCGTCTTCTAACAAGATGATGGCTTCGTCGGGCAGTTTGCCAGACACGGCTTGTTGTTTGGCACCGGGGTTTGGCATCCAGCGGCTGTTTTGCCGAAAGGCAAGGTGGAAGGGGTCATCAAACAACTTAACAGTGTGCGTGCTGGGCAGTTCGTAGGGTAGAGCCACCAGAATCATGTCCAGTTTGCCTGACATCAGCGATTCATAAACGGTTGCTGTTTGTTCTTCCCTTAGAACAAGCTCTAAATCGGGGAAGGTATCTTGCAGAGGGGCGAGCACTCTGGGCAGGAAAAAGGGGGCGATGGTTGGAATAACGCCTAGGCGGATAGAGCCTTGCAGGGGGTTGGTTTGGCGGTGCGCGGCTTCGCTGAGGTCTTCCAGTCTGCTGAGTACGTCGCGGGCTCTTGCAACTATGTCTTTGCCGGCTTCGGTGACTTGTACGCTGCGATTGGTTCGTTCAAATAGTTGGCAGTCCAGGCCGGATTCCAGTTCTCTGATGGCGATGCTGAAAGCTGATTGAGAGATGAAGCATTGTTCGGCGGCGCGGCCGAAGTGTTGGTGTTCGTCTAGGGCTAGGAGGTATTGGAGTTGACGGGTTGTGGGTAGGTTTTTCATAAGTGACCTTAAAGAGGATCGATATGTTGTTCGAGATCGGCATTGACGCAAATGTTGGCCAGCGGGACACGCCGTAAACCCATCCCTGGGGGCTTGATTTTCGACATCCTGTCTCAAACAGTCCCGCTGGCCAACATTCGCATCACTGCCTAAGTGCCACCAAGCGAGCACTGGTCTCGCTTGCTGGATTGAACTTTATAATCATAATTTTAATATATCAATACCATTTAATTATAATATTTTATTTATTATAGATCTGCCCATAGACTGATGCTGTTGGTTACATTTAAGGAGTTAAACATGACAGCACATAATTTGGTAAACAAAGAAGGGCAACAAGCACCTCAAGTAACACTGCGATGCAGGGCCGATGGCGATTGGCAGGAGTGCCATACAAATGAGCTGTTCGCTGGGCGAACAGTGGTGGTTTTCTCGCTGCCTGGAGCCTTTACGCCAACATGTTCGTCAACGCACGTGCCGCGTTATAACGAGCTGGCGTCAACGTTCAAGGCCAATGGCGTGGATGAAATCGTGTGTGTTTCGGTTAACGACCCATTTGTGATGGACAGTTGGCAGCGTGAACAGCACGCGGATAACATTACCTTTTTGCCCGATGGCAACGCGGCGTTTACCGAGGCTATGGGTATGTTGGTGGACAAAAACGATCTCAACTTTGGTAAGCGATCGTGGCGTTATTCCATGCTGGTTAAAGACGGGGTGATTGAGAAAATGTTCATCGAGCCAGATGTGCCTGGCGACCCGTTTGAAGTGTCAGATGCCGATACCATGCTTGGGCATATCAACGCCAATGCTGAGGCTCCGGCTAAGGTAACCTTGTTTAGCAAACCCGGTTGTGGGCATTGTGATCGGGCCAAAAAAGCGCTGAGTGATGCGGGCTTGAACTATGAAGAGATCAAGCTGGGCACGGGCGGCTTAAGCTTGAGTTCGCTGGGTGCAGTAACCGGTCAGGAGACTACACCACAGGTGTATGTGAATGGTGAGCGAATAGGCACAGCGGATGAACTGGAACAGTGGTTGGCCGCGCGTTAGTAGCCAGCGTCAACATCCACAGGCGCTAATAGCGTTTCCCCGGCGAGGTATCGCCGGGTGTTTTCCCGGACGTGTTCGCACAGCAAACGAATACCGACTTCAGGTGTGTTGCCGACGTGAGGTGTGATCAAGCAATTGTCCAGGCTCCAC
>JBGCDE010000020.1:0-4382 GCA_045105115.1 Pseudomonadales bacterium | reverse complement strand
GAGTAAGTCCACCGTTAACCTGCAAGTTTTGTCCGGTCATAAAGCATTCATCGCTGGCTACAAATACGGCCGCGGCCGCAATGTCTTCCGAAGTGTTTAATCGCCCCAGCGGATACTCTTTCTCAAACGCCGCTTTAAAGCGAGGGATTGCCAGGCTGTCTGCCACCATCGGTGACTCAGTCAGCCCAGGAGAAATGGTGTTAGCACGTATGCCGCGAGCGCCAAATTCATCAGCAACACCTCGAATCACATGATCGATGCCTGCCTTAGTGCCAATATACGCATGATGATTGCCTACCAATATCTTCGCTGTGGCGGATGAAATCTGAATGATGGAGGCAGAGTCACTCATATTGCCAACCAGTACTTGCATCCACTGGTAAGGGCCTTTGAACTGCAAGTTCATCATTGCTACCAGATCGTCTTCACTGGTTTCTTCGAACGGTGTGAGCAATCCCCAGCCCGTTGAATTCACTGCGATGTCCAGTGGGCCGTATTGCTGCGTGATATCAGCTATCGATTTTTCAATGTCTGCTTTTGATGTGATGTCGCAGTGCACAGCCATGCCGCCAATTTCATCAGCAAGCGCGCCGAGCTTATCCATATTGCGACCACCTACGGCCACTTTCGCGCCTTCTGCGGCAAAGCGACGGGCAATTACCTGGCCCATATTGCCTTCGCCGGCAGCGCCTAAAACAAATGCGGATTTACCTTCTAACCTAGCCATCTGAATATTCCTCTGTCTCTTAAATAGTCATGGCGCCATCAATGCTAATTGATGCACCGGTGATAAAACTACACTGATCTCCCGCTAAAAATGCAACGGTTTCAGCCACTTCTTCAATGGTTCCCAGTCTGTTGACCGGATGTAAGCCAACGAAACCCGCCAACATACCCTCTGGGTCCTCGCTGAGCTGTAGATTGTTGCGAAGCAAAGGCGTGTCTATAAAGCCGGGTAAAACAGCGTTGCATCGCACCGGGTAAGATTGTTCGGCGCAATGCAGGGCCGTGCTTTCGGTCAGACTTATCACAGCGGCTTTGCTGGCCGAATACGCACATGTTGTGCTGAGCGCTTTCTTGCCAAGCGCGGACGCAATATTGATGATACTGCCACCGGTTTGTTTCATGGCGGCCACGGCAAAACGGCAGCCTAGAAACACGCCACGTGCATTCAGGTCTTGAATACGCTGCCAATCATCCAGCGTGGTGTCTTCAATCGAGGCGCTAATACCGGTGCCTGCGTTGTTAACCAGCACTGATACGTTTTCATCCAGTTGACCCATTAGCGCCTGCCATGATGACTCAGAAGTAACGTCAAGAGACACATAGCGCGCTTGATCACCCAGTTCGCTGGCAAGCGCCTGGCCGGCCTCGTCATTAATATCAGCTATCACTACCTGGAAGCCACGCTGATGCAGCAGAGAAGCAACACCGGCGCCAATTCCGCTGGCGCCGCCGGTAATCAAGGCGGTTTGCGTGTGGTTTTCGTTCATATCAATGCGAATCTTTTTATAGTGTGTAATGCGCTGAAGATCAACGATCATAGCATATGAAAAAAGCAGACTGTTCGGTTTTTTTTATGTTAACGTTTGATCTGTTTACGGCGCATAGAGGACATTTTGTGGGAACGCTCAATCGACACATTGTATTGGCAAAACGGCCGGATAATTATCCGCAGTATGATGACTTCGAACTCACCGAATCGGAGCTGAAAAGCCCAACAGAAGGGGAAATCTGCTGCAAAAACCTGTACCTGTCGCTCGACGCCGGTTTTCGCAACTGGATGAACGAATCCAGCGGTGACGCGGTGCTGCCGGCGATGCCATTAGGTCAACCAGTAATGGGGCTGGCCTTGTCACGTGTGATTGAATCAAAACACCCGGACTATGAGGTGGGCGACATGTTAATGGCACGTTTCGCCTGGGAAGAGTACACCGTATGCGCCGCCGATGATTTCATCATTAAGCTGCCCGCTGACCTCGACTTTCCACACAGCTATTATTTAGGCATTCTCGGTGACACGGGTATGTCAGCCTACTTTGGTATGACAGACATTGGTAAACCGAAACAAGGTGAGACAGTTTTAGTGAGCGCCGCAGGCGGTGCAGTGGGCTCTGTAGCAGGGCAAATTGCGAAAATTTATGGTGCGCGAACCGTTGGCATATCCAGCGGTGCAGAGAAATGCCAACGATTGGTGGACGAACTGGGGTATGACGCCGCTGTAGACCGCAAAGCAGCGCATGGTGTCGAAGCCGAAATTCGTGCCGTGTGTCCAGAAGGCGTTGACGTGTACTTTGACAATGTTGGCGGCGAAACCTTGCAGGCGGCAATTGCTAATCTAAACCTGCGTGGGCGCATACCCTTGTGTGGCTCGATCACGACGTATAACGCAGAAGACCCTCTGCCTGGACCGAACAATATGTTTGAGCTGGTCAAAAAGGAAGTCACCATGCAGGGCTTTATGACTCACACTCAGCCCGATCGCTACTCGGCCGTGCGAGAGCAATTGCAGGAATGGATTGCGAGCGGTCAACTGAAAAATATCGAGTACTGCCTGGAAGGCATCGAGAATGCCGGTGTGGCGTTTTGCGATTTGTTTGCCGGGCGAAATTTCGGTAAAACTGTGGTCAAGCTAAGCGAGCAATAACAAGCAGGTCGGTCGGTTTTTTTGTGTTGTTCGGCAGACTAACGTGAGATAATTCCTTGATCTCTGTTTGCCTGGATTTTGTATGAGTAATATCACTAACCGCCAGATTCGCCTGATGGCCAGGCCAGACGGTCCTATTCAGGAAAACATTTTCCAAACCACTGAACAGCCGGTTGCCGCCTTGGCTGACAATCAGGTGTTGCTGCAAAACCTCTATTTCGCGCTCGACCCCGCATTGCGTGGTTGGATGGATGATTTTCACGACAGTTATATTCCGCCAATTGAGCTTGGCGCGGTTATGTCGGCAACATGTATCTCTCGCGTTGTTCAAAGCAAGAACCCGGATTACCCGGAGGGCAGTATTACTCGTGGCCTTGGTGCTTGGGAATTGTATAGCGTTGTGGGCGGAGAAGGTTCCCGGCAAGTGCCAGGGCTTGAGGTGTTGACTGTAGATCCGGAGTTACCACTTTCAAATTATTTGAGTATTTGTGGCACTACAGGGCTGACGTCTTACTTTGGAATGCTTGACGTTGGCCAACCTAAAGATGGAGAAACGGTTTTAATCAGTGGCGCAGCTGGTGCCGTTGGTTCGGTTGCTGGGCAGCTGGCAAAACGTGCCGCGAACTGCCGACTGGTTGGTACGGCGGGCACGGACGAAAAATGCGCCTGGCTTCGAGACGAGCTTGGTTTTGATTCAGTGATCAATTATCGCAAGGTCAATGACATGCGCGCTGCTCTTGCCGAGCACTGCCCTGATGGCATCGATCTATTCTTTGATAATGTAGGTGGTGATATTCTGGAAGGCGCCCTGCTTAATCTGAATTTTCGAGCCCGCATTCTCATGTGCGGCACGATCTCTAATTACAACAACGACCTGGACGATCGCGCAGGCCCCGCCAACATGTGGCAGTTGCTGGTTAAAAACGCACGCATCGAAGGTTTTACAGTGGCCTATTTCGCCTCGCGTTGGGGTGAGGGAACGGCCGAGCTTGCGAGAATGGTCAAACGTGGCGAGCTTCATTACAAAGAACAAATTGTAGATGGACTCGACAATACTATAGAGGCATTTAGTGGTTTGTTTACCGGCGCGAACGAAGGTCGCTTGCTGATCAAACTAGCTGACTGATCTTTAGTGCTTTTTGTGAGGAACCAGAAATGAGTGAACAACAAAACACAATCATCATTACCGGTGCTGCTGGTGGTATAGGCTCTGCGTTTGCGCATCACTTTGCGCAGCAGCAAGCCAATTTAATGTTGGTTGATCTGTCCGAATCATCGTTAAGCGATTTGAAAGAACGATTGTTGGCAGCCGGTAACGTTAATGAGGAAGCGCTGCAAACCTGCGTGGCAGATGTTACGAAGGCTGGCGAAGTACAGAAGTATGTCGAGCAAACCAGGCAGGCCTTTGGTGGGGTCACTGGGTTTTTAAATAATGCGGGTGTTGAAGGTGGTTTAGCGGCGATTCCCGATTATCCGCAAGACGTGTTCGAACACGTTATGGCGGTGAACGTAACAGGCGTCTGGTTGGGTATGAAATACGTTGTACCGCTGATGAAGGAATCTGGCGGTGGCAGTATTGTTATTACATCGTCAGTGGGTGGTGTAATGGGTAGCCCAGGACTATCGGCCTATGTTACTAGCAAGCACGCTGTGATTGGAATTATGCGAACAGCGGCATTGGAATGTGCAAAAGATAATATTCGTGTCAACACTATCCATCCGGGCATGGTTGATA
>JBGCDE010000019.1:0-44829 GCA_045105115.1 Pseudomonadales bacterium | reverse complement strand
CTGGCGCCCAGTGTTTCTGCCGCGCTGTAAAGATACAAACCGTGCCCACCCTCGTCTTGAACCTTCGCCAACAAAATGATTTTTCGCATTAAGGTCGGTGCGCGCGATATCCAGTTACCTTCTGGCTGCATACCAATCACTTCGGAATGCGCGTGCTGCGACATTTGCCGTATTAGCGTCTTACGATAGGCCGCCGGCATCCAGTCTTTAGGTTCTATTTTTTGTTCATCGTCTACCCGCTCTTGAAAGCGTTGCTCAAGTTCGGCTTCACTGAGATCAAAATGTGTCATGTTGGGTCCATTAACGTTTTGAATGATTTAAATGATACACTTATTACAATATATATCAATATTTCGTATCATGTTTTGCTGTTGACCTTTGAGTCAGACTTTAATTGCCCTTAATAGGGGTCAATACTGGCACATAGGTGCTGGGACAAGGGGAACTACTCGGGACCGTTTGAGACATGGATGTCGAAAACCGAGCCCCCATGGATGGGTTTACGGCGTGTCTCGAGTAGTTCCCCTTGTTCCAGCGCCGGACTTTCCGCTTAAGTCAGTGCCATTCGGGTCAGACTTTAATTGCACTTACTTGTTCATAGACCGGCTTCGAATTGAGTGTCGACCAGCGAGACACGCCGTAAACCCATCCATGGGGGCTCGTGTTCGAGGTCCCTCTCTCACACGGTCTCACTGGCCGACACTCAATCCAAAGCCTCTGTGCCACAAACAATTCTTAAGTAAGTAACGTTATGGTCAAACCTTTTCAATAATCTATGCAATACCCTGCCCTACACCGATACACATCGTGCACAAAGCGTATCGACCGCCATTCCTGTGCAACTGATACATAGCAGTACATACCAATCTGGCGCCACTCATACCCAGTGGGTGACCTAGTGCGATTGCCCCACCGTAAGGGTTAACCCGCGGGTCGTCATCAGCCAGCCCCAGATCCCTGGTCACCGCAAGGCCTTGTGCCGCAAAGGCTTCATTCAGCTCGATGACATCCATCTGGTCCAAAGACAAACCTGCCACTTCAAGCACTTTACGTGTTGCCGGTGCCGGTCCAAAGCCCATTATTCTCGGTGCCAATCCTGCCGTTGCCATTGCTACCACCCGCGCTTTGGGCTGCAAATTGTTAGCTTTAGCCGCCTGCTCGGTGGCCAACAATAGCGCACAAGCACCATCGTTCACACCAGAGGCATTGCCTGCCGTTACGGTACCGTCCTTAACAAACGCCGCTCTAAGCCCAGCCAGCGCCTCCAGTGTGGTATCACCACGAATATGTTCATCAGCCGATACAATCAAATCGTCTTTCTTGCGCTGCGGCACTTTAACGCTGACTATTTCCTCAGCCAGCCAACCTTGATCACGCGCATGCGCTGCTTTTTGCTGGCTCTGATAAGCGAAGGCGTCTTGCGCTTCGCGCTCAACCGCGAAATCAGCGGCTACATTTTCCGCCGTTTCTGGCATTGAATCTGTACCGTATTGTTCGTGCATCAAGCGATTAACAAATCGCCAACCTATGGTCGTATCAAAAATTTCAGCTGTACGACCAAATGCGCCTTCCTGTTTTGGCATTACAAATGGTGCGCGCGACATCGACTCCACGCCCCCGGCAATCACCAATTGTTGCTCTCCACTTTTGAGCGCCCGGCTCGCTGTGCCCACTGCATCTAGTCCAGAACCACACAGACGATTCAAAGTCACGCCCGGCACTGTGTCTGGCAGACCTGCCAACAAACCGCTCATGCGACCAACGTTACGATTGTCTTCGCCCGCTTGATTCGCACAACCGTAGTAAACATCTTCAATGGCCGCTGCGTTCAATCCCGCGTTACGGGCCAACAGCTCTGAGATCGGTATCGCACCAAGATCATCTGTTCTTACCTTTGAGAGTGCTCCACCGTATCGGCCGATAGGGGTGCGAATAGCGTCGCAAATAAAAGCGTCGTTCATAGTGCTAGTTTCCTTCTAATTTGACTCATCTGTGTCCAGCAATTGCCCTTGAGTACGTGCCGAACGGCCGCGCATTGTGGCCATCAGTTTACCTTCTTGATTTGTGACGGTCATATCATAGATGCCACTGCGCTTTCCCTGGTGCACGACTTGCGCTTTTGCGGTGAGTACGTCACCCAAAGACGCTGGGCGCAGGAAGTCGATGGCGCCACCCGCAGCAACCGCTATCTGATTTTGCGAATTGCAGGCAAAAGCGAACGCTGAATCGGCGAGTGTAAAAATAAAACCACCGTGGCAAATATTGTGGCCGTTTACCATTGAATCACGCACGGTCATCGACAACTCTGAACGGCCTTCGCCCATGGCTTCGATTGTCATTCCCAAGCCTTGTGATGCACGATCCGTCGACCACATCACATCCGCGCATTTTACGGCTAATTCGTCAGGCGTCATGAGCCTGTGAAACTTGGCTTTCGTTTTTCCATAAAGGCGGCAACACCCTCTTGGTAGTCATCAGATTGACCCAATGTGCGCATAGCCTGCTTCTCACACTCCACTTGTTCATTCATGGCTGTGGAAAACGACTGGTTAAGCAAACTCTTTGCCGTAGCAAGACCTCTGGTTGGTTGCGTTGCGAGATGACTGGCAAGCTTGGTCGCCTCTGCCATCAGCTCTTCATCATCTACTACTTGCCAAATCATGCCCCAGGCTTCGGCCTTTTCGGCACTTATCTTCTCGCCGAGTAAGGCCAAACCTTTCGCTCGAGGCAAACCAATGGCGCGCGGCAAATTAAACGTGCCACCCGAGTCTGGAATCAGACCAATTTTACAAAACACCTGCGCAAAGGCTGCAGAGCGTGCGGCTAAGACAATGTCGCAGGCAAGTGCAATGCTGGCACCAGCACCGGCAGCAATACCATTTACTGCGCAAATTACGGGCTTATCAAGGCCCATGATTCCACGAATCAGTGGGTTGTAGTATTTCTCAACTGACTCACCAAGGTCGGGGCGTTCATCGGTCACTTTTACCGCACGATCATTCAAATCCTGACCGGCGCAAAACCCGCGCCCGGCACCAGTGATTAACAGGCAGCGAACCTGTGGGTCAGTTCTAACGGTTTTCATGGCCGCTTGCACTTCCTCATGCATTGCAACTGTAAAACTGTTCAGTGTATCCGGTCTATTAAGAACCAGGGTCGCCACGCCCGCTTCGATGCCAAACTCTATGTTTTCAAAACTCATGGGGACTCCGTTTTATCCGTCTTTTCGTTCTACCAGGGTTAATATGTCGTACAGTGCAACTATTTCATTGTTCTGATTGCGCACTTCCACATCCCAGACCACCACGCCCGTAGCGCGCTCTTCATCAGGGCGTTTTTCTTTCAGGATTTTCTGCTTGGCGGTGATGTGTACTTGAATGGTATCGCCTATTCCAACCGGCTCAATAAAGCGCAATGATTCCAGACCGTAGTTTGCCAATACCGGACCTGGAGATGGCTCAACAAACATTCCGGCAGCCGCCGAGATAACAAAATAACCGTGTGCAACACGTTTGCCAAACAGGGAATCTTTGGCTGCTAACTCATCAAAGTGGGCGTAAAAATGATCACCACTCAAGCACCCGAAATTAACAATATCGGCCTCGGTGACCGTTCGCCTATGGGTTGTTAGGCGTTCACCAATGCGCAGCTCTTCAAAATATTTCTTGAACGGATGCACACCGTCGCTGACCGTATTCGCACCCGCCATGTATTCGCGCGTAATCGCTGTCAGCATGCTGGGCGAACCTTGCACCGAGGTTCTCTGCATATAGTGTTTAACCGCGCGCGCACCGCCCAATTCTTCGCCGCCACCCGCGCGACCGGGGCCACCGTGTACTAATGATGGCAACGGTGAACCATGGCCTGTCGATTCTTTTGCGCAATCACGGTTAATCACCAACATGCGACCATGGTATGCGGCCGCTTCCAAAATTAAATCAGCGGCTTCCTGATCATTATGCGTAAACACAGAACCAACCAGACTGCCCTTGCCCAGGCCAGCTATGTGTATCGCTTCATCCGTATTGCTGTACGGCATAATTGTACTGACTGGCCCAAACGCTTCGATACTGTGAGGGCCAACGGCTTCTACAGGGTTTGCGCAAACCAACAAGGTGGGCGGATAAAAAGCATCGCGATTGGCTCGGTCACCCTGAATAGCAAAATCATCGTTTCCGCCCAGCACTATCTCGCAGTCTTGCGCCAGCGCCTGCACATTGGCATGCACATCCGCTTTTTGGGCAGCGCCCAACAATGGGCCCATACGAACGCCTTCTTCATTGGGGTCACCGATAACTATTTTACTGAGCCGATCAGTTAATGCCTTTTGTACATCAGCAACGCGCGCAGCCGGCACAATGACACGTCGAATCGCGGTGCACTTCTGCCCCGCTTTTACTGTCATTTCGCGTGCGACTTCTTTGACAAACAAATCGAACTCGGGATCATCGACCTGCACGGTTTCACCAAGAATACTGCAGTTCAGTGAATCAGCTTCCATGGTAAAAGGAATACTGCGCGCAATAATATTCGGGTGCGCACGCAAAGTTTGACCCGTTGAGGCAGAACCCGTAAAGGTCACTGTATCTTGCTCGGTAAGCAGGTCTAGCAAATCACCAGTACGACCACAGATGAGCTGGATTGCGCCTTCGGGCAATAATTTGGAAGCTACTATTTCCCTCACCATGGCTTCGGTTAAATAAGCCGAGTCAGTGGCCGGTTTGACAATTACCGGCACGCCCGCAACCAGGCTAGGGGCAATCTTCTCCAACATTCCCCAGCACGGGAAGTTAAATGCGTTGATATGCACAGACACGCCGCGCTTGGGCACTAGAATATGGCGCGCTACGAAGGTGCCATTTTTTGAAAGCGCTTCCGGCGCACCTTCTACAATAAACGTTTCGTTCGCAAACTCTCGCTTGGAAACCCCTGCATAGGCAAACAAGGTACCAATGCCACCTTCTATATCAACACCACCGTCAGCCTTGGTAGCACCGGTACGCGCAGACAATGCATAGAAGTCATCTTTCTTTGACATCAAGTGCTTGCCAAGGTCTTTCAGCATAGCGCCACGTGCATGCGTGGTCATAGCGCGCAAGGCTGGCCCGCCTTGATTGCGGCCGTGATCAAGCACTTTCTGAAAATCAATGCCGTCGCTACTCACCTGACAAATTTGCTCACCGCTTACCGCGTCAAAGACAGCCTTGCCGTCGCTTTGCCCCTCGGTCCATTCGCCGTGCACATAGCTCATTGATTTCATTGTTAGACTCCGTTATTTCCTGTTTATCGTCTGCGCAGTAAGCCGCTACTGGGTCGCTTGATCAAAATCAATATGATACACATTTTAGGTTTACGGTCAATTTATTGTATTATATTATTGCTCAAGCTGGTGTATCATTGCGAGCTCCAGTGTATGACATCATACGCCGTGTGGGTTTGTCGCGCTTAATGCAACGCGCGTCTTAAACAATAAAATGGAGGATCCATGTCGGACAGTACTACAGGCCTTGAAGCGATAGAAAACGCCAGTGTCGACGAGCTGCGCGACCAGCAAACCCGGCACATGCGCGAGACCTTACAACGCGTTTATAAACAGTCGCCGGTGTACCGACAAAAATTCGACCAGCATGGTGTGCACCCCGATGACTTTGCTCAGCTGGAAGATTTGGCCAAGTTTCCGTTTACTACTAAAGCCGACCTGCGCGATAACTACCCATTCGGTCTATTTTGCGTGCCAATGGATGACATTGTGCGGGTGCATGCCTCCAGCGGAACCACAGGCAAGCCGACGGTTGTTGGTTATACACAAGCAGATATCGATGCCTGGGCGCAGGTAGTAGCGCGCTCTATATACGCCGCAGGCGGGCGCAGTAAAGACAAGGTTCATGTGTCCTATGGCTACGGCCTGTTCACCGGCGGACTCGGTGCGCACTATGGTGCGGAACGATTAGGTTGCGCTGTTATTCCAATGTCTGGAGGACAAACAGAGAAACAAGTACAGCTGATTCGCGACTTCGACCCCGATATTATTATGGTCACGCCCAGCTACATGCTAAACCTTGCCGATGAAATTGACCGTCAGGGAATAGACCCCAAAACCTTGAGTTTACGTGCGGGCATTTTCGGCGCCGAACCGTGGACTGGCTCAATGCGTCAGGAATTGGAAAAACGATTGGATATCGATGCGGTTGATATCTACGGCCTGTCAGAAGTAATGGGCCCGGGTGTGGCGCAAGAATGTGTCGAAAGCAAAGACGGCCCTACTATTTGGGAAGACCATTTTTACCCCGAGATCATTCACCCTGAAACAGGCGAAGTACTACCCGACGGTGAAGAAGGTGAATTAGTGTTTACCAATTTGCAGAAGCAAGGTATGCCGATGATTCGTTATCGAACCCGCGACCTAACCCGTTTGTTGCCTGGCACTTCGCGCACGATGCGTCGCATGGATAAGATAACCGGGCGCAGTGATGACATGCTCATCATTCGAGGTGTGAACGTTTTCCCAACCCAGATTGAAGAGCAGATTCTGAACGTTGGTGGTTTTGCGCCACATTATTTGATTGAGGTAGAACGGCAAGGTAATCTCGACCAAATCAGTGTGCAGGTGGAAGCATCTGATGCAAGCATAGACAACGATGCCCGCTGCAAGGAGCTACAGCAAAAAATCAAAGGTCTGATTGGTGTGTCTGCCAGCATTAACTTGCAAGCACCAGGCAGCATTCCGCGCTCTGAAGGAAAAGCGAAGCGCGTAATAGACAATCGCTAGGCGGGCTTCGGTAAAATCAAAATTAAAATAACAGGTGGAAAATGACAAACGATCAAAAACTAAAAGCCATTGCAGTCAGAACCCGACGCCGCTTCCTGTTCTCAATAATAGCGCTGGCGTTTTATTTTTCCTTCGCGCTGGCATGGACTGACGCAGGTGCCTTTTTGTCAGAGCCCATTGGCTATGGTTTGATGAATGGCGCGCTGCTACAGTTCATCTTTTTGATCGTATTATTTATCTCCTTAGAACTTGTATTTCTGCGCATTGCCAAGCGAGAGCAGGCCAAGGAAGACGCTCTTGCAACGGAGCACCATTCATGAAAGTTCTTACAGCATTACTAACGGTTCTGCTAGCAAGTACAAGTTCGATTGTTTTCGCAGCCGGTGCCATTGAAGGTGAAGTACAACGCCAGGCTTTAAACATGCCTGCAATCGTTATTTTTCTGGCCTTTGTTGCCGCAACACTGGGTATCAGCTATTGGGCGGCACGAAACACCCGCAATAGTAGTGAGTTCTATAACGCCGGTGGCAATATGTCCGGCCTGAAAAACGGTACCGCGATTGCCGGCGACTTTATGTCTGCCGCTTCCTTTTTAGGCATTACGGCGCTGATGTTTGGCGCTGGATTCGACGGACTGGTGCTGTCACTGGGTGCTTTTTCAGCGTGGCCCTTGATGTTGTTCCTGCTGGCCAGGCGGGTTAGAAATCTTGGCAACTTCACGTTTGTTGATGTGGTGTCTATGCGGCTTGAGAAAAGTCGCATTCGTTACGTGGCTATTATTGGCACCATTGTGGTTGTGATTTTGTATTTGATTGCGCAAATGGTGGGTGCCGGTAAGCTCATCGAATTACTGTTTGGACTGCCTTATGAAGTAGCGGTTGTTACGGTTGCAGTATTGGTTCTGGCTTATGTAACCTTTGGTGGCATGCTCGCGACAACCTGGGTGCAGATCATCAAAGCTCTTCTGTTGATGACCGGTGTCACGATACTCGCGTTCCTGGTAATGAAGGAAGCAAACTTCAGCTTTTCAGGTTTGTTACAGGGTGCTGCGGATAATCACCCATTGGGCGAGCGAATGCTGTCACCAGGGCTAGCCTTTAAAGACCCTATACAGGTAGCGACTATTCTCACCTCCATGCTGTTCGGGGTTCTGGGATTGCCTCATATTCTGATGCGTTTATTCACCGTACCGAATGCACAGGAAGCAAAGAAATCGGCTGTCTATGCAAGTTTGTTTATGGGCTATTTCTATTTGCTGTTGATCATTGTTGGTTTTGGCACCGTGTATTTGCTTTACAACAACCCCCAGTTCTTTGATGAAAACGGTCAGTTGTTGGGTGGCGGTAATATGGCGGCAATACACCTGTCAAATGCAGTCGGTGGCAGCTTGTTAACTGGCTTTATGTCGGCCGTGTCGTTTGCGACCATACTCGCCGTTGTGGCCGGTCTGACTGTTTCCGGCGCCGCCGCAATATCACATGATCTGTATGCCGAAGTGCTCTGCAAGGGAAATCCAGATCCTAAAAAGGAAATGCAACTAACCCGGTTAACCACTTTGGTAATAGGCGTTATTGCTGTTGGCTTGGGCATATTGTTCCAAAACGAGAATGTTGCGTTCATAGCCACCATGCCTATGGTGGTCGCCGCATCGGTCAACTTCCCTATTCTGTTCTTGTCATTGTTTTGGGCCGGTCTTACAACACGCGGAGCAATCCTTGGCGCAACATTGGGGCTGATTTCATCCGTTGGGCTTATTATTATCGGCCCTCAGGTATGGGTATCCGTGCTTGGCTTTGACGAACCTCTTTTCCCTTACAATTATCCGGCTTTGTTTACGATGCCGTTCGCATTCGCAGTAGCATGGTTTTTCTCAGTGAGCGACCGATCAGATCGCGCGGCAATTGATCGCGCCAACTACCATGAACTGTTAGTGCAGTCGGAATACGGAGAAGCCAAATAGGCGGCTATAAGTAGATAATAATCGACTTATGCGCCGCTTCTGGATTGATCAGATTCACTCGTTTTGAACGAATCAAAAAAGAATCCTGACTTGGAATCAGCTGGTGCTCATAGGTACCAGCGTACAAGCGCTGTTCTTCGCGATAGAACATGACTACTTGAAAATTTGACGTGATTATCCAATCACCGTTCTGACTCTCGCCTTGCTTGCGAACATTTCCTATCAAATGCGAACAACGAACGCCGGCATCTTTGGACGACGCCCTGGGATGTACGAAGTTTCGTTTGCGAATTTCCATTAGCACTCGATCGTCATAGAAATGCGAAATCTCATTCAATGGATCAAGCTGATTTTCTGAGGCAGGCATCCAGTAGGTACCGTCTTCACTGTACAGCGCCAGCCATTTCTCCAAGTCAGGCACGTCCAGGTAGGAAGCCTCCCTATACAAGAAATCTTCGACCACATTCATATCCGGATCAGCGCTCATGAGAAGGCCTCCTCTAACATGTAGTCGCGCCAAGCGGCGTACTCGGTACGCATGTCCAGGTCACTGGTACCTCCACCGAACGTTCGGTCACCCAGATCTTCATCAAGACCAAACTGACGGTGCATTTCAACCCATTGCGTAGCATCGGATTCAAGACCTTCCTGCACGCGGCGATAACATTCCAGATCATCAGGGCCAACCATCGAGGCAACCGAGTTGATTAAACGCGAATACAGCAGTGTTCGCTGCAACATGGCGTCTGGTGCGCCTTTCAATCGGAATGACCATGTCTCGACCACAAATTTGTTAACGGCGACCGGTCTTACTACGCGAATATTCTGTACGGCCGTTTTTATGGTTAGCGAAGGATAAAACAGTGTGTTATGCGTATTAAACGAATAAATCTCACGCGTGCGCTCTTCCCCATAGGCCGCGACCATTCGAGCATGATATTCAGGATCAACCGTGTAATCTGCATGAATACTGGTTTTACCGCCATCGTAGTGATGACCGAACTTGAATCCGGTAATGCCCGAACTTTCGTAATTTTCATACGACCCACCAAATGGCAGAATAATCTCAGCTTCTGCTTTTTGTTTTGCTGCTTCGGGCGGTAAGGTGTCGATGTAGTCTTGTGCTGCTTGAACTACTGATTGATGCACCACCATTGGGTGCATAGTGTCATTCAGGTTTTCAATTATGTATTTCCAGTTGCAGTCGTGTTCGTAGCGCAGTACGCCGCCAGCTACTTCCACCTCACCTTCTGGCGAGCGATCACATAAATTATCGAAACAGTCTTTCGCGCCACCCATCCAGGTTTCAAGGTCAGGGGCGTCGGCTGACAAGGTAGCAAATACAAACCCGCGATAGCTGGCGCTCTGCGCCACCTTCTGCATATTGTTACAGCTGTCTTTCAGGTCGAAACCGGTATTTTCATAGCCAGCTTCGTTTGGAATCTTGATTACCTGGCCATCATGTTGATAAGTCCAACCGTGATAGGCACAGCGAAACGCACCGCGTGCATTGCCAGTGCGGGTTTCAACAAGCTTGGCGCCTTTATGGCCACAACGGTTATGCAGCACATGCACAGCTGCGTTCTTATCGCGCACCATCACCACAGGTACTTTATGGTTAATGTTGGTCGTGAAATAGTCGCCGGCTTTGGGCACCTGGGATTCATGACCGATAAAAATCCAGGCTTGACCCCAGACGCGCTCCATTTCAAGCTCAAAGACTTCGGGGTCTATATACACCCGCTTGTGCACGCGCTTTTCTTCGACAAGGCCTGCAATTTCTGCATTAGACAGTGGCATTTTTCGCTCCTGATATCAGCATGAAAATTTATAGTTACTGCTACTGTTACTAAGTTGTTTACAGTGAGAGCGAACCCAAACTGGCTCCGCCGCATACCATCAATGTTTGCCCCGTCACGAATCCATTGTCAGCATTCATGAAGAAATCAACGGCTCTCGCCACGTCACTGGGCAAGCCAAGGCGCTTGACCGGGATACCGGCGGCCATTGCTTCAAGCTTCGGATCGTTTTCGGGTATCACCGCGTGAAACATCTCAGTTGCTTCAATCGGCCCTGGGGCCACTGTATTCACAGTAATACCATGCTCGCCTAACTCAAGAGCCCAGGTGCGCGCCATACCCATCATTCCAGATTTTGTCGCTGAGTAGGATGTACGCGTTTGCAATCCCAAAGCCGCCCTGGACGTAATTAAGATAACGCGGCCAAAACCTGCCGTTTTCATTGCCGGAAGAAACGCCTGCGTCAGTGTGATAGCTGCACCTACATGCACTTGCGTTAAATAATTCAGGTCATCAAGCTCAACTTCTTCGAGTAATGCTGCCCGTATTAGCCCTGCGTTATGAACAAAGCCACTCACCTCGAATTGATCAGCGATCGATTTCGCAGTAGCCGCAGTAGCTGCTGCGTCACTCAGATCGCACTGAAAATTCAGCAGCCGATCATTGTCCAAATCGAGATTGCGCCGGGCAATATTGACGACCCTGTAGCCATCGGCCAGCAAATTCTCACAAATTGCCTTACCTATACCGGTGCTACCGCCAGTCACTACAACGGTTTGTCGTTGTTCACTCATAGTGTTGCCTCTCTTTCTGCGACCGTAGTAATACCAAGACTGTCTGCAATCTGCAGTCTGTTTTTTGCTTCACTGACATCAACCGAACCAGGCACCGCGATCAGCACTGACTGATTAGCACTGTCGGAATGGCTGAAAACAGCAACCGCACTGCCAGACGGAATGTCGCTGGCCCCCTTTAGCTCGAACAACTCCAGCGCCAAATGCGCGTATACCACCGGGCCTGCCGCCAGCCGTACGCTGGCAATTGGCCAGGTGTTTTTCTTCATACGACGTTTAAAAAACTCCCACAAGCTGTGATGCAACTCTACGGCTTGAAGCAAACGTCCGCTGGTGTCAGCCGGCGTCCATAGCAATTCATCGTGAAGGCATGCTTCGCACACCTCTCTGGGCGGATAGTTTGTTTTCCCGCATTCAGTGCACTTCTGCAAAGACAGCGCGCAACCGAGGTTGGCCGCTGTAAAATCCTCACCACGTGGTGTGCGTTGCCTGGGCGGTTTTGATCGCACGCGCAACGAAGGCCGGCTCATTCGCAGGCGGCGCTGCATAGAGAATCGTGTTGCCATTACGCCCGCCCCAACAAAGTCGCAGCAGTGCATAAACCGCGATCATAATTAATCATTCCGAAACCACTCGCCATCGCAATATTCGCATCGGGAACTTGCTGACCGAGAGCACTATCGGTGAGCTGTCGAATCGATTCAACAATACCCAGCAAACCAGCCGCTGCACCCGCCTGCCCGACCGACAGTTGTCCGCCCGATGTGTTATGCGGAAGTTTATTTGTTTCACAACCACTGCCGTCAAAGCTAAGGTCCGTGTTTTGCACAAATGCAGCACCGTCGCCTTTGGCACAAAAGCCCATGTCTTCCATTTGCAACATACTAATGGCGGGGTAATCGTCATAAGTCTGCAAGATATCAACATCACTTGGACCGATGCCGGCTTGCTCATACATGTTTGGTACAAACTCGGTCCAACCACCGCGGTATTGGACGTCATCTTCCTGATGCGAGTTGTGTAACTCATCGGCAGCAAGAATAAGACAATATGGCAGTTTTAGAAATTTCGCCCGCTCTACGCTCATGACCAGGAATGCCTCAGCGCCCGCGCACGGCATAACACAATCAAATAAGTGCAAGGGCCCGGCAATGTGGCGCGCACTCAAGTATTGTTCCATTGACAATGTTTTATGACCCAGCAAAGCCAATGGGAAGTGATTCGAGTTGTATCGCTGCGCGACCGATATACGCCCCAAATCCTCACGTTGCACGCCGTAACGTTGCATATAAGCCTGCGTGATGATCGAAAACGCCGCATTAGGACCGCCGGCGCCGTAAGGAAAAGAAGCATCGATAGTAAAGTTACTGAACTCGGCGGCGCTGGCTTCAAAGGAGCGGTGTGCGGCGGCATCGCCCCCAATACAGGCAACAACATCTGCGTCCCCGGTCTGCACAGCACGAGCCGCTTTGCGCATGGCAATAACACCTGCAGCACCGCCATAAGGTGCATGTTCCAGCCATCGGGGTGACAGTCCGAAATGCTGGGTTAGCGCAATAGTGGAATCAGCACCCAGCGAAAAACTGCTGACAGAAAAGCCATCGATATCCGATTTTTTTAGACCGGAGCGTTGCAGCATGGCTCGAAGAGCAGATCCTACAAACCATGCCGCTGTTCGCGGGCTCTGTTTTGCGTAACCCATACTGACAGGAGAGCACAGTGCAACGCCCTGGTAGGAACTTGGCGTACGGCGAGATGGCGCATCTTGCATAATTAGCGTCCACCGCCTGTAACACTGTGTTTGCTCACCGTTGTTTTTACCTTCGCCAGCAAATCTGCTATTTGGTCAACGTCGTCGTGGCTCAAATCTCCCAACAGCTCTATCACCCATTCCTCATGACGTTTCGCAATTTTTTCAAAAAACTTCTTACCTGTTGGCGTCAGCGTCACCATATAAGTTCTTCTGTCTTCTGGGAGTGTGCTGCGACTGACCAAGCCCTCTTTGACCAGCTGTGTAGACAGCCCCGATACGTTACCGCCGGAAACCATCATTCGACGCGACAATTCACCCATGGTTAAGCCTTTGGGCGCGCGTTGCAATTGCGATAGGAAATCAAAACGTGGCAAGGTGGTGTCAAATTCCTCGCGCAAACGGTTGCGAAGCTCTGCTTCCACAAGACTGGAACACGTCAGCAGGCGCAACCACAGCTTTATCGAGTGATGGTCTTCTTCTACAAGACGCGTCTCAAGATCTGGTGCTGCGCTATTGATTTCCGTTTGTTGTTTGTTCATGTTCAAGCGTCCAAACAATTATTTTAAATATAAAATAATTTGGGGTATACTGACAACAGTTGTTTTAAGCTTAAACTATTTTACTGCCTGAGTTAAGCGCCGTTTAGAAGTAGTAAGCAGACGTAGCAGACGGGCGTTAGCTGTTTGTGGTGAACAAAGACAATGAACAAGCGGAGCGAATGATGAAGATTGTATGTCTTGGCGGCGGCCCAGCCGGCTTGTATTTGGCAATTTCGATGAAACTGCGTGACCCAACGCATGATGTGCAGCTGTATGAGCGCAATAAGCCAGGCGACACCTTCGGCTGGGGCGTTGTATTTTCAGACCAAACCGTTGAAAACCTGCACGCAAATGACCCTGTCAGCGCAGAAGCCATTCGTGACGAGTTTATTCATTGGGACATGATTGACTGCTTCGTTAACGGCGAAGTCGAGCGCTCTGATGGTCACGGTTTTATTGGCCTGGGTCGCAAGCGAATGCTACAGCTATTACACGACCGGGCAAGAGAACTGAATATTCCGTTGCATTTCGAATCGGAGTTTGACGCCGACGACGTACACACACGATTTGCCGATGCCGACCTGGTGGTTGCGGCAGACGGTCTCAACTCAAAAATTCGAAACAGCAATCTGGAAGCGTTCGACTGTAAAGTGGATGTGCGTAAAAACCGATTTGTATGGCTGGGCACCAAACAACGTTTTCGCGATGCTTTCACATTTGCGTTTGAGAAAACCGAGCACGGTTGGATCTGGGCGCACGCTTATCAATTTGATGAAGAGACATCTACCTTCATCGTCGAATGTAACCCGGACGTTTACGATGCGATTGGATTCGACAGCATGTCGCACGATGAAAGCGCGGAAACATGCCGAAAGATTTTCGAGAAATATCTGGGCGGCCATGAACTGATGACCAATTCCGCCCATATACGCGGCTCTGCATGGATTAACTTCCCACAGGTATTGTGCCGCAATTGGGTGATGAATGATCGCGTCGTATTGATTGGTGATGCCGCTCATACCGCACATTTTTCAATTGGTTCTGGTACGAAGCTTGGCCTTGAAGACGCAATTTCATTGGCCAAACATCTGAGCAGCGATTTAAGTGTGGCTGATGCTTTACGCGCGTATCAAGACGAACGTGAACTTGAGGCTTTGCGGCTTCAGAATGCAGCACTGAACGCCATGATCTGGTTCGAAGACGTACCCCGTTACGTCGAAGCATTCGACCTGAAACAGTTCAACTATTCCTTGCTTACCCGCAGCCAACGGGTCAGTCATGAAAACCTTCGTTTGCGCGATGAGCAATGGCTGCAAAGCATGGAAAAACATCTTGCCAAGCGTGCCTTGGGCGAGTCATTCGACGAAGCCGTTCCCCCCATGTTTCTGCCCTACACACTGGCTGAACTAGAGCTGGCAAATCGTGTGGTGGTGTCACCCATGTCGATGTACAGCGCGAAAGATGGCATACCGGAGGGCTGGCACCTCGTGCACTACGGTTCCTTGGGCAAAGGTGGCGCTGGCCTGGTATTTACCGAGAGGACCGATATCAGTCGGGAATCAAGAATTACCCCGGGGTGCACCGGCATCTGGAACGATGAACAGGAAACAAGTTGGACGCGTATCGTTGATTTTGTGCACGGTCATACCGCAGCCAAGTTTGCGATTCAGTTGGGCCACGCAGGACCTAAGGGTGCCACTAAAGAGCCGTGGGCGTGGCACCCGGACCGCTTGGATGACCCATTGGACCCAGCGGATGCTTGGCCAATAGTATCGGCCAGTCCACTGCCCTTCGACAGCTACAGTCAGACGCCTATAGAAATTGATCGTGCACAGATGGATGTTGTGAAGCAGCAATTTGTCGATAGTACTGTTCGATCAGCCAGAGCGGGGTTTGATCTGCTTGAGCTGCACGCCGCGCACGGCTATTTGTTGAGTGCCTTTATTACTCCGGTGCTAAACAAGCGCACAGATGAATACGGTGGCAGTCTGGAAAATCGATTACGTTATCCATTGGAAGTATTCGCGGCCATGCGCGATGCCTGGCCAAGTGATAGACCGATGTCTGTTCGCATCTCTGCGCACGACTGGGTAGGTGATGAGGGCATTACCGATCAAGACAGCGTAGAAATAGCGCGGGCGTTTGCGGCGGCAGGTGCTGACATAATCGACGTGTCGAGTGGGCAAACCTCGCATAATGCGAAACCACGACCGGGAAGAATGTTCCAAACACCGCTGTCAGACCGTATACGCAATGAGGCAGGACTGGCTACAATGGCGGTCGGCAACATTTATGAAGTGGATCATATAAACAGTATTGTGGCGGCAGGACGGGCTGATTTAGTGTGTTTGGCCCGCCCGCATTTGGCCGATCCCAATTGGACTATGCGCGCCGCCGCGGAATCAGGGCATTCAGGTGTTGGCGTACACGAGCAAAAGCAGTATTTTATGGGTTACCGTCAATTGCACACCAATTTGCAGCGAGCGGCTGAAATGATGGCAGCCGAACTGCGGGCAATAAAATAACGCACCATGACATTGACCAACACACACGCAGTAGTCACAGGTGGAGCCAGCGGTATTGGTGCTGCTATCAGCACGGCCTTATTGCGCAGTGGTGCGAAGGTCAGCATTATGGGACGGCGTCATGATGTTTTACTTGACGCTGTTGCACAGTTTCCGAACTCAAAAGATGCACAGGCCATTGTTTGTGATGTAAGTAATGCTGACTCAGTCACTCAGGCATTCAATGATGCAAGCTCAACATTTGGTGCAATCAATGTACTAGTTAACTGTGCGGGTGCAGCCCCCACTATGCCTTTCCACAAACTGAACGTCGACGACTGGAATGACGTTCTAGCGGTGAACCTCAATGGCGTATTTCATTGCACCTCGGCGGTAATCAATGAAATGCGTGAGAAAAAATCTGGACGCATCATTAACATCGCCAGCACCTCAGCCTTAAAAGGGTACGCCTATGTTAGCGCCTACTGTGCTGCCAAGCATGGTGTGCTTGGTCTTACCCGCGCCCTGGCACTGGAAACAGCAGCGCATGGCATTACTGTTAATGCGATCTGCCCTGGTTATACAGACACCGACATTATTCGCGACAGTGTTAAAAACATTGTTGAAAAAACCGGTAGATCAGAAACGCAAGCACTTGAAACGTTCACCAATACAAACCCGCAGAAACGACTAATAGACCCTGAAGAGGTTGCAGACACCGTGCTTTGGTTATGCAGCAATGGCAGCCGTTCAATCACCGGGCAGGCTATTTCCGTTAGTGGCGGCGAAGTCATGTGATGGTTCACATCCAAATTAAATCAATGAAGAGCATTCAATGAATACAACGCAATTAGCCAACTACGAAGCTGAGCATTTTCTTTGGGAAACCAATGGCACTGTGGCGACGATAACACTCAATCGCCCCGAGCGGAAAAACCCACTTACGTTTGACTCTTATGCCGAGTTGAGAGATTTGTTTCGGGCATTGGCGTATGCAGACGACGTTGACGCCGTCGTGATACGAGGAGCAGGTGGAAACTTTTGCTCCGGTGGTGACGTGCATGAAATTATCGGGCCACTCACAAAAATGTCGATGAAAGAGTTAATGGCTTTCACCCGCATGACAGGTGATCTGGTTAAAGCGATGCGCGCGTGCCGCCAACCTATTGTCAGTGCTATAGAAGGTGTTTGCGCAGGTGCCGGTGCAATCATTGCGATGAGCAGCGATCTTCGTTATGCAGGGCCCGACGCCAAAGTGGCTTTTTTGTTCAACCGCGTTGGCTTAGCAGGTTGTGATATGGGGGCTTGCGCCATCCTGCCGCGAATTATCGGACAAGGTCGTGCCAGCGATTTATTGTATACCGGCAGATCACTGAAAGCAGAGGAAGGCGAACGCTGGGGCTTTTTCAATCGCGTCAGCGACGACCCGTACAACGATGCCCTGCAGATGGCGCAGCGCATTTCCGAAGGGCCAAACTTTGCCAATGGCATCACCAAAACGCAGCTGCAGCACGAATGGAATATGTCGGTAGACCAAGCCATTGAGGCTGAAGCACAGGCGCAGGCAATCTGCATGAAGACAGAAGATTTCGTGCGAGCTTATGATGCGTTTGTGAACAAGCAAAGCCCGGTTTTTCAGGGCGATTAAGTAACAAAGGAAACTAAATGACTGATACTTCTTTCCATCACTGGCCGTTCTTTGAAGAACGTCATCGCGAACTGGTGCATGCTGTTGATCAGTGGGCACACGACAATATCGCAGGCCTGGTCGCCAATGAACATAAAGACCTGGACCAAACCTGCATTGATCTGGTACGCGGTTTAGCCAACGCTGGTTTCACACGTTATGCCGTACCGGCAAGCGGCGGCGGCGAGCTAGAGAAGCTTGACGTACGCAGTCTGTGTTTAATACGCGAGACGCTGGGCAAGCATCATGCCCTCGCAGATTTTGCGTTCGCTATGCAAGGACTGGGCAGTGGCCCTATATCCTTGTTTGGAACTGAAGCACAGCAAAATCAATATCTACAAAGAGTAGCCGCCGGTGACGCACTATCTGCGTTTGCCTTATCCGAGCCCGAAGCAGGCAGTGACGTAGCAGCGATGGAAACCACCGCTGAAGATGCCGGTGACCACTATGTATTGAATGGCTGCAAAACCTGGATATCAAATGCGGGTATCGCGAATTTTTATACAGTATTTGCGCGAACCGGAGAAGCACCTGGTGCGAAAGGCATCAGCTGTTTTATTGTTGATGCCGATTCGGAAGGCTTTGCTGTTACTGAACGTATCGACCTCGTAGCTCCACACCCGCTGGGAACACTGAGCTTTACTAACTGTCGAGTGCCAAAAGAAAACCTGGTCGGCGAACGTGGCCGTGGTTTTGGTATCGCAATGGCAACTCTCGATGTATTCCGTTCTACTGTTGCCGCGGCAGCATTGGGTATGGCGCGGCGTGCCATGCAGGAAACATTAGAGCACGTGTCTGAACGCAAATTGTTTGGCGGTGTTCTGTCTGATCTGCAGCTGGTGCAGGGAAAACTCTCTGATATGGCGTTAGCGATCGACAGCAGCGCCTTACTGGTGTACCGCTCGGCATGGACCAAAGACTGTGTTGCAGAACGTGTTACCCGCGAAGCCGCTATGGCCAAATTGCACGCAACCGAATCAGCTCAACTGGTGATTGATGCGGCCGTGCAGCTTCATGGCGGTAAAGGTGTGAGCCGTGGGCATATCGTCGAATCACTGTATCGAGATATTCGCGCTTTACGAATTTACGAAGGTGCTTCAGAAGTTCAGCAAACGATTATTGCCCGTCAGGCTCTGGCGCAGATGAGCTGAGGCTGGCCTCTGTCGATGTAAGGCGTGATTTTCGGCGCGCCATTTTAAATAAAAGATTATCGGCGACACCAGGGCGAGTCCACGGGCATACGGCGATGCAAATTCCACAAGCGTAGTTTTCGCCAAAGTAAGGAATGCATTTGTCAAAATCCACATACCACTTCTCTTGACCACGGACCATTTGCTTTTCGTTATAGATAGCATCTGGCGGGCACTCATTTCGACACACCTGACAATTAGTACAAAACTCATCAGCACCGAATACATCAGGCTCGTCGTACAGTAGCGGCATATCAGTAGCAACGGCGGATAATCGAAACCCTGAGCCAAACTGCCTGTTAATTAGCGACCCGTGTTTTCCCAGTTCACCAAATCCGGCTTGAATGGCGGCCGGGATCATATTCAGCGCATCGGCCATAGGCCCGGGATACGCCTTTGCTTGATAACCCTGTGCGTGAATGTAATTCACCAGATGGTTTGCGCTGCGTGCCGCGCGATTGTATTGATCGTGCAAATCGTGAAATGCGGCTTGGCGCTCGGCGGTAGCCGGTGCTTGCGACAACTGGTCATATATATGCCCCACACCCACTATCACAAGGTTTGGGTACGGTACTGAATATGTCTCATAAACGTAGTCATCCAGTAATGGAGTGATACCTACTTGATCAGCCTCATGCTGCAGACAATATTCCTTTACTTCGTGAGTCCAGTTTTCCGCCGTTCGAGATATTTTTTTCTCGGCAACAGGCTCCGGTTTAGGCCCCCGGTCGACTTCGGGGTTTCGGAACGATCGATCTTCGGCGCCCTCAGGTCGAAAGCTACCAACAATAAACTGCTGTAAATCACCGTGTGTTTGACGTTCGGGTGGGTGCCAGAAAAAAGGTGACGGCTGGCTCTTTCGCGCATCATGCAGACCATTCACAGCGTTGCCGGATATCGAAGGAAAGCGATCGACTATTTCCGGGTTCGGTGTGTAGTCGTGTTTCTTAGCCATCCCGTAGCATCTGCTCGGCCGTCCTTAAGGCCAAAGCATGTATTGTAAACGTAGGGTTTACCGCGCCACTGCTTGGGAAACCACCGGGGCCAGCCAAATAGAGATTATCAACAGTATGAGTACGTCCGAAATCGTCGGTCACTGAACTCTTGGCATTCACCCCCATCACGGTGCCACCCATTATGTGCATACCGAAAGGATTACCGGCCCATGTTTCCTCAGCACCGGCTGCTTCAAACACCTTTTTACCCTGCTCAACACCACGCTTCAACATCGACCATGTTTCGGGCGTGAGATTATGAGTAGTTGCCGCTAAGGGCATTCCATTCGAATCTTTGTTTGCACTGAGAGCGACTCTATTGTCGGCAAGCGCGAGGTCTTCGCCGACCAAATTCATCAAGGCAAAATGCTTGGCTGCTTTGCGCATAAACGGATCAAGCGCTTTGCCGTATATGTCTGGTCTTGAGTTAGCGATGCCCAGAAGATCATTCGGCTTGGCGGCGCTGGCAATCAGCCATTGATAGGAACCGAACGAATCTTTGGTTTCTCGCTTATTGGCGTAGTGATCATGGCAAATCAGTTGCCCACCTGTTGGGCCTAAGTGCGGCTGGGTTTCTTCGGCCATTAGGCCAAACACCGTTTGTGCCGGGTGGGTCATTAAATAGCGACCCACCATGTCATTGCTGTTGGCCAAACCATTGGGATGTTTTTCACTCGCAGAATTCAACAGAATTCTTGCATTCTGTACCGCAAATGCCCCAAGCACCACTTGATTGGCAAACACAGTATGCGCAGCACCAGTCTTATCATGATACTCAACACCAATCGCTTTCTTGCCACTTGAATCGTGCAGAACTCTTGCAACCGTTGCATCATGTTGAATACCCGCACCTGCTTTTATTGCCCTGGGTAGATAGGTTACCAGAGGATTAGCCAAGGCCCCGATTGGGCAACCCGCGTCACACCAACCATCGTACAAGCAGGCGCTACGGCCTTTATAGGGCTGGCTCTTCACCGCCATGGGAATGGGTGCCGTTTGCATGCCCAAGTGCTCAAATCCTTTTGCAATCACCCGGCCCTGTGCGAATACCGGCAGCGGTGGTAAAGGATAGGGCTTTCCTGGTGGCCGCCATTTCTCAGCGTTCGCGTCACCACTAACACCCACATCATCCTGAATTCGGTCATAGAATGGCTGCAGGGTTTTGTAGCTAATCGGCCAATCCAAACCTTTGTCGTAATCGGACTTCACCGTGAAATCATTTTCGTGCAGCCGTGGCCAGACAGCAAAATGGTGCAAAGCCCCACCGCCCGTTCCATAGCCGCTATTAAAGTTATGACCAATTTTCAGGTCGCCCTGCTCTTCAACAAAAGCGCCGCTCCACTTAAGTTTGCGCGCCTGTATCTGGGAACTGGCAAGATCGGTCAGTTGCCGCTTTGGTCCGGCTTCCAGTATTAGAACCTCTTTACCTGCTTCGGCATTAACAGCAGCAACAACACTGCCGGCAGCACCCGACCCTACTACTAGTACATCAACCTTTTTATTCGCCTGCATTGATTCCATCTACCACTCCTGAACAGGCTTGATATGAGCCATGTGCGGAAAATCAATAGCAGCGTGACCTCTCTCAGTACCGTACACAACGTCACTTGCATCAGCGCGTAGCACAAAGAAAAAGAAACCTGCAGGTGGGCCTTGCCAGTCGGTAACCGCGCCAGATGCAATTTGATCCGTCAGCGCTTCACGTTGAGTATCTGACAATTCCGGCCAAGGCTTTTTGTACTCGCTTTGCGACAACTGATCCGCTGCCTGCAGTGCGGCTTGATAAAAAGAATCATAGGGTGAGGGAACACCCAGATACTTAATCATCAGCAGACAATCTTCTGCGGTTGCAGCCAGCTGCGCATCCAGGTAGTGCGCGACACCTGCCGTGCGCGCGCCAGGTACGATGCTGTCGGCCAATAGCTCGAGAGTGGCCGCTTCAGCTTTCGACAATCGCTTGTAAGGAAGCTGCTTAGCGTAAGCTTGCGCCGGCGACAACGACAGCGTTTGCGCTCCAACTGCATAAGCCAGACTTAGGCCAGAGGCCTGCAGAAACTCTCTGCGGTTAGGCATTTCAGCTCTCAGAAGTCAAATCGCAGACCCAGGTTGTAAGACCTTGGCGCACGATAAGACACTTCATTACAGCCACACAAAGTGGCTAGGTCAAAGCCTTGTATACCTGCGCGCTCGTCACTTAAGTTACGAATAGACAGCGTTGCCGTGATATTTTCATTGGCATTTTTCCAACTGAACTGGGTGTTCAGCATGACGTAACTATCGAACTTATCAGCATCGAAATTTCGCAGGTTGTAAAAGTACTCATCTGAGTAACTGACGTCGCCCTGAATAGCAAACGTGCCGCCGGCCGCTTGCCATGCGTATCGGGCTAGGCCCGTGACTTGCAGTTCAGGCGCGTAGGTAGGATCAACGTCTCTAGCCGGTAATGGTGACCCATTGCGAAGCAGAATATCTTCCACCTCTGCGTCGAAGTAAGACATGCTCAAGAGCAAATCCAGGCCTTCCATGGGTGACGTTTGTAACTCGAGCTCCATGCCCACGTTTGTTGCATCCGCGTTAATCACTACACCACCCACACCAACAAACAAGAAGGCCTGATAGTCAGCGTAGTCGTAGTAAAACAGGGAGCCGTTCAGTCGCGTTGTATCGCCCAGCGACATCTTGAACCCGCCCTCGAAGGCGGTCAGAATTTCTTCGTCGTAGGGTATGGAAGCATCGCCGCCCGCGCCGAGGAAGGCACCGAGTAATGGTGCATTAAAGCTACCCGCTTTTACACCGCGATTAATTCCCGCATACAACAACACGTCGTCGCTGGGGCGCCAATCAAGTTGAATCTTGCCTGCCCACAATGTGTCTGAGGTATCCGTGTTGAAAAAGTAGGGTGACCCAGCGCCAAAGGCATTTGGAATAAAGTCGCCCTGGTTAACACTGAAGTTATCGAACGACGGGAAAATACCTATGCCCATGTCGAACTCTTTCTCTTCCCGGATAACCCGTACACCCACTGTTGCCGACACAGTATCTGTCAGATCGTAATCAAACTGACCGAACAAACTGTACGAGTCAGTTTGAAGTTCCGCCACCACACCAATATCAACCGGTGCAAACGGCGGGCTGCCGGCGATGCTATTGGCCGGCGCTTTAAGACCATTGTCAGACTCATTGTCGATATTCAAATAGAAGAAACCAGCAACCCAGCGCGAATTTTCAGTTTCCCCATTAATTCTGAATTCCTGAGTAAAACTGGTAGCGTCGACACCCGCATAGTTTGCCAATTGATTGGCCGGCGCTGAATCAACATCAATAAAGAGCAGCTTCTCGTAATCTTTGACGTCTGTTACCGAAGTAAACGTCGCGCCACCGGCAAGTTCGTATTCAACACGTAGATTGATGCCAGCGGTTTCAGTGAAGCCCTGGTCTTCAAACGCAAAGTCACTGGAGAATGTGAAGTCATCCCCATCGGCGTCAATGTAACCAAAGAAGTCGCCACCTGGTGCCAGTCGACCCGGCAGCCCAATGCCGCCACCAGGAAGTAATCCATCACCATCGATCGCGTCACCACCGCCATCACCACCGGCTGTGTCAATCGACAGTCTCGATTCACCGGCTGGTGTATCGATCACATTGATCAGCTCACCATTCTCCACAATGCCAATAGTGGACTTTGATTGGTAAGGCCCAGTCGCTACATCTGACTTTGCGTAATTGACCGAGACGTCGATTTGTAAGCGATCGTTAGGACGAAACGCCAAACTTCCGCGTATTGCTTTGGTGTCATCGTCACCCAGATCAGCACCGGCGCCATCGCCTGGAGAACCAAGAAATGCAGAATCTGGATACAGGTTTTTCAGGTAGCCATCTTGCTTGCTGTAGCGGAACGCTATTCGACCAGCGACGGTATCGCTTAGCGGCCCACCTACTGCCCCTTCAACAGTAAAGCGATTCGCGTCGGCGTCTGTGTCAAAACGACCAATACCCAGATCGACATAACCGCTGACTTCTTCGAAACTCGGCTTATTCGAAATATAATGCACTAAGCCACCGGTGGCGTTTCGACCAAACAATGTGCCTTGCGGTCCTTTCAGAATTTCTACCCGGTCAATATCAAACACCGCAAAGGTTTGCGCCTGTGCGATGGCCAGATAACCTTCATCCAGATACACAGCGTTGGGCGCTTCAATAACATCATTGAAGTCGTTCTGAGTCACACCACGAATGGAAAACTGGGTATTCTGACCGGCGAGGTTGCCGCTTATGTGTACGCCAGGGCTGAACGCGGCTATATCAATACTCTGCTTAACACCCAATGCACTCATTTGCGCGCCCGTAAAGGCAGTGATTGCAATAGGTACGTCCTGAAGGTTTTGCTCTCGCTTCTGCGCGGTAACCACCACCTCTTCTAACACACTTTGTGCAGCGCTAGTACTTGTGAGACCAGCAGCCAATAGTGCTATAACAATTTTACTATTCATTCTCTTATTCCTCGTTACTTTGTTCTATGTTGTTCGTTTTAAACGGGCTGACGCAGTCCTTTCGCTTCCAACCTGGGCAGTACTTCTTGTCGAAAATAGGGAAATTCTTTCGCGTAATCAACAAACGCCATCGTGGTTCCAGACACACCGGTAGCACTCAGCTTTTCTAGCTCATCAGCCACTTTATCCGGTGTACCCACGATAGGCAGGCCACCATGGCCTGCGGCAAACCGATCGCGAAAACTGGCCAGTGCTTCAGGCGTAAACGACTGGGCATGCATGCCTTGCAGCTTCATCAGATAATCAACTGCGTCCCAATCGGCGTTTTCATCCGCGTAATAGGCAAGATAATCATCGGCTTCTTTTTGCGTTGGACGGCAAACTATTGTGCTGAATGTAAGTATGCCGAGATCTTTTCCGGCAGCAGCGGCCGACTCCTTTATTTCCTTGACTGTCTCAGTACCTTGTTCGTAATCGAATACAGGTGTGAACAGGAAATCAGCGTTACGCATTGCAAACTGTCGACCTTCCGCCGATGCCGCTGCATTGAGAATGGGTACGTGTTGCTGCACCGGGCGCGGGTTGCTATAAACCCCTGTGCCTTGAAAGTACTTACCGTTCCAATCAAACGCTTTCTCTTCTGACCACAGTTTTTGGACGTACTCATACCATTCCTGAGCGAACTCATAGCGAGCCGCGTGCTCTGCCGGCAAATCAACACCAAAGGCGTCGTACTCCGGCTTGTTCCAGCCCGCCACCACATTAAGGCCAATCCGCCCACCACCAAGATGGTCGATTGTGGCCAGTTGCTTAGCCGTCACAATTGGGTGATTGAATGCAGTATGTATGGTAGCAAACACCTGAATATGCTTACTGTGAGCCAGCAAACCCGCCGCCCAAGTGACCGGTTCCAGTACACCACCGTGAAAATCCGTGTCACCGCCGTAACCTATCCAGCGTGCGATCGGCAGCATGAATTCTATGCCAGCTTCATCGCATTGCTGAACAAGGTCAATGTTGTTTTCCCAGGTATTGCGCCAGCGTTCTTCCACCTTGGTGACCGCCATACCGCTGGAACAGTTGGCTGAGAACATACCCAGTTTCAGGGTATTGTTGTTGAACATGCGGTTTGAATCAGACATTCGTTTAACTCCTTAATGCAGTACCATGTGCCGCAGTGAGATACGATTTACAAACAATATTGATGCTTCATCGCTCAATTTAAATATTATTTTAAGCTTAAAATTACATCTTAAAGCAAGGCCGAATCATTATGCAACCCAAAAATACTGGATTAGCTGAGGCCAGTCCTGCCTCTGGACTGGACAAGCACTGGCATCTCTCCACCAGTGACCACGAAATTGCACTGACAGAAATCGAATTTTCCATCATGCGTATTTTTGCTGCATTCACCAGGTGGATGGACGATCTGGCTGCATGTTGTCATGACAGTGGCGAGCAATCCTGCAGCGGAATGGACTTTGCCGTACTGAACATAATTCGAATGCACGATCGCCCAAAGAGTATTTCGGAAATCGGGCGTTTGATGAACAGAGACGATATATCCAATTTGCAGTACAGCATTCGAAAGTTGACCAAGAGCGGCTTCATCAACAAGGTGGGCTCGCAAAGCAATAAAAAAGGAGCGACTTACACAACTACTGATCGGGGCAACGCGGCAACCGACACTTATGCGAATTATCGTAAGGAGCTGCTCATCCCACTAACCCAAGCCATCGCCGACAGTGATGAGCGAATGGATCAGGTAGCCAATGTGCTCAGCTTGTTATCGGGCATTTACGATCAGGCGGCTTGCGTAGCGGCAACACACAGAGATCTATGACATAGAGATATATGACATAGGGAGATAAGACAACGCTATGCTCTTTAGCCGCTTTGGAAACAACTAATGAAAATAATATCCAAGTCCCTATTTATTGACGGTAACGTGCAATGAGCACACCAGTTGAACAAACCGACTCACTGGTTGGTGAAGTTATAGATGACGGCCGTATCGGATCAGCGCAGATTCTGATTATTTTCATTGCGCTCACCTTGAATATGCTCGACGGTTTTGATGTTACTGCAATGGCCTTCGCCGCGCACAGCATTGGTGAAGATCTCAGCTTGTCACCAGAACGTTTGGGACTGGTATTCAGCGTTGCGACCGCTGGCATGATGATAGGGGCCATGTTTATAGCACCGCTGTCCGACCGAGTAGGCCGGCGCACCATGATTCTTGGCTGTACCGCATTTATTGGCACCAGTATGGCCTTAACCGCCTACGCTCAAAACTTACCGCAGCTGGTTGTGCTTAGAGCAATCACTGGCTTGGGTGTTGGCAGTATGCTGGCAAGCCTTGCTGCAATCGCATCCGAATACTCACCCAGTCGCTTTAGAAGTTTCTCAGTGGTCTTTATTACAGCGGGTTACCCACTGGGCGCAACCTTGGGCGGCTTCCTGGTTGCTCCGCTCATTCCGGTGTACGGTTGGCAAAGTGTTTTCATCGCAGGCGGTTTAGCTACCTTGGCGATGCTGATTGCCGCATTCTTTTTTGTACCCGATTCATTGCAGTTCTTACTTCATCGCCAGCCAAAAAATGCGCTGCAGCGCGTAAACTCTATTCTAGCGCGACTCGGAAAACCGGCTCTGAATGAGCTACCTGCGAAGAAGCCCGACAGTGAAATAGACAGCGCGAATGTATTCAGCCTACTTAAGGAAGGCCGCGGCAGTAAAACCATTCGTTTGTGGATTGCGTCATTCTTTTGTTTGATCAGTTTGTACTTTCTGCTGAGCTGGATTCCGAAGTTAGTGGTTAACTCGGGCTTGTCAGAATCTACCGGCGTCTATGCTTCTGTCGCATTTAATGGCGGCGGCGTGATAGGCATCATCATTTTGGGATTATTGGCCGCGCGGTATTCACTTTCCGCAATAATCGGTAGCTTTCTGATGCTAGCGGCGGCCGGTATGCTGGCGTTTGCCTTGGCCGATGGCATGTCAAACTTAATGCTGTACTTAACGTTCATCGGCTTCTTCATCTCGGCTGGGTTTACAGGTTTGTACGCTGTAGCCGCGAAGCTCTATCCAACGGAGTTACGCGCCACCGGCATCGGTTGGGCTATTGGACTAGGACGATTCGGGGCAGTGGTAGGTCCTTACGTTGGCGGAGTTATGATCGCTGGTGGTACGTCAATGGAATTCAGCTTTATGGCATTCGGCGCACCGCTTATTGTTGGTGGAATTCTTGCGTACACACTTGCCGTTAAATAGCGCCGACGCCCAGAGACGTCAACAAATAAACTCATTAAGAGGAGAAATTCGATATGGCGGAATTGAATGAAAAAGAGCTTAAAGAACTGCAACACGAATTTCTAATGCAATACCCCAAGGGCTTTGCCGATCCCGAAATGGAAAAAGTAGCGAAACGTCATCGCATGGACAAGATGGTCGATCTTGTGCATGACAGTTTTAGCGAACAAGCCTGTTCAAATATTCACGTCACCGCCGACAATATGGTGAAAGTGATTTCGCGTTCATCCATGGTATCGATGTTTGAAAAACCCAAGTTCAGAGACTTTGTGAAAAGCCTGAACGAAAACGATAAGGCATTCATGGTTGAGGCATTGGTGCAAATGCTACACGGCAAACAACAACTGGGGTTTGAAGCCATGGTTGATATTTTGAAAACCCAGAAGCTCGCGAAATGGAGTTTGATCACCATTATTCCGGCCTACTACAAGCCCACCAAAGAAGTGTTTGTAAAACCAACCACGGCAAAAGATATTATTCGACACTTTGGCATTGAAGACCTGGTTTACAAACCAGCGCCCACCTGGGAGTTTTATCGCGGTTATAGAACAATGATTAACAAAGCGAAGAAAACGCTGGATAAAAACCTGTCGCCCAGCAATGCAGCGTTTACTGGCTTTTTAATGATGACAGTGAATAAGTAAAGCCGCTTTCACAAAGCGCGATCAGGATCGCCAATGACTGCGAGCACTTTAATTAATCTATGGCGGGTCAGGAACCGAGGCATTTGCAACATAAATTTGTTGATCCAGCCCGTGACCACAATAGCCTTTGTTCGTTTGTTTAATGCCGCCAGGGCTTCACTGACAACTTCCTCAGTCGTTTGAATTAACGCTGGCGGCAAGGTTTGCCCGTCAGACTCGCCGTCAGTTGCGCCACTGATAAACTCGGTTTGAGTCACACCGGGGCACAAACCCATTACATACACTCCCCGCTCGCGCTGTTCTTCCCAAAGGCACTCGGAGAATGCGGCTATGAATGCTTTGGTTGCACTGTACATTGGCTGCGCAGGTGTTGGCAGGAAAGCAACGATAGAGGCGAGATTAATCAGGGCGTCACCTCGTTCGGCTTGCTGCAAAAATGCATGCGCCAAGCTCACCAGCGCTGCACAATTGGTGTTCATGATGTGTTGTTGGCGAGTCAACTCAGACTCATAAAACGGCTGTAATACACTACCACCCGCATTATTAATAAGAAGGTCAACGTGAGTGCTGAACAGCTCAGCACTGAGACTCGCAACGCTTTGAGCATCCGCCAAATCGGCTACAAAGTACCCGTGTTGTTCACCCGGCAGTTCTGCGATTAGTTCCTGTAGCTTTTGCTCGCGCCTTGCAATGCATACAACTGCATAGCCTTGCGCCGCAAGCTGAATCGCAAACTCCCGGCCTATGCCAGAGCTCGCCCCGGTTACAACTGCGCGCTTAGGCTCAGCCACCATGACCACACTCTGGCAACATTTCGATTACAGTACCGCCGTAACTTCGATTTCAACTTTAGCCCGATCTTCCACCAAGGCGACCACTTGTACAACGCTCATGGACGGGAAATTCTTGCCCATTACCTCGCGGTAGGCTTGGCCGATCCCTTTTAAATTGCTGGTGTAGTCGGTCTTGCTAGTGATATACCAGGTCATGCGAACCATATGCTCTGGGCCACCACTAGCCGCCTCCAGCACATCGCGTACATTCTGAAGAGCTTGCTTTACCTGACCGACAAAGTCGTCAGTTTCGAACTGCGCCTGCCCGTTCCAGCCAACTTGCCCACCGATGTATAAAGTGCGACCAGGCTCGGCCAATACACCATTGGCATACCCTTTGGGCAGCACCCATCCTTCCGGCAGTATCGATGTGTGCATCTGGCTTCCTATATCATGAGTGATGTGACGCTCTGGATTATATTTTAAGTTTAAAATATAATCCAGCAGAAGCCACTCCGGCAATACATGCCAAAACACATAATATTGGAGGCTCTTATGAGCGACACAGCACTGCTTGACCTGGTTCAGGGTATCGCTAATGGCGGTATCAAGATTATTGATCTAACGGCAACTTTGGAGCCGAATACGCCTACGCTGCAACTGCCCACCGAGTTTGGCTGGGGCGTTTCATGGCCGTTTCATATTGAAGAAATCTCTCGTTATAACGAAAAAGGCCCCGCCTGGTACTGGAACAACTTCAAATGTGGTGAGCACACCGGCACCCACTTTGACGCGCCTATTCACTGGGTGACGGGTAAAGACCACGAAAATCACGCCACTGACACTCTCGCTGTTGAAAACTTCATCGGACCGGCTTGTGTCATTGACGCGTCAGCTGAATCTGCGGCTGACCCTGATTTCCTGATGACTGTTGATTTTGTTAAAGCATGGGAAGCCGAGCACGGTGAAATTGAAGCCGGTTCCTGGGTGTTGTATCGCAGTGATTGGTCGAAGAAGACCAGCAATGAAGAGTATCTTAATATGCAGGAAGACGGTGGACACACACCGGGTTGGGAACCTGAAACCGTAATATTTCTAGCAGAAGAACGAAATGTGCTGGGTGTAGGTGTTGAAACAGTTGGTACAGATTCTGGTCAGGCGTCGGGACAGGAACCTATGTTTCCTTGTCACAACCTTATGCATGGTGCCAACAAGTGTGGCTTGGCCGGTTTGCAAAACCTTGATCAGCTGCCCCCTAAGGGCGCCGTGGTTATCGCACCACCGTTGAAGATCAAAGATGGCTCCGGAAGTCCTGCCCGCGTGCTGGCTTTGGTAACAGGATAGATCGACAGTGGCTGAGCGTTCGTTCAAACAAGAGGTATTAAAACTGCACGCCGGTAACGGCGATGTGTTTACTGGCGAGGGCATACTGGCCATAACAAAAGGCCTGTTGCAATCGGGTGTTGCCTATGTGGGTGGTTACCAGGGCTCGCCAATATCTCATTTGATGGACGTATTAAATGACGCCCAGGACATTCTGGGCGAGCTTGGCGTGCACTTTGAAGCGAATGGCAGCGAAGCCACCGCAGCAGCCATGCTAAGCGCGTCTGTTAACTACCCGCTTCGCGGTGCTGTCACTTGGAAGTCGACCGTGGGCACCAATGTTGCCTCAGATGCCTTGTCTAATCTGGCATCATCCGGCGTTACTGGAGGCTCGCTGGTTATTGTGGGTGAAGACTATGGCGAAGGCTCTAGCATCATGCAGGAGCGCACCTACGCCTTTGCGATGAAGGCACAGATGTGGCTGGTTGATCCGCGGCCTAATCTGCCCAGCATAGTCGACATGATAGAAAAGAGCTTCCAGCTTTCAGAAGCCAGTAACACGCCTATCTTTTATATGATGCGTATTCGCGGTTGCCACGTAACAGGCGAGTTTGTGGCAAAAGATAATGTGGCGCCAGAGTACAGCGCGCTGAACCCTGTAAGTCCACAGAGAGAACCCGAAAAAATTATTCTACCGCCTAACGTTTACGATCAGGAACAGGAAAAAATAGCTGAGCGCTGGCCAGCCGCCGTGGATTTTATTAAAAGCAATCGGCTAAACGAGTGGTTTGAAGGCAAGCATGAGCAGCTTGGTATCATTACATGCGGTGGTATTTATAACACCATCATTCGCGCCCTGGAACGACAAGGTCTGGCCGACTGCTACGGCAATACTGACATTCCTATTTATGTACTAAATGTAGCTTACCCATTGGTACCCGATGAGGTCATTGACTTCTGCAAGAGCAAGCAGCATGTGCTATTGCTTGAAGAAGGTCAGCCGGCTTACATCGAACCAGAAATCAATACCATGCTACGCCAGCTGGATATTCAGACGAAGATATATGGCAAAAACTTATTGCCGCGCGCGGGCGAGTACACCGGACATGTAGTGCTGCAAGGTTTGACGAGGTTTTTAGCCGCTGCCGACAGCTCGCTGTCTTTGCCATTGTCTATCGATGATATTGAAGCCCTGGGCACCCCGCTTGATGACGAAGCATTCGACCTGCTCCTTAAGAACGTGCCGCCCCGTCCGTCCGGTTTGTGTACCGGCTGCCCGGAAAGGCCGCTGTTCAGTGCGCTCAAACAAGTACAGGATGAATTGGGACCGTTTCATATCAGCTCGGATATTGGCTGCCATTCCTTTGCCACACTCCCACCATTTGATCTCGGCAATACGATAATGGGCTATGGCTTGTCTTTGGCAAGCTCCTCAGGTGTTCGTGCTGCCTTACCTCATAAGTCGATCAGCATAATGGGCGACGGCGGTTTCTGGCATAACGGACTGGCAACAGGTGTAGCCAGTGCGGTGTTTAATAAACACGACGGCGTGCTGATCATCATCAATAACGGCTATTCCGCGGCCACAGGCGGCCAGGATATACCGTCGATGATGAATGCCAATTTGATTGCAACCACCATGGACGTAGAAAAACTGGAGCGTGAGCAGTCACAATCAATTGAGAATGCTTGCCGTGGCACAGGCGTTGAATGGCTAAGAACCATTAGCACCTATAACATAGAAGACATGAAGCAAACGCTGCGCGATGCTTTAACTACAGAGCAAGCTGGTCTCAAAGTGATTATCGCCGAAGGCGAATGCATGCTGAATAAGCAACGTCGCGTGAAGCCCTTGATGAAGAAAGCCATTAATGATGGCCAGCGAACCGTGAAAGCTCGCTTCTACATAGACAGCCAAACCTGCACCGGCGACCATGCCTGTATCCGAATTTCGGGTTGCCCCTCGCTCACCATCAAAGACAACCCCGACCCGCTGCGCGAAGACCCTGTGTCTTACGTTGACAACAGCTGTGTTGGTTGTGGTGTATGCGGCAGCAATGCCCACGCGGCCGTACTATGCCCTTCTTTCTCAAGAGTCGATGTTATTCACAACCCATCGACATTTGATAAGTTGATGTGGAATGTTCGTCAAACCGTTATTGGCTGGTTAAGCTGATGAACGAATCACAAAAGTCGATCAATATTGTAGCGGCGGCTCTCGGCGGTCAGGGCGGCGCCGTATTTACTAATTGGTTGATCGAGGTTGCCGAATCAAATGGATGGCGAGCGCAGACGACCTCGCTAGCTGGTGTTGCACAACGTACCGGTGCAACGATTTATTATATTGAGCTGATACCTCGTGACGATGCATCGGCAGCCGACCCAGTTCTTTCACTGTTTCCATCTCCCGGCGACATAGACATTGCGATTTGTTCCGAGATTGCCGAAGCCGGTCGCATGTTGCAACGTGGTTTTATCTCAAAAGATAAAACGGCGTTGATTACGTCAAGCAATCGCGTGTACAGCATTACAGAAAAAATTGACTTGGCAGACGGTACCATTGAACCAGAACTGCTACTCGATCTTTCCAAGCAGTACGCCAAAGACCTGATTGCCTTTGATATGCAGTCCGTTGCTGACCAGCATAAATCAGTGATTAGCTCAGTAATGCTTGGAGCCTTGGCTGGCTCAGGCAGTCTGCCATTTTCGAAACAGAGCTTTCTGGATGCGATTGCCGCTTCCGGCAAAGCAGTTAACACCAGTCAAGCCGCATTCAATGCTGGTTTTGAGAAAGCACAATCCGGTGATGTTCAAATATTTGAACCTGAGGCCGCCTCACCCGCGCCATTGGCTGCATTGAACGACAGCAGCTTCGCTGACCCTATCGCACGCTTGCCCAACAGCGCCAGAGAAACAGCGGTAAACGGCGTGAACAAACTCTGTGACTATCAAGATGCTGACTACGCCAAAGAGTATCTTAGTCACCTCCAAATAATGGCTGAGCTGGACGATGGAACAAACGACAGCGAACTAACAGAGCTAAGCGCTCGGTATCTCGCATTATGGATGAGCTTTGAAGACGTACCTCGCGTTGCGCAATTAAAGCTTCGAGAGTCAAGGATGAGCAGCATCCGCGAAGAAGTAGGCGCTACTGAATCAAACATCATGTACGTCACTGAGTACTTCAAACCACGGCCCGAAGAAATGTGCGCGATTATGCCGGCTGGCATTGGCGCAAAAGTACTGGCCAGCAAGCTTGGCTACAAAATACTGACGGCCTTCTCTGGTGGTAAAAAGCTTCGCACCAACACCATCAGTATTTTTCTAGCACTGAAACTGCTGGCGGGTATGCGCAAGTTCCGCCGCGGAAGTTTGGGCTATCAACACGAACATAACATGATAAATAGCTGGCTCGACGCGATTAAGGCCGCCGCAAAACGTGATGTTCGCGTGGCGATAGAAATTGCAAAGTGTGGAAGACTGGTGAAAGGTTATGGCGACACACGTCACCGGACCAGCGAGCAAACTCAGCAAATAGTGGACCATGCCAATCGCACGCAAACCAGCAACCCCGACGAAATAGCACAACTGTTAGCGGCCGCACTTGCCGACGACAGCAACGAAGCATTTAGCAAAGCCTTGCCGACTACTACTGCCACAGCGGCATAGAAACACAAAGGAAAGAATATGAGCTCACCTTCATGGCCCAAAATCAATTGGGAAGACCCTTTTCAACTGGAACAGCAGCTTACCGAAGAAGAACGCTTGGTAAGAGATACCGCCAAAGCGTACGCTGAAGACAAACTGGCGCCACGAGTACGCGAAGCGTTTCGTGATGAAAGTACCGATCTCAATATTTTCCGTGAAATGGGCGAGCTTGGCTTACTAGGCCCAACCATTGAAGGTTACGGCTGTGCAGGCTTGGGTTACGTCAGTTATGGCTTGGCAGCGCGCGCCGTTGAGATGGTGGATTCCGGTTATCGATCAATGATGTCGGTACAGTCCAGCCTGGTTATGTATCCGATACACGCTTACGGCTCAGAAGCACAGCGCGAAAAGTACTTGCCAAAGCTGGCCACTGGCGAATGGATTGGTTGCTTCGGCTTAACCGAGCCAGACCACGGTTCCGACCCCGGCAGCATGATCACCAATGCCAAGAAAACCGATTCAGGCTACCTACTTAACGGCGCAAAAATGTGGATTTCAAATTCACCGTTTGCCGATGTATTTGTTGTATGGGCGAAACTGCGCGATGACAATGACAATATTCGTGGCTTTGTTTTAGAAAAAGGCATGAAGGGGCTTTCCGCTCCTAAAATTGAAGGCAAACTAAGCTTGCGTGCCTCCACCACCGGCCAGATCGTGATGGAAGACGTAGAAGTACCTGAAGAAAATTTGCTACCTAATGTGTCAGGCTTGAAGGGCCCTATGGGCTGCCTGAGCAACGCGCGTTATGGTATTTCCTGGGGCGCACTAGGAGCCGCCGAATCGTGCTGGCGTACAGCACGCGACTACACGATTGAACGCACGCAATTCGGTAAGCCGATTGCGGCCAATCAGCTGATTCAGAAAAAATTGGCCGATATGCAAACCGAGATTTTTATTGGCTTACAAGCCTGCCTACAGGCCGGTCGCTTACGCGATAATAATCAACTCGCGCCAGAAACCATTTCAATGATCAAACGTAATTCCTGCGGTAAGGCTTTGGATATTGCCCGCACTGCGCGTGACATGCTTGGTGGTAATGGCATTTCTGACGAATACCCTGTGATGCGACATATGTTGAATTTGGAGACCGTGAATACGTATGAGGGAACTCACGATATCCATGCCTTGATTTTGGGGCGGGCTATTACTGGCTTGGCGGCGTTTTAGAGCACATTAAGAAAAATGTGTTCTAGTCAATCAGGCAACAAATCGCTAAGCCTTCTAATTTGAATCGCATCAATACCGCTTCCAGCTAATGCATCGGATATGATCACCACACGGTCTTCAGGCACAAACTCTTCGCGTTCAACAAGAATTGCAGCGGCGGTACTCAGCGTTTTCTCAGGATAAGAGCTGAATTGTATGCGGTAGCTCAGCAAATTCCGGTTCAACACTAGCTGGCGCCTGGTGCGACTGTCATTGGTAAAGGCGCAAATGATTGGTGTTTGTGGGTGACAGTTGGTTACGTAGTTTGCCATTCGCCCGCGTCGGGTCGGAACTACAATCGCTTTTGCCTGAATTGATTCCGCAAGTCTCACCGCTGCGGATGCGATCTCTTGTTTTTCATTATCCAACGCAAGATCATCGGTGAAACGTAGGCCGCGGCTGTTTTCAATGGAGCGCGCGATGCGATCAAGAATTTCAACGCATTTGATTGGGTGTTTTCCAATGGTTGTTTCACCCGACAACATAATCGCATCAGACTCTTCGTACACCGCATTGGCTACATCGGTTACTTCTGCTCGTGTCGGTATCGGGTTTTCAATCATGGATTCAAGCATATGGGTTGCAACGATTACACGTTTACCTTTTTGCGCGCAACTGCGAATGATACGGCGTTGCACACGAGGCAATTTTTCGATTGGAATTTCAACACCCAAATCACCGCGTGCAACCATCACACCATCGGCACTATCAACAATTGACTCCAGGTTATTAACGCCTTCCTGATCTTCAATCTTGGCAATAACTTTTATCTTCTCGGCTTTATCACCAAGCAGTTCACGCAGTTCATCTATGTCTTTGGTGTCGCGCACGAATGACAGTGCAATGAAATCAATCTCTTGCTCTATCGCGAATAAAATATCGCGTTTGTCCTTTTCGGTAATGCCAGGAAGGTTGACTCTCACCCCGGGTAAATTCACATGGCGTTTGCTACCCAGCATACCGCCGTCGAGTACGCGACATTGCATCTGCAGGTCTTCTTTGCTCAACACTTCAAGATTGATCAAGCCGTTGTCTACGGTGATGCGGTCACCTATGGCTACGTCCTGGATCAGGTCAGCATAGTTGATGTGTATGGAACTGGCTTCTACGTCCTCCTCCCCACGAACAGATACACTGATTACATCCCCTTTGCTTAGATTCAGTTCGTTGCTGACTGAGCCTGTGCGAATTTCCGGGCCTTGCGTGTCAACAAGAATGGCAATCGGGTGATGTACCTTTCGGTTCAAAGTGCGAATCGCCTTTATGATGCGCGCATGCGATTCGTGATCGCCGTGCGACATGTTCAAGCGCGCCACGTTCATTCCAGCATTAGCGAGCTCCTCCAGTCGATCAAACGACTCAGTTGCCGGGCCGATAGTGCAGATAATTTTGGTTTTGCGCATAAGAATCTTGTAACAAAGAGAAGGGACGAAACTGCGCTGGCAGCGCAATGCTTATATTACTCGCTCGCTTGCACAAGGTATTCCAGCAATTCAGTGCATTAATGAGAAAGCGGTGAGCCCGGAACCGAAGCGATGCAGCAAGCATGACATTAGCCACTGGATGCGGCATACTTGCTGCAAACAAGTAATAACATAAGATGCCTGTGAAAAACGAAACAAAGTCTACTATTTGCCGTGTTTGTCATGCCCTATGCCCCATGCATGTGGAGATGGAAAACGGAGTTCCCATAAAGGTTAGCGGTGTTAAAGATCACCCAGTCTACAACGGCTTTATGTGCGCAAAAGGGCGACAAATAATTGATTTGATGAGTGACGATACCCGTCTACAAAGTTCGATGAAGCGCGACGGTGATGGCCATTCAGCGATTTCTTCAGATCAGGCGATGGATGAAATTGCCGAAAAAATTGAGCGAATTGTGGCTGAACACGGTCCGGAGTCAGTGGCCATCTACATAGGCACACACGGTTTCAATAATCAGCAGACCACAGTACTCAGTAAGGCACTGATGGCCGCGCTGAATTCACCAATGATATTCACCAGCGTCAGCATCGACCAGCCGGGTAAATTTGTCAGCCTGACCTTGCACGGTGCCTGGTTGGCAGGTTCTCCTGGGCTTGAAGAAGTCGATGTGTGGTTGTCTCTCGGCGCCAACCCAATCGTATCGATGCTTGGGCCGGTGGCACCCGCGAATGGTTTTACCGTGGCCAAGAAACGCGGTATGAAGATTCTGACCGTAGACCCCAGAAAATCCGAATTGGCAAAACGTGCTGACATACATTTGCCAGCAAAACCTGGAATGGACAGCGCCATATTGGCCTGCCTGATCAAGCAAATCATTGATCAAAACTGGGTAGATGAATCCTTCATTCGTGACAATGTAGATGGTCTGCAAGAGCTGACCGCAGCAGTTGCCCCATTTGATGTTGACACTGTTGCCGAGCTTGCCGATGTAGACGCCGACGCGCTGCGCGAATTGGCCAAGTGTTACGCCAGCGCCCGCCGTGGCATCGCCACCCTCGGTACCGGCCCTAATATGGCAGGACATGGCAACTTATCAGAATACCTCGCCCTGTCACTGATGAGTATTTGCGGCCATTGGCGACAAGTTGGCGACACCGTTCCAAACACAGGTGTATTGGTGCACAGTAATGCGGCAATTGGAGCTGCAGTGCCCCCGGGTGAGGCTTGGGGGTTTGGTAAGTCACTGCGCGTACGCGGGCTTGGCGAAAACGTGACCGGTATGCCAACCGCTGCGTTGGCCGAAGAAATTCTCTTGCCTGGCAAAGGCCAGATCAAAGCACTGATCAATATAGGCGGCAACCCAATGCTTGCCTGGCCGGATCAATTGCGCACTCATGAAGCCCTGGAAGAACTTGAACTGCTAGTCAGTATTGACCCCTACATGGGCGCCACGTCTAAAATGTCAGACTATGTGATCGCACCTACGCTGTTCCTGGAGCAAAGTTCCAATTCAGTTTTGCAGGACTCCTTATCAGGCATTCCTGGCTGGGGGTTCACACAACCCTATGGCCAATACTGCGAGCCACTGGTCAGCCCACCAGAAGGGTCAGATGTAATTGATGACTGGTCGTTTTTCTATGGACTAGGCCAACGGCTTGGTTTGCCTCTGCGAGTTCCCTCCATCGCCTATCTCGACCCCACAATGGCGATAGAAAATGGATCTGATCTGGATATGCAGCAAGCATCCAGTAGCGAAGAACTATGGACCTTAATGTTGAAAGACGCGCCCGTGCCTTACGAGCGAGTCAAACAACAAGCCGATGGCGAATTGTTCCCTGAGCGCACCGCCGTCGTCAGCCCAAAGCCTGATGATCACATTGGTCGCCTTAATGTTGGCAATACAACGATGATGAGCGAACTTGTTCAAGTCGGCAATTCGATAAAAGAAAAAACACCTGAGTGGCCATTCCGCATGGTAAGCCGAAGACTGTATGACATGCACAACTCTTCAATGTTTCGAAACGCGCCACTGCGTGAGCGTTACCCGTACAACCCCGCGTATATGAACCCTGAAGACATGCTCGAAAATTCGCTAAAGGACGGCGACACAATACGAATCGAGAGCAACAGAAGCCATATTACCGGTATTGTTGAAACAGCAAGTGAGCTTCGCCGCGGTGTTATATCTATGTCTCATGCCTGGGGCACTGCCCCTGGTGACGACACCGACCCATTCGTTGAGGGCAGCAATATTGGCCGCCTAACCAACAATACCGAAAACTTTGACCCGTATACGGGAATACCGCGCATGAGCAATATTCCGGTAAAAATTTCACCACTGGCTGGCAGTTAAACCGATAACGCCCGACAACACCAAAACACAGCGGAAGCACACTATGAAGATAAACAGCAGCTCCACAAAAAGTCTCGCGATGATAGTAGGCAGCGCATTGTTTGTTGCCGCGTGTGGTGAAAAACAAGCGAATGAACCCGCCGCTACACAAGCGATCGAACCTGTAACTGAGCAAGCTGCCGCAACTACAGATAACGGTACTCAAGTCTATTGGGGCGATCTGCACGTACATTCGCGCACCTCATTCGACTCGTTTGCATTTGGCAACGACAACTTAACCGCCGACGACGCCTTTCGCTTTGCCAGTGGCGAAGCTATTCAGGGCCGCACAGGCGTAGAAGCAAAACTCACCCGCCCTCTCGATTTTCTGCTGGTGTCTGACCACGCCGAGTTTATGGGTATTCTCGAAGGCATTAAATTGCAGAAACCAGAGCTACTTGGTAGCTCGCTGGGCAAACGCTGGAATGACCTAATTGCTGAAGGCGATATACGCGGCGTCATCAACGAATTTACAACGTACATTAATGGTCGCGATGCTCTGGATGCCGGCTACGTACCAGAGTCTTTTGTGAGTGATGTTTGGGCTGGCGCCAACGCCGCCGCAGACCGCTATAACAAGCCGGGAGAGTTCACTGCGTTCATAGGCTATGAATGGACGTCCATGATTGACGGCCGTAACTTACACCGCAATATTTTGTTCCGTGATGGCGCTGACAAAACCAGTCAGATCAAACCGTTTTCAGCGCTGGACAGCACTAACCCCGAAAAGTTGTGGGCCTATCTCGACGAATACGAGCGCAAAACACAAGGTTCGGTAATGTCTATTCCCCATAACGGCAACCTGTCTGCTGGCATGATGTTTGACGAAGTAGATCTTGCCGGAAATGCCCTGGATCTTGACTACGCACAACGCCGAGCGCGCTGGGAACCCATTGTAGAAATGACCCAGGTTAAAGGCGACTCTGAAACTCACCCAATGGTGTCACCCGATGATGCCTTCGCAGACTTCGAAAACTGGGACAAAACAGACATTGGTATGAATGTGCTGAAGGACGAAGAGAAAGTTGCCGCCTTCACCCACGCCTACGCACGTCCCGCCCTAAAAGTAGGATTGAAACTGGCTGATAAACTCGGCGCAAATCCGTATCAATTCGGCATGATCGGCAGCACTGATTCACACACAACGTTTGCAACCGCAGACGATAACAACTACTTTGGCAAGTTCCCGGATTCAGAACCCTCGGCTGATCGACTTACCAATAAAATGGGCGGAACCCTCTGGGAAAACCGCCTACTCACCTCATCAGGTTATGTTGCAGTTTGGGCCGATCAAAACACACGAGAGTCACTGTACGACAGCCTTGAGCGCCGTGAAGTGTACGCCACCACAGGCCCGCGTATAACGGTTCGCTTTTTTGGCGGTTGGAACTTCGCTGACAACGCAGGAGCCGCCGATGCAATGGTTGCCGAAGGCTATAAGAACGGCGTTCCCATGGGCGGGGAACTCACACCCAATGGCGAGACTGCGCCCACCTTTTTAGTCAGTGCAATGAAAGACCCGGAAGGCGGCAACCTGGACCGCATCCAGATAATCAAAGGCTGGTCTGAGCAAGGCAAAACGTTTGAAAAGGTTTACGACGTTGCCGTTTCAGATGATCGCGCACCGAATGCCGATGGTGTTATCCCAGTACTCGATTCAACCGTAGACACAGACACGGCCAGCTATGAAAACAGCATTGGCGCCAAACAGTTGAGCACGCAGTGGACAGACCCAGAGTTTAACGGCGCTCAGCGCGCATTCTATTACGCCAGAGTGATCGAAATACCCACGCCACGTTGGACAACTTATGACGCGGTGCGCTATAAAAAAGACCTGCCGGATGATGTGCCTGCAGAGATTCAGGAACGAGCTTATACCTCGCCTATTTGGTATACGCCTTAAAAAAAAGGACGAGCGGTACGTCTCTGGCACTTACACTACCAAGTCAAGATTCTGGCACTTAAGCGACAAAGTGAGTGCTGGCTAGAGGGACCGTTTGAGACAGGAAGTCGAAAATCAAGCCCCCATGGATGGGTTTACGGCGTGTTCCGCTGGCCGACACTCGCTTTGGTGCCGGACAAGAAAGAGCCTACGGAGTTCGATTCAGGCTCAAATCGAAAGCATCGAGCCATTTACAATTCAAGCAAGCAAGTCAGCCAAAACCACTATACTTAAGTGCTACCCACAAGCACTTGCAAAGGATTATGCATGTCTGAATTTTATATTGGCCGGCAGCCAATATTTGACTGCAATATGGATGTATACGCTTACGAATTGCTGTTCCGATCAAGCGAACAAAATTCAGCCAGCTTCTTTGATGGCGCCAAAGCCACATCCACCGTCATCATCAACACCTTCACCGAGATAGGCATAGAAAAGCTGGTTGGTAATCGCCCCGCTTTTATCAATATGCCTTACGACTTTCTGGTCGACCCGGAAATGATCAGCTTTCCACCCAAGCAAGTCGTTTTGGAAATTCTGGAAGACGTAGAAATAGATCAGAAACTTATTGACCGAGTACGCGAACTAAACGCCGCCGGTTACACGCTTGCGTTAGACGACTTCATTTTCAGCGAACAATGGCGACCATTGATAGACGAAGCCGCCATCGTAAAATTCGATATTACGCAACTCGACCGAAGCGCACTCAAAGAACAAGTTGAAATGATGCAAAGCCTTGGCAAGCTAACACTTGCTGAGCGCATCGAAACACAAGATGAATACGACGAATTAAAGGAACTAAATTTCGATTACTATCAAGGGTATTTCTTTGCCAAACCCAGAGTGATCAGCGGTAAACGCGTGCCAGTCAACAAGTTAGGACTGGTTGAGTTACTCGCACGAATTAATGAACCCAATGCTACGATCAGCTCGCTCTCGGAAATGGTCGGAGCCGACGTGGCACTGAGTATGAAGGTCTTGAAGTTTATCAATTCGCCCATCACCGGTTTGCCAAGGCGAGTGGAAAATATACACCAGGCGGTTATTTACCTCGGCATGGACACATTGAAGAGCTGGCTAACCGTTATGGCCATGAGCGAAATGGACGACAAGCCAGAAGCATTACTCAACCTGGCCTTAAGCAGAGCAAAACTGTGCCAGCTGCTTGCAGAAAATATTCCAGGCGTTGACCCTCAGGCCGCCTTTACAGTGGGTCTATTTTCCTTACTGGATACTATGCTCGATCGGTCCATGGACGAAGTAGTGTCGTCACTACCGTTTGTGGATTCCGTTCGCCTTGCCCTGCAAGAACGGTCTGGTCCTTTAGGCGACGTTCTTTCATTAGCTGTTAATGGACTGGAAAATACAGAAGCGCCCCAATCTACAACAACGCAAATCGCAGATATCGGCACAATGGCCGTAAACGCGATGCAATGGGCAGATTCTGCCAGCGAATCTCAAGCCGCCTGAACAAGCACCGATAACTAGTCCAGCTCGTCTGGGTGGGCCGCGGCAACCGTGGTTGGTCGCTCAAGCATGCGCTGCTCCCAAGCCGCGAGATTAGGCATCTTGTCGTGATCAAAGCCTTGGCCCTGGCGAAATCCAAATTCAACCATCACGTACAACATGATATCGGCCAAAGTGAATCGCTCACCAGCCACGTAGGTTCTGTCAGCCAACACAGTATCAATCCAGGCCAAATGTTCCTGCGCCGTTGCCTTCAAATCATCAGCGGCTTGAGGAATGCAATGTACTCGTGAACCAAACAAGGGAAGACCTTCTGAAAAACGAAAGCCGTTCAGCAATGGCTCAAAAATATTTAAGTCCATACGTCGAACCCACATCCGGGTTTCAGCCCGCTGCTCAGCGGTTTCGCCAATCAGTGGCGGTGACGGGTGCACCTCTTCCAGATACTCACAGATCGCCGTAATCTCGGTAATGAACTCACCGCTATCGAGTTGCAGCGCTGGCGTTTGTCCAGTTGGGTTCTTTGCAAGAAAATCAGCTTGCCGGTTCTCGCCCGCAATAATATCGATTTCAGTAGATTCTAACTCCACTCCCTTTTCCATAAGGAACATGCGAACAATACGTGGGTTGGGCCCTACAGATTCAAAAATTTTCATTGCGGTATTCCTTTCGTTTAGGCTTATGGAGGTAATGCTAACCCAAGCTAGCGGGCGTTGTCATTGATTCAATAAGTGCGTGTAACACTTTGTTGGGGTCGTAATCGATAATCAACTCAGAGAGATTTGATGCGGCTGAAGACACAACAGGCACTGTAAGCGGTTGCCCCGCTTGTGAGTAAAAAGTGTTTACGGCGTCGCATACGGCAACTTTGTCTATGTTCAGCAAAAATCCGCAGTGAAAGAGCTTTCTTACCCGCCCGTCACGCCGAGACCACCGTTGCGACGTGCCCGCAATTTTTTTTCCCTGCACGATGAGGTTATAACGCCCGTCACAAAAAGAACCGGGGACTGAACCAGTATCTGAAGCCAGCCCAAGCTCGCTCAAGCCGTTTTGACACGCGGAACAGAACCATCGATAACCTTGTTCAATATTGCCAGCCGTGTCAGCGTTTTCTTCGGTAATCACTGATAGGTTCAACACTCCGGGTCCTTGCGGAAACGCAGCACCGCCAGATGATCTTTTAACGATTGGCCAGCCCGCTTGTTCCATGGCTTCGCATGCCTGTTCAAACCTTGGCAGCTTTGCATCCATCTGGCTCACCACCAAACAACGCCTTGACCGCCAGGCAAACACTATACCGCTGCTACCAGCAGGCACAGAAATTGTCTGCTCAGTCTGCAGCAGTGACTCAGCACTAGGCAATTCTTGAGGGTGACTGAGGTCTCGAACAGTCCAGTTCACGAAAGCAAAGTCTCGAACGTACTATGGTGCAGGGTGTGGTTGCTCTAAGGCCTCGCACAGTGCCGTCAGGAATCGGCCGGCGGGTTCACCGTCGAGAAAGCGATGATCGGCAGTGAGTGACAAGCCCATATAAGATCGAACAACAATCTGATCATGCTCGTCCACCGCTGGGCGCTTCTCAATTCTGCCAATACCTATGATGGCTAACTGCGGTGTGTTAATGATTGGTGTGAAATACTGGATACGGGTAAAACCCAAATTACTGATGGTGATTGAGCCACCGACCATTTCTTTCACAGTAAGTTTGCCCGCAGACGCCCGCTCAACCAAATCTTGTCGGCCTGCACCAATCTCTAACAAGTCTTTGCTGTCGGCATCAAACAAGGTAGGTGCGACTAGGCCGTTAGGGCTGGAAATCGCGATGCTGACGTTAGCAGCATCTGACAATTCGGCCGTATTTTCAGCAACTACGCCATTGAATTCGGGAAAGTCTTTTAAAACCTTGCACAGCGTAAGGATGAAAAAATCCTCATAGCCAGCTTTCTGACCGCTGTTCTTCCACGCAGTTCGTGCACTGATCAGTTCATCGGCAACAAATTCAGCGTGGTACGATAACTGCGCCGCTTCCTGCAAGCTTGCCTGCATTTTTTTTTTTTTTTTTCCGCCAGCACAAGACAGTCGAATTGATGCCATGTCGATCGAACCCCCTACTCGATTGTTGCTATTGTCTGACCTTTCTCAACAACCCCACCACCCTCT
>JBGCDE010000018.1:0-4963 GCA_045105115.1 Pseudomonadales bacterium | reverse complement strand
TAGGGGCCGTTAACGATGTAGACCATTGCGACAAATGGAATTGAGATCACACCCGCTATACCGGGAACCCACATGTACCAGCGCTGGTCGCGAGCACCAAGTTTATCTGCGATGAGTCCTCCGCAGAATACGCCAATAGCGCCGCACACGCCGCTGGTGAAGGCTAACCAGGTGCCTAGTTCGCCGGTGGCCATGTCATAGCTTCTAATCATGAAGGATGCAGTCCAGCTCGCTGTGCTATAGCCTGCGAATGCGTTAAGTGCTCCAGCCAATGCCATGTGGCGAAAAGAGCGCCTGCTCCAAAGGAGCTTCATCACGCCAAGAAACGGTGTGCTATCTGCTTCTACTTCGTGTTGTTTGTTTTCAGATAGGCCACGTATGGGCTCTGCTAGCGTGAAGCGAACAAGTACGGCCAGCAGAATTCCGGGTGCGCCGACGACCAGAAAAGCTGTCCGCCAGCCAAAGTATTCATTGATCCAGCCACCCAGCAGGAAGCCAAACAGGATGCCGATGTTGACACCTGTTGAATACAATCCGAGAGCACTCGCCCGTTTTTCAGGCGGGAAAATATCGGAAATGATGGAATGCGAAGGAGGGGAGCCGCCGGCTTCACCGATGCCGACACCGATGCGCGCGAGTAATAGCTGCACATAGTTCTGCACCGAACCGCTGATGGCTGTCATGAAGCTCCAGGGAAACACCGAAGCGGCCACAATGTTGCGCCGATTGGAATGATCCGCCCAGCGTGCAATGGGGATACCTGCGGTGACGTAAAAAAGCGCAAAAGCGAAGCCGGCAAGGAGTCCCAATTGGCTGTCAGATAAGCCGAGATCGCCTTTGATGGATTCTTGCAGAATCGCCAGGAGTTGCCTGTCGATGAAATTGAAGGCGTAAACAATGGTTAAGAGAAAGAGGGCATAGTAGCGCGCACGCGGCGTGTCGTAGGCATTCGCAGGGCTATCGGTCATTCAGGGCAATCCTCAAGGCAAAAGCCTATATATATTAGGTACTTGGCGTGAATTGCTTCACAATATTATTTTAATAATGGGCACTAACTCTCACGAACGATGCCAGGCGCTTCTTTTTACAAAGCTAATATGTCATTGTCCCTGTCAGCTGTAAAACAAAAGGTTTTCGGCCCCCTGACTGCTCTGACAACGCTTCAAAAAGTGCCAAAAATGAAGCTTCATGTAGTAGTAAAAAGCGTATGAATTCAGTGATTTGCGTAGGTTTCTTAAAAGGAAAACGTTCGCTATCGGTGAATTTTTATACTACAGTAGTAATCATAATAAAGTAAGCGGAGCTCCCATGAGTCGGCAGGTTAGAGACCACGAAATACTGTCAGCAGTGTTTGCGAAAATGGATGTTGCGGCATTTGCGGTAGCGGGGGGCGTTTTATGCTCGCTCATGCTATTTCTGGCCACCACTATCCTACTAGTGCAAGAAGTACCCGCGGATTACCCCGTCGGGCCCCATTTAAGTGCTTTAGCAGACTACCTGCCCGGCTACTCGGTAAGTTGGGGCGGCGCATTCGTGGGGGCTTTCTATGGTTTCCTGGGTGGCGCGGCTTGTGGGTTTGCTGCGGCAGCGTTTTGGAATATAACGCACTATGTAGCGCTAGGAGTGATGCTTATCAGTTCTGCTGAGTTGGCAGACTGAGGAAGATTAATCATGGGGAACTACCACACAATGCAAGCAGCTAACCAGAACGTTCACGGCATCAATCTAAAGCTTCTCTATGCGGCAATACGCTTCAACTCATTGATGCTTGGCATAACGGGCGGAGTGTTATCGGCGGGTATTTTGTATTTCGCCACCGTTGCGTCATTGGCAAAATGGGGAGATCAATCCGGTAACTATCTGGGCCTTCTTGCCGTTTTTTTCCCCGGCTACTCCGTGTCACCCGTTGGCGCCTGGCTTGGCGCTTTCTGGGGGTTTGTGTACGCCTCGGTATTCTTTTCGCTGAGCTACAGACTCTACGGCCGAGTACTGGGTACGCGAATTGCAGATTTATTGCTCACCAGTACGCCCTCCGACAATCCTGTTTTAAAGCCCTCAATTTTGCGCTTGCATGGCGTGAGTTTAGGCACGGCGCTAGGTGCAATGGCCGCACTTGGGCTGTTTTGCTCCACCAGCTGGTTAGTCTTAAGGGGCACGGCGGGCGAAAGCGTGCACGCGGCCCTTTTATCGAATTATATTCCCGGTTACAGCGTCAGCTTTCTTGGCGGATTGATTGGTGCACTGCAAATGTTTGTTGTGGTGTTCGCGGGTGCGTTGGTGCTCGCCGCGGTATATAACAAAGTTGTAGAAATGCGTCACTGATAGGCAAAATGCATGGAAAACACAAATAAAAATGAACATGTTGTGATTATGGGCGCTGGCCCAGCTGGTCTTGCGACCGGCCATGAGCTCAGCGTCAGCGGCGTAAAAGTAACCGTTATAGACCGTAATGATTTCGTCGGCGGGCTTTGTAATACGAACGATTACAAAGGTTACAAATTTGATCTCGGTGGCCATCGTTGGTTTACCAAAAATGAAGACCTTAATAATTGGTTCCGGCGCCTGATGGGCGATGAAATCGTCTGGGTAGAACGCATTAGTCGCATCTATTATGACGGTGGGTATTACACCTACCCAATCAGCATTTTAAACGTAATCAAAAACGCCGGCATTTTTACTATCGCTCAAGCCGGGGTGACGTACCTGTGGTCTGCGCTTCAATATTCGATTTTCAATAAGTCGATTAACAACATGCGCGATGCTTATGTTGCGCAGTTTGGCGGCAAACTTTATGACATGTTTTTCCGTCGCTATAGCGAAAAGGTATGGGGCCTTCCGTGCGAAAAATTGTCGTCGGACTGGGTTTCGCAGCGCAGTGCCGGTCTTTCTATATGGACGGTTATTCAGGAATCTTTATTGAAGACAAAGTCAGATAACGAAAGCCTGATCGAAGAGTTCATGTATCCCCGTGATGGTTATGTGCGCATACCTGAGCGCATGGCCGAAGACATATTAAACAATGGTGAAGATAACAGTCTTCACCTTGAATCAAACATTACCAAGATCAAATACCATGGCCCGAATGACTTCGAGGTAACCCGTACGAAGCAGGATGGTACCGAGTTTGTTGAGCGAGCGACTAAGGTTGTTTCGACCATACCGCTAGGCGTGCTGCCGCGTTTAATGGAGCCTGCTTGCTCGGAGGCTGTGGTTCAAGCTGCGGCTGCATTGTCTTTCAGAGCGCTAATCACCGTTAATATCATTCTGCGTAAAGAACGTGTATCGATTGATACCTGGTTGTATGTGCAGGACGAGGACATTCTCTTTGGACGTTTGCATGAGCCGAAAAACTGGAGCCCTGCGATGATTCCTGACCAGTCTACTACGTCGTTAGTGCTGGAGTGTTTCTGTACAAAAGGCGATCATATTTGGCAAATGTCAGATGAAGACATTGGCTGGCGCTGTGCTGAAGATCTGGAAAAGAAGCTTAAGTTTATTGACTCATCCGAAGTGATTGATTTTCAAATCGTGCGTTCGCTTCAAGCTTACCCCGTCTATGATTTGGATTATGGCGACAATATCAAAAAGATTAATGACTATCTGGCAGATTTTGAGGGTCTGCATATTGTTGGGCGCGGCGGCACCCACCGCTATAACAATGCCGACCATTCTATCGAGATGGGCTTGTTATTGGGCCGCAAGATTCTTGGCTACGACGTCGATTACATGGATGTGAACACCGAGGCCGAGTACCACGAAATCAAAAGCTCGAAAGATCCACAGCGTGATTACTATAAGGTTGAGGAAGCAGGTTAGTAGCCCCCGTATTGCCTGCTAGCTATTCCACCAGCGGAGCCGCCCTAACGTGAAAATCGGCATTGATGCGACCTGTTGGTGGAACAACCGAGGGTTTGGGCGGTTTACACGCGAACTACTCACTGCGCTTTTTAATCTTGATACAGATCACTCTTACGTACTATTTGTCGATCAGCCTATCGATGATCTATCGCGTTTTACGCATGTATCTATTGTTGAAGTAGGTTCTAGTAGACCAACTACGGAAGCTGCGGTTGCGGATAGCAGCCGTTCCCCCTTGGATATGTACGCCCTTTACAAAAGTGTAGCGCGTACCGAGCTGGATTTAATGTACTTTCCCGCTGTCTATTCATGGTTTCCAGTTCCACAATCCTTACCCACAATGCTGACGGTAATGGATGCCATTGCTGAGCACTATCCAGAGCTAATTTTCCCGAAGTGGAAGAATCGATTTTTGTGGAGTCTGAAGGTAAAACTGGCAATCTGGAACAGCCAGAGAATATTGACGCTAACTGAAGCATCAAAGCAGGAAATTGTCGAATACATTGGTGCGCCAGCATCGATGATAGATATCGCGGGCTGTGCTCCTAGTGCACACTTTGAGGCAACGACTGATCCGCTCGCTATAAAAGCTGCGCACGAACGCGCTGGCTTGCCTCCAGAGGCACGAATTCTGGTTTACGTAGGAGGCCTGGCGCCACATAAAAATTTACTCGGATTACTCGATGGGTTTGAGAAGGCGCTCTCTCACGAGGGTTGTCAGGATTTACATTTGGCGTTAGTGGGTGATTTTGCCGGAGGCGGCTTTCACTCCAACTATGAAAGCCTCAAGTCTAGGGTGAAGGAAAGCCATTCGTTATCTGGCCATGTGCATTTTTCCGGTTATCTTTCAGAAGATGACCTGGTTGCTCTCTACAGTAGCGCGGTAGCGGCCGCTATGCCGTCTTACTCCGAAGGGTTTGGTTTGCCTGCTATTGAGGCAATGGCGTGTGGTGCTCCGGTGCTCTCAAGCACGCTGGGTTCGTTACCTGAGGTGGTCGGTGAAGCAGGGATTTATTTCGATCCGTATGATATCGACCAGATTGCAGATGCCATTGTTGAAATGACGAGCAATAGTGAAAGGCGTGCAGAACTTTCCGCTATAGCG
>JBGCDE010000017.1:0-73186 GCA_045105115.1 Pseudomonadales bacterium | reverse complement strand
TATGTAGTCAGCACCCATCACATGCGCCGCCGCGTTAGCCTCCAGCGTATGCTCGGGCAGATAACCACTTGCACCTCTATGCGCGATGACTATCTTATTGCTATCCATGGCTTGCACCACCCCAATAGAAATCAAATTCGTGACTAGCGCGACTAAGAGGAACAGCGAGGCTCTAATCATTGCATTGCTGTGCCGCGTATTTGCAATTCATGCCGTTGAATTTTCCATTCACCGTTTATTCTATGCATTGTAGTGCGATAGCTTGCCCACAACGTGAAACGCTCCGGGCCACCTTCTTCTGTCTGCGGCAGACCGTGTAATGCTTGCACGTCAGAACGGGTCTGAGCGATGTCGCCTTCAATTTCAGCAAACATAGGGCCGAGCAAATGCTGCGTGAATGGGTATTTTTCCAACTCGCCCCACACGTGGTCGGTCCAAACATCACGCCCTTTAACCACATTTTCACCGAAGCCGACCACCTCGACATCTTCAGCGAAACAAGCACGGTAGCGCTCGATATCACGTTCATCCACAGCAGCAGCATAATTCAGCATTACGTCTTGTAAAGCCTGTCTATCAGCAATCATTTCCAAGGACATACGAGTACTCCGTTCCAGAATGTTGTAGGATTGTAGAATAACACTTACCCAATACAAACCCACACTCCGACGCCTCAACTGGAGACTGATTATGCCCGACACAATATCCACCTCTGATTTACCCGATTGGCCAAAGCAGGAACTACGTGGCCATTCTATCGAGGGCTACCGCTATACCTCGCGGGAGTTCATGGAGAAAGAGTGGGAACATATGTGGACCAAGGTGTGGTTGTTAATGGGTCGTGAAGATGAAATGCCTGAGCCCGGAGACTGGCAACAGGAGGAATTGGGTCCAGAATCAATTCTGATGGTGCGCCAACCAGATAGCAGCATTAAGGCGTTTTACAACGTGTGCCAACACCGCGGGCAGCGATTGGTCAGCGCGGCCAAAGGACATGTACGACGATTTGTTTGCCCGTATCACAGCTGGGCCTGGACCACTGATGGCAAACTTAACTTCGCGCAAGACAGAGATGATTTTCCCCAAGGCGACCCTTGTGAACACATGCGACTTGCGGATGTTCGGTGCGAAACGTTCGCTGGTTTCGTCTGGATAAACCTTGACCCGGATTGCGTGAGTCTGAAGGAATATCTTGGCCCGGTGTGGAGCGACTGGGAAGTATACGGCGTTGAAAAATGGAAACGTTACGCGGCCAAGTCAATGGTGTTGCCGTGCAATTGGAAAGTGGTACTAGACAACTTCAATGAGTCGTATCACGTCAACACGGTTCACAAACCCAAAGGCGCCAATGTTGAAAAACTGGGCATTCATTCCGGCATAGATACCAACTATAAAAACACCCGTTTCGATATGACGGAAGAAGGCCATAGCCGAATGATCATGCTGGGCGGCTATGGTGGCCCATCTCAAACTATGGATGAAGTCATTGGTGAACCATTGGCGACTATATTGCGCGATTGGGATTTGAACCCGGATGATTTTGCGCAGCGCGGTGAAGCGACACGCGAAGCATTGCAAAAGGCGCGAAGAAAACTGGGGCCAGAACGCGGTTACGATTATTTCGCAAACCTGAATGACAGCCAACTAACCGATGCCTACCACTACACTTTGATGCCAAACTTCGCGGTATCAGTTTGGGTGGACGGCTTCCACTTTCTGCGCGCCAGACCACACCCCACCGACCCGGAGAAGTGTTTATTTGACAATTGGTGGTACGCCCCCTGCCCCGAAGGTGAAACAGCCGATGTATCAACAACAGTAGGTATGGTTGCACGCGACGCCGAGGTAGAGCACGAGCTATTAACCTACGGCGAAGACTCCATGGGCATGACCATTGACCAGGATATTTCGGTGTTCATCCCTCAGCAATTAGGTATGCGCTCACGCGGCTACAAAGGGGCGTATCTCGCCGGTCAGGAAAGCCGCACACAGCGTATGCACGAATTAGTAGACGATTATATTGAAGGCCGACGACCGATCAAATAAGGGTTTACTACTTTTTGTTTACGGAGGCGTAGTCAAAGGCGAAACCCACCAGAGCGCGAACGCCTGACATCAACGCTGCTTCATTCGGACTGAAAAACGGCGAATGATTTGACGGTGAGTCTTCCGGTGCCACACCGGGATCATTAGTACCCAGCATCAAGAACAGACCCGGGATATGTTCCTGGTAGCGGGAAAAATCTTCAGCGCCGGTAATCAGTCTCGATTCAAGCACATTTTCTTCGCCGGCCGCCCATTGCAGGGTGGGCATCATTTTTCTGAGCAGCACTGGATCGTTGCCGGTGACCGGTGTGTAGCCATGGGTTTCAACCGTTACTTTAGCGCCAGCTGCATCGGCAATACCTTGAATAGTTTTGTGCATTTTTTCGTGCAGTACTTCGCGTACTTCTTTATTGAAGGTGCGAATAGTGCCCATCATTTCTACTTTATCTGGAATGATATTGCCCCGTACACCGCCATGAATACTGCCAATCGTGATCACCGCCGGCCCTTTGGTGATGTCGAGAAAGCGTGAAGGAATCCCTTGTAAGGCGGTCATTATCTGGCTGCTCACATAAATCGGATCTACCCCGCCCCAGGGTGACGAACCATGTGTTTGTACACCTTCAACCGTAATAAGCAGACTCTCGGCGGCTGCCATTAGCGCGCCTGAGCGATAATACAATGCACCGGTTTTACCTGGCCAAGCATGTAAACCAAGTATGGCTTCAGGCACGTGCGCGCCTTTCAGAACGCCCTCTTCGATCATAAGTTTGGCGCCGCCGTCTTCACCGGCAGGTGGACCTTCCTCCGCTGGTTGGAAAATAAACTTCACTGTTCCGGCAAGTTCCGCCCGGTTGTCGGCCAGCACCTGTGCGGCACCTAGCAACATAGCCATGTGCGTATCGTGCCCGCAAGCGTGCATCACACTGACGGGATTCCCGTTGTATTCACCAGTGGCTTTGGACGCAAACGACAACCCCGTTTGCTCCTGAACAGGCAAGCCGTCCATGTCGGCGCGCAATGCAATCACGGGGCCAGGCTTGCCACCAACCAGTGTCCCGACCACACCGGTATGGGCAACACCAGTCTGTACATTGTCAAATTCCAGATTGCTCAAAATTCTGGCAATCTTTGCGGCCGTTTTAAATTCTCTATTCGAGAGCTCGGGATTCTCATGCAAATCCCGCCGCCAGCTAATCACTTGCTTCTCAACTTCTTTGAGCGAGCTTTCCAGCCCTACTTTGTGCCCGTCAGCGTATGACAAGGTGGACAGAAGTACTAAAACAAGGCTCCAGATCGGTGTCTTCATTACGAGCGTCTCCAGTAGTGTGCGCTAGACGGTTTGCAGCTTGGCAAAACAGCAGTGTGACAAACTTCTGGCCCGCTGAACACCGTGTTTTCAAATTCGAAGAATGGTATGCTATGGCCACCTTTTAGTGATTAATGGAGGTCGCTATGACTCACTTCCACGATATTGAGATGCGCTCAATTAGCGGGCAGTCTTTGTCTTTCAAAGAATACAAAGGGCAAATTTGCCTGGTGGTAAACGTTGCCAGTCAATGAGGCCTTACCCCACAGTACGCAGGTCTGCGTGCATTACATGAAGAAAACGAAGGGCTAACCGTACTGGGTTTCCCCTGCAACCAGTTTGGTGCTCAAGAGCCTGGTACAGATGCCGAAATACTTGAATTTGCGCAATCCAACTATGACGTGAACTTTCCAATGTTCTCAAAAATTGAGGTCAACGGAGACGGAGCCTGCGAACTCTATCAGATGCTGACATCTGCAAAAGCAGACGAAGAAGGCAATAGTGATATTGCCTGGAACTTCACCAAGTTTCTTGTCGATGGCGAAGGCAATGTGTTAGAGCGATTTTCACCGATGGTAACACCCGAAGAGATTGGAGAGAAACTAAAAAACTTATGAACCGCATTTTAATTGGCGCTTTTGCATTACTGACCGCAACTACTGTTGCAGCTGATTCATCACTTAAGGCTGTTAGTGCTGGCGTTGAAAAACAACGCAGCACCTACATCGACATGGCCCAGCAAATTTGGGACTGGGCCGAGGTTGGCTATCAGGAAACGCGAAGTAGTGAGTTATTGCAATCGCAATTAAAAAATTCAGGCTTCAGTATTGAAACCGGTGTAGCAAATATTCCTACCTCATTTGTAGCCAGCTACGGTTCCGGTGAACCCGTTATTGCGATTTTAGCCGAGTACGATGCGCTACCAGGTGTTTCTCAACAAGCTTTGCCAGAGCGGAAGTCTGTAGAAGGTGGTGAGGCTGGTCATGCCTGCGGACACCATTTGTTCGGTGTAGGCTCAGTTGCAGCAGCGATTGCCACGCGTGACTGGTTGGCGGAATCGGGCGCCAAAGGAACGGTAAGACTGTATGGCACACCCGCTGAAGAAGGTGGGTCTGGCAAAGTGTACATGGTGCGCGAAGGTTTGTTTGACGACGCAGACGTTGTTATTCATTGGCACGCCGACGATGAAAATGGCGCACTGCCTGGCACCACACTGGCTAATCGCTCGGCCAAGTTTCGCTTTACCGGTGTGGCTTCACACGCGGCTGCAGCACCGGAACGCGGCCGCTCCGGCCTGGACGGCATTGAAGCCATGAATCATATGGTCAACATGTTGCGCGAACACGTGCCAAGCACCACACGATTGCATTACGTGATCACTAAGGGTGGACTTGCTCCGAATGTTGTCCCTGAATTCGCGGAGTCTTTTTACTATGCGCGCGCACCCAGCCCACAAGAACTCTTACCCATATGGGAGCGCTTGGAAAACGCCGCCAGAGGTGCTGCATTAGGCACAGGTACTACCGTAGAGTGGGAGGTGATTCATGGCAACTACAACATTCTGCCAAACGTGACTCTTGCTCGTGTGATGAACGAAAGTTTGCAGTCAATTGGTGGCATCGAGTACAACAAGAAAGAGCAGCGCTTTGCGGAGCAAATTGTCAAAACATTCACCGGCAAGCCCAAGCTCGAACTGGGCTCTGAAAAAGAAATTATCGAATTCACTGAAGACATACACAAGAGCACTGGCTCTTCAGATGTTGGTGACGTGAGTTGGATGGCGCCCACTGTCGGTTTGAGAACCGCTACCTGGGTTCCCGGAACATCCGCACATACCTGGCAGGCTGTAGCCGCCGGTGGCATGAGTATTGGCCACAAAGGTATGATGCTGGCGGCGAATAGTATGGCGTTAACAGCGGTTAAACTGCTGCAAAGCCCGGAGATCATCAAGCAAGCGAAAGAGGAATGGTTGGAGCGACGCGGTGATGACTTTGACTATCAGCCATTACTGGGTGACCGGCCTCCACCACTTGATTATCGTCGTTAGACTTTAGGTCAGATCAAAATAGCACTTACTCAAGCATTGTTAGTGGCACTTAGGCTTTGGATTGAGTGTCGGTCAGCGAGACTGTGTGAGGGAGGGACCCCGAACACACCAACTGTAGGCCCTTTAGGGGAGCCTACAGGGACGTATTTACGGCGTGTCTCGCTGACCGACACTCGATTCAAAGCCGGTCTGGATACTTAAATAGGTGTCACTCAGATCAGACCATAGGATTTATAGGTGTAGCCGCTCCCATTGCCGCCTCAATAAGCTCGGCGGCCTCCAGACATAAATAATCACTAAAGCGTGCGCCTGTTAGCATGACACCCACCGGTAAGCCATCCACCATTCCCGCTGGTACACAAGCCGATGGTAGCCCTAGTGCATTGCCCGGTAAAACACAGCGTGCCTGAGTCATGGTCTCGATTGCGCGCCCGGCTTGCGCGATGTCCCAGCCCACTGGATACGGCAGCTGCGTCCAAGTCGGCGACAGCAAAACATCGTACTCCGAATAAAAATTGGCCCAACTGCGTGCGAAGAACATTCGCCGAGTCAGTGTTGATGCGTAGTCTTCCGTAGAGGGTTTGCTACGGCCGGTTCGGAAATCTTCGAGAAACGTCATTGGATCTGCCGACATCATGCCTGCAACCAGCGGGAATACCAGGGAGAAATCGTTGTCCAGTAAATCAAACCAAAGCTCAATCGTTTCACCGAAGTTTGCCGGCTCAGCTTCCGTCACAATACAGCCAGCTGCCTCAAGCGCTGCAGCGGCGTTACGGGTCAAGGCGGCTATTCGTTTATCAATACTGCCACCGGAAGGTTCGGCCATCACTGCAATGCGAAGCGGGCCTTGAGTGCTATTTTGCTCCGCGTTCACGCTGTTTGGGTCGCGCGGATGATAGCCTCGCAATACATTCAGGCCGAAGCGCACATCAGCTACCGTGCGCGCCATGGGGCCATCGGTGAGCATTTGTTGATAGCTGATTGGTTCGTCTTCGAACGGTATAGTCACAGCGTGCGGTACAACACCCTGAGTAGGTTTGATGGACGCTATGCCACAACAGGTAGCGGGGTTTCTCAGCGAGCCACCAATGTCATTACCCAAGCCCAAAGCTGACATACCAGTTGCGAGCGCAACCCCTTCGCCGCCCGACGAACCCCCGGTTGTATGGCCGGCGTTCCAGGGGTTGATGGTAGGACCGTGCAGCGCATTATCGGTGTGCAGCCGTAAACCCATTTCCGGTAAATTGGTTCGGCCTACTGGCACAGCACCGGCCGCCAAAACACGATCAACTATGGGTGAGTTACTATCTGGAATCGCTTCTGCGAGTGCCGTAACGCCGTGCGTGGTTGGAGAACCAATCACGTCTATGTTCTCTTTGATTGTTATCGGAACCCCTGCAAGCGGTCCTAGGGGTTCGCCCGCCGCGACAGCACGGTCCACGTCAGTAGCCGCCGCATGCGCCATCTCTTCAAGTACCAGTACTACGGCATTCAGATCGGGATTAACCTCCGCTATGCGTTGTAAGTGCGCATCGCAAACCTCTTTGGCCGAGAATGTCTTACTTGCGATCCCCCTGGCAAGTTCCACTGCCGTCTTACTTATCAGCTCATTCATTTTGACTCCCAGCAATTACAATCGTATTTTATTTATGTGCAGCAAGTCACTATCATACTGCCAGACTTCAACGCCGTCTTGTTCGCGGCCAGATTTATGCGCCGCGCTCAAAAAATGATGGGAAACACCAAAAGATGAAAGCTATCGAATTTTTGGATAAGCATAATATTTGCTATCAACGTTTTGACCACAAGGCCGTGTTTACCTGTGACGAAGCAAATGAGGTTATTCCTGACCTGGGTGGTGCCAGAACCAAGAATCTGTTCTTGCGCAACAAAAAAGGCAAGCGCCATTTCCTGCTGGTTATTTGCGAAGATAAAGCTATTGATCTTACCGAACTATCAAAGCAACTGGACTCCAGTCGCTTCTCATTTGGCTCGGCAGAACAACTCGATGAATACTTGGGCGTTGAGCCTGGATCAGTATCACTTTTGTCTGTTTTAAATGATCTCGAACAGAAAGTAGAGCTGATTGTTGACGCTGATGTGTGGAATGCAACAGCCGTTCTTTGTCATCCGCTAGTGAATACATGTACGCTGGTATTAGCGATGGAGCAGATGAAAACCGTGATGAACCTACTGGGGAGAGAGGTCAAGGTAATGGAAATGCCACTGAAGTAACATTGCGCTATTTCTAACCACCCTTTTACTTTTACTCGCCCTTATAAACGGCTTTCTCTTTATTCAGCATCGCATTAACCGCCGTCGCATGATCGTCGGTACCATGCAATATCGCCTGCATGCCGCAGGCAATCTCAAGAATACTGTCAAGCGTTGCACCATCAGCATGGCGCATCATTTGCTTGGTCATGCGTACAGGCAGTGGTGGTTGCGCCATTATTTTTTCGGCCATCTGCAGCGACCGCTCCATCACCTGGTCGGCTGCGCAAACTTCCGACACCAAGCCCCAATCACGTGCGGTTTCTGCATCAATCAATTCACCCGTAAAAAAGAGTTGTGAGGCGCGTGAGCGGCCAATAGCCCGTGGCAGTAACCACGCCCCCCCGTCGCCTGGAATCAATCCAATGCTCAGAAAAGTGGCGCCAAATTTTGCATCCGCTGAGGCGATGCGAATATCAGCAGTGGTTGCTATGTCATTGCCTAAGCCAACCGCATGACCATTAACGGCACCAACCATTGGCACTTCAATATTCCACAGCGATTTAATGATTTGGTGTATGCCTTTCTTATAGCCCTCACGAATCTCTGGCGCACCGCCGGCAAACGCCGCGGTTTTGTCTCGCATCGCTTTTAAATCGCCACCGGCTGAAAACGCTCGCCCAGTGCCGGTCAGTATCGCGCAGCGAATATTGCTGTCGCTGTTTATTTCGGAACACGCCGCTACAAAATCATCGCCGTCGGTGAGAAGGCCAAGGGCGTTCATGTTTTCCGGGCGATTCAATGTCAAAGTAGCAAGGTGACCTTTCTTTTCTAATACAACACAGCTCATCATAAGATCCTTACAAAATTCCGCGAATGGCGTTTAAGCAAATATCGCGATACTCAGCGGTGGTAAATTGAATGGGGTTTGTTGAGGCCGTTGGGTCTGCAATCGCCATGTTAGCAATGGTCTCGATCTGTGCATCATCAATATCAATCTCCGCTAGAGTATGCGGAATATTCAATTGCGACCGCAGCTCAAGAACCCAATCAAAAAACGACTGAAACCCCGGGTTTGACAGATTGATGTAACGTGACGCATCCGTCAGATCTTCGCCTATCGCCTTTTTGTTGGCTTTGAGTACGTAGGGCATCAAGATTGCATTGAGCATGCCATGATGCGCATCAAACACAGCGCCTAGCGGATGTGCCAGCGCGTGCATTGCTCCCAGGCCTTTTTGAAATGCGGTGGCCCCCATGCAAGACGCGACTTGCATATGGGTTCGTGCCTCTAGATCGCTGCCATCAGCAACCGCGGCAGGCAAACAGTCTTTGATAAGTCGTATACCCTCCATGGCAATACCACGCGCCATTGGGTGATAGATTGGCGAGCAAAGTGCTTCAAGATTGTGTGATAAAGCGTCCATCCCCGTTGCTGCGGTTAATTGTGCAGGTAAGCCGCAGGTTAACTCGGCATCAAGTACCACGGCGGCCGGCATCATTTTTGCGTGAAAAATAATCTTCTTAGCTTTTCGTTCGGAATCGGTGATGATCGATGAGCGACCCACTTCAGAGCCAGTACCAGAGGTAGTGGGTACTGCAACAATGGGCAATATGCCATCGACGTTAACTCGCAAATGATTGTCACCAATGTCTTCAAAGTTCCAGATAGAATCACTTTGCCCAACCATTAGGGCAATCGCTTTACCGGCATCAAGTGCTGAGCCACCACCGAAGGCAATTACGCCATCATGCGCACCTTGCTTGCAGGCAAGAACACCTTGCGCAACGTTTTTCTCGTTAGGATTTGCTTTGATATCAAAAAATAAGCCGCAGTCATTCAGCTGTGTGCTGCACAGTTCATGCGCAGCCCTAAGCATAGGCAAATCGTGCAGACCGGGATCAGTCACGATCAGCGGATTATTAACACCTAGCGATTGGCAAATCTCAGGTAGGTCGTTAACCCGACCAATACCAGTACGTACGGCCGTGGGGTAGTTCCAATTTGTAGTAAATTGATCGAGCATTTTTATTCTTGAATCCTAACGGCAATTATATTATTTCGAAATAGCGGTCCATTTCCCAATCACTAACGTGTTTACGGTATTCCCGCTCTTCCCATTCTCGTGACGCGGCGAAATGCTCTACGAACTCATTACCAAATAACAGCCGGGTAACGTCGGACTGTTTAAATCGCTGGGCTGCATCCCAAAGAGTGCTTGGCAGTGCACGTTCAGGTGGGTAGCTTTGCTCATACGCATTGCCTTGCAATGGCGCATCAAGCTCCAGCCCCTGCTCTACACCATGCAATCCGGTTGCAATCACAGCGGCAAGTGACAAATAAGGATTGGCGTCGGCGGCGCCCACTCGATTCTCTACGCGTTGCGATGTGGCAGAACCAGGAATTACACGGAGCGCAGTGGTGCGATTCTCAACGCCCCAATTGGCCGCGGTAGGCGCCCAAAAGCCCGGAACCAAACGAGTATAACTGTTAATGGTGGGCGCAATCATGGCCAATGCATCGGGCATCCAGCGCTGTTGGCCTGCCACAAACTGACGCTGGGTTTCGCTCATGTTGTGCTCATTATCAGCATTATAGAAAGCCGAATCGCCGCTGGCTTTATCCACCAGGGAAACATGTATGTGGCCACTCTGGCCAGGGTAATCTGGCGACCACTTCGCCATAAATGTGGCCATCATGTCATTGTTCTGCGCCAACACTTTCATGAATGTTTTGAACAGGGCTGCTTTGTCGGCCGCGTTCTGTGCGGTATCAACGGAGAGTGCGGCTTCCAATACGCCGGGACCGGTTTCTGTGTGCAGACCTTCTATTGGGAAATCCATAGTCTCACCCATGGATAAAATCTGATGATACAAACCGGAATGTACCGAGTTTCTGATCATCGAATAGCCGAACCAGTCAGGCGTCATGGGTTGTAAGTTTCTAAAGCCCTTTTCCCTTGCTGAATCCGGAGTTTCCCTGAACATAAAAAACTCATACTCAAGTGCGGCGTGCACATCAAAGCCCATGTCACTGGCTTTATTAAGCACCCTTCTCAGCAAACCTCTCGGGCACAAGGCTTCTGCGCGCTCAGCAAACTCTGCAATAAACAGCAGCGTGCCTTCTTCAAAGGGAATGTCTCTACAACTTTGTGGCAGTACTCGAACCGGTGCATCGGGGTAGCCGGTGTGCCAGCCAGTAAACTGGGTGTTGTCAAACAATTGATCCTTGCTGTCCCAGCCCAACACAACATCGCAAAAGGCAAACCCTTTATCCAGTGCAGAAAAAAACTTGGCTTTGCTCATGTATTTGCCAAGCATCACACCATCCATGTCAAACAGGCCAACCTTTACATGACTTAAGCCTCTCTCCTCAACAATTTGCTTTGCATCGGCAATGCTTTTTACGTCGCGTGGATTGATCATGGCAATGCTTCCTGTCGTTTTAACACCTACTTATTCAAGCTGGCTTCGGCCTTTGCTATCGCTTCAAACTCTTCTTCCGGGGCTTGAGCCACCAGGTGATGGCGACTGTAAATACCAAAGTAGGCGATCATCAGCACGTAAAATAGCGCCGCCCACAATGCAGCACCTATGTTCACCACAAATGTTGATATGAGTGCAATAACGGCAAGTGCTAACGCTAAACCTGAGGTAAGTACACCGCCGGGAGTTTGATAAGGACGCTCAAGATCGGGTTCTTTAGAGCGTAAAATAATATGCGACAGCATCATCAAAGCGTAAGAGATAGTTGCACCGAATACCGCCATGGTAATCATCAAATCACCTTCGCCACTGAGAGACAGCAAAAAGCCAATAACGCCGGGAACAATAAGCGCGTACACCGGCACTTTGCGCTCGCTAGTTCTGGACAAAAACCGTGGCAAGTAACCCGCGCGTGATAAAGCAAATACCTGGCGAGAATACGCGTAGATAATTGAAAAGAACGAAGCGATCAAACCCGCTAAGCCCACCAGATTCACAAAGGTTGCGAGAGCTGAATTCTCGCCGTACACATGCTGCAGTGCGCCAACTAACGGCGCACCGTGATCTTTCATTGCGTTTGCACCCGCACCACCCGGTGCAAGCACCAATATCAAGCCTGCAAATATCAGCAGCACTAGCATTGCAGAGATAATACCCTTAGGTAAGTCTCGTTTAGCATCTTCGGCTTCTTCAGCGGCAAGTGGCACGCCTTCAATGGCAAGGAAAAACCACATTGCGAATGGTATAGCGGCCCAAATGCCCACATAACCCTGCGGCAGAAACCTGGAGGCACCGATGGCCTCTGTATTGACCGCGATATCGAACAAGTTGTTGGAATCAAACGCGGGAATCATACCGATTACAAAGACGACAATTGCAAGGCTGGCAACAGCAGTAATCAGCATCATTACTTTCAGCGCCTCGCCCATACCCCACAAATGAAATCCGATAAACACGCAGTAGAAAGCGGCATAGACCAACGCCCCATCAAACCCAAACAACTCATTAACATAGGCACCAATAAACACCGCGATAGCCGCCGGTGCGATAGCGTACTCAAGCAGAATGGCGGTACCGGTTAAGTAGCCGCCCCACGGCCCCATCGCTCTTCTGGCGTAGGAGTAGCCACCACCAGCGGTGGGTAAAGACGAGGCCATTTCGGCCAGCGAAAACACCATGCAGGTATACATCAATGCCATGGCAAGCGTCGCAATCAACAGCCCGCCAAAGCCGCCTTGTTGCAGCCCAAAATTCCAACCGGCAAAGTCTCCGGATATAACGTAAGAAACGCCCAGACCAGCCAGCATCAACCAACCAACCGCGCCCTTTTTCAGCTGGCGCTGATTGAAATAGTCTTCCGATACATGTTCGTAGCCTACCGAGGAATGCTTACTGGTTTTGGTCTGAGTCATGGCCACCAGCGCTCCGCGGGAAGCGCTGCACCTGGGTCGACGAACTGGCCAAGTTTCGGCGTTAGCAGGCGTACACCCTCACTCTCAGCCGCTTTGTTAACGCGCTGAATTGGGTCATACCAGGAATGCGTGGAAAGGTTAAACATACCCCAGTGAATAGGCACCATAGTGTCACCTTGCAAGTCGCGATGCGCTTGCACAGCCTGCTCAGGAAATTGATGGATCAAGGCCCAAGACTCATTGTACGCGCCATTTTCAAGGAAGGTGAGATCAAATGGCCCAAGCCGATCACCAATGGCTTTGTAGTGTGGACCGTAACCGGAGTCGCCACTGAAAAACACTCGCTCACCGTCGTAGTTAACAGACCAGGAAGCCCACAGTGTTTTGTTTCGATCAAACAAACCACGGCCTGAGAAATGCTGAGCGGGTGTGGCAGTAAATTCCGTGCCATCAATTGTGATGGATTGCCACCAGTCCAGCTCGGTTATACGGCTTGTTTCAATGCCCCAGGATTCAAGGTGAGCGCCAACGCCCAATGGCACGAGAAATTTAACAGGGCGCTTTTTTAGCTGCTTAATCGTTGGTTTATCAAGATGGTCGTAGTGATTATGTGAAATCAACACCAGATCAATATCACCAATCGCCTCTAGATCAACAGCGGGCGGCTGAAACCTCGCAACCGTAAATGGCACTGGTGACGCGTAGCGCGAAAAGACAGGATCAAACAGTACCCGCTTGCCACCAATATCCAGCATTATTGTTGAATGACCAAACCAGATGAAACGCAGGTCGCTGCCTGGTGTCGCAAGCTCACGGCTTGTGGGCGGCATCTCAGGAAGCTTTTCCTCCGGCCGGCGATCGTTTTTCAGAAAGAAAAAGTCCCACATTGAATTCATCGATGAATCTTCCGCTGTGCTGTTGGGAGTAAGCGGCGAATTTTCAAACCGTACCGTATCAGCATTCCATTGATTCGAATTCTGACTGCTCTGCGCGGTAGTTGGTACACAACTGACCAAAATCCAAAGTGCGAGTGCTACAACAACGCGGTATGGTTTATAGGTCTGGTTTAAACAGATTTTTTTCACTCTCTGATTCCACTGTTCCAGACACTCCGATCATTTCCTGCTGCATCATGGCGTGCAAGGTTTCACTGTCATCCGGTGTTTCTGCAATAAAACGAGTGCCATCTTCCAGCAAGCCAACGACTAATCCACGCTCTACACCTTGCCGGCCATGTAACACTGTGTAGGTTTCCACGACAGCTGTACCGTTCGGCGTTTCGGTAAAGGCTGGGTGCGGTACGTCCAACACGGCTTGCTGGTAACTAGCGGGGCTCTCTCTCTGCCATTCACCTTCCACGGGCTCGGTTGAATAGATACCTAAGGAATGTTTGGTAATAAACCATCCATTGGCATTCAGCAATCCGTACTTCCCCGGCTTTGCACGCAACGCATCCATCATGGTGGCTATCGAATGCGTCACATAGTTATTTCCCGGACCGCCGAAATAGGGTAATCCGCCCGTCAGCGTTAAGCCTCTAGCATCATCATGCGCTAAGCCCAATTCGTCACAAGCAATTTGTACCGCAGAGGGGAAGCAGCTGTAAATATCAAAGTAATCCATGTCATCAATGGTTTTGCCCGACATGCTAAAAGCTTGCTGACCCATCATTCGAATTGCTGGCGAGGAATGGTAATTCGCTCTATCACTCACATTCCAAATGTCATTGGCATCAGCACAACCGTGCAGGTAAACCATTCTGTCTTCGGCAACACCCAACTCTCTGGCTTTGCCAACCGACGTCATAATCAATGCCGCCCCCATATTGACCTGAATCACCGAGTTCAAATACTTGGTGTATGGAAAGCCAACATAGCGATTGCTTTCGCTCACGGTAGATATTTCTTCCGCCGTTCTCGCCGTTGGAAACCAGGACAGCGGGTTCTCAGCGGCTACCGCGTTAAAACGGTGATACAACTCACCAAGTTTTTGCTGGTGGGCTTGCAGGCTCAAGCCATACTTCGCTCGCAAAGCGTTCTCAAACAGTGGGTAGCTCACAGACGGCGTTTGTATCGAGTATTGCATTTCATGATCGCTGGCTGCAGCGCGATCATTACCGAGCATATCCGGCTCGCTGCCACTGTTGTCCATCCAGGCATCAAGATCCAATCCATGCTTGAGTCGCGACAACATAGTATTCAATGCTTCCGCACCCACTATCAACACGGATGAGCTTTCACCCTTGGCAATTTGCTCGGCGTAGCTATTCACCAGCATTTGCGGCGTGTTTCCACCAGTACGTGTATAACGTTGTTCTTTTGGATTAATACCCAACGCCTTGCTGACAGCATGCGGAACGTTTCGCACCATACCGCTGGCACCGCTGGCCGCCTCAGGCGCATCTACCGTCAGTCCAAGAGCTACCAGGGCATCAATACTATTGAGCAAGGCATCCGCTGGCCCAGCATCGGCAGCCGCTTTTCGGGCAACTTCAACCATTAGCTCAATGGCAGTGCTGCCTTCTTCCGGTGGACGCTTGTCTGTGGTCTGGCCACATCCTATCAATACGGGTGTGCTCTCGTGAATCATGCGGTTCAGGTTTTCCTAGTGTTTTTGACCAACTCGAAGAGCCGGAGAAAATGATGACAGCTTATGGTTAACGTCTCTTGCGAACGAATAGAGAACAGGCACTACAAACAGTGTTACAAATGTTGAGAACACCAATCCCCAACCTATGGCCATAGACATCGGGCTGAGCATGGGGTCATAGCCACCCAGGCCGTAAGCGGTAGGCAATACTCCACCCAAGGTAGTCAGCGTTGTCACTAATATCGGGCGCAACCTCTCAACCACCGTTTCGATAATGATGGCATCTTCTTCATCATCACCACGTTGCACATTTTTTGCATTCAATCGCCGGTGAACTGCGTCGACCATAACGATAGCGCCATTTACCACGACACCAGCCAGCCCGATGGAGCCCAAAATAGCGAACATAGATAGAGTCATGCCGTGCACAAAAAAGGTGAAGATTACGCCGGCAACCGCAAAGGGAATCACTATCAAAATAAACAAAGCTTCAATAATCGAGCCCAGCATTAACCAAACGACCAGTGCTATGCCGCTGACCGCAATAAGTGCGGCCTTACTCATGCTATCAGCTGTGTCTTGCGTACTAACCGCTTCCCCGTCTATTTCAAGGATCAGACCGGGAATGTCCCTATAACGGGCAAGCACTTCTTTTTCCATACGCTCAGCAAACGGCAAGGCAGTGAGACCACTTTCGGGTGTAAAGCTTGCACGTAATGTAGAAGAACGGTAACCATTTCTATGATAAATACGGGTTAGTGCAGGTCTTTCCACCGCAGTGACCACGTCCCGCAGTGGTATATTGCGTCCGTCGCTGGATCGAACAGGTACATCAAGAATGCCTGACACATCAGCTCTACCTGCTGCGTCAAATTGCACTCGCAACTTGGTTACGTCATCGAGAGTTCGATGTTCACTTGCTTCCACACCGTAAAACGCGATACTCAGTGCTCGACCAACCGTCGCAGCGTCAAGGCCACGCAACGCCAGTTTTTCGTAGTCAAGTTCCAAATCAATCTGTGGCGTGCCGGGTCGCTCATCAATATCTATCTCAATGACACCCGGAATGTTTCGCAAATAATTGGCAACCTCCATTGCAACACCGCGGCGCATAGAATCTTCATTAGACAGAACGTGTAACGTGACCGGCTGGTCTGTAGGTGGACCAAAATATTCCGACAAATAGACCGCTCTAATCGATTCGGGTAGCTTCAGGTTTTTGTGGATAACCTGAATCCACTCCGCATTGGTATAACGACGATCCGTTTGTTCGAACTGCAGAATCATCAAGGCTTCATTACTGGCTTCACCTCTGTTTTTATCTGCTTGCTTATCGTTTTGATGACCAATACGTGAACTCACCAACTCAAGATCATCTTCTGTAATTGACATTATCTGGCGCTCGATGCCAGCCACCATCGCTTCGGTTTGTTCCAATGGTGTGCCCATAGGCGCACTCAATTTGACATAAAGACGGTCCGCGTCGTCCTGAGGGAACAAAGTAAACGGGATCAATGGTCGAATGACGATCATGATCACCAGGAACAAGGTAACACTTGTCAAAATGATAATCAGCCTGTGCTGCAGCGCCCAGCTCAGCACAATTTCGTAACGATGCTCCAGCGCCTTCAGCAATTTTCGTTTCTCTAGCTGACTGCCCGCTTTTACTGAAGACATGTGCGCTGGTAGAACAAAGAAAGATTCGAACACAGAAACCAATAGCGCCAACACAACAACCGCCGGAATTTGCCAGGAAATCTTGCCTGGTATGCCGCCAATGGCCAGCATTGGACTGAATGCAAGTATCGTGGTGAGCGACGCCGCAACAACGGCAGGCATCATTTCCAGCGTTCCTTCTATTGCTGCACTTTTAGAGTCTACGCCCTGGGCCTGCTTAAATGCGATTCTTTCAGACACAACAACCGCGTCATCAACTACCATGCCCAACACAATCACGAAGCCACCCAAGGACATCATATTTAGCGACATTCCAGTTTGCCCAAACAAGGCAAGTGAACCGAGGAAAACGATAGGAATACCCAGCATTATCCAGATAGCTGGTTGTAAGCGAACAAAGTAAATCAATACCACAGCAACCAGCACAATGCCCATGAGGCCATTGTTGGCAATCAGTATTAAGCGATTACTGACAATGTACGATTCGTCGTTAACCAGAAGATAATCGACACCCTCAAGGATGTCGGCATTTTCTACCACCGCTTTAACATCATCCGTGGCATCAATAATGTCGGCCTGAGCGCGTTTTCGCACCGCTAGGGTCAGACCGCGTTCACCATTGTTGCGAACAATAAGGTTACCGTCTTCGCGCGCCGCCTCCACCCTGGCAATATCGCGTATTCGTAATACCCCGCCAGTCGCGCTGGTTTTCAAAATAGTGTCCGCAACCTCCTCAGGCCGATCAAAGCGACTCCACATAACAACCTGGCGTTGCTCTTCAGCGTTCTCTATAAAACCACCCGTGCTGGAAACATTGCGTTTATCGATAGCAGCCACAATGCTATCAAGACTGACGTCATGTGCTATGGCCTTAACCGGGTCTACCAGAATGCGCACTTCCGGATCTTGCAGGCCAACAATATCAACCTTTGAAATTGTGTCCTGAGCCTCAATTCTCTCTTCAAGCGTTTCGGCAATACCAACAAGCTCCTGCATTGATCCTTGTATAGCAAGCTCAATCACAATTTCGCGGGCTGGATTAAGCCGCTTGATACCTGGCTCTTCATCCATTTCTGGCGGAAAGTCAGTGATCGCATCAATAGCGTCGCGAATTTCTTTTTCAGCCTCTATTAACTCCGGTGACTCGAAGTCTTCGTAAAGCTCAACCGTAGTAAATGAGGTGTTGTCGGAAACTACAGTGTAATAGTCATCAATGCCTTCAACTTCTTCCAAGGCCTCTTGAATAGGAATGGCTATCTTGGTTTCAATATCTTGCGCGGACGCACCCGGCAGCCTGGCGGTCAGCCAGATTATCGGCGTTTCAAAACTTGGTAAGTATTCGCGCTTAAGATTTGTTGTTGCCAACAAACCCAGACCGACCATCGCAAAGGCCATGATATTGACCAGCAAGTGTCTCTCGATAAAAAAGGCAACGATTTGGCGCATTAAAACGTGACGCTGGCGCCGTCGCGAAGAGCGAACTGACCATCAACTACAACCTGCTCACCTGCGCTCAGTCCAGACACTACCTGCGTGAACTGTTTCGTACGTCTGCCGGCTCTTATCGATCGTAGAAGCGCCTGCGTACCCGCTTCCGCTTCTACTATAACGAATACCCTGTGTGCACCATCGCGCCTGAACACAGCGGCTGAAGGCACCATAAGCACTTCTTGTTCAGTTGTTTCATTGACCGTGATGTTTGCAACCATACCGTCGCGCAAGGTGTTTACCTGCTCGCCATCCAGCCATATTTCCATTGGGTATGCACCGGTTGCCGAATCAGCAATGCGGCCGACACTGTGCACCTTACCTAAATATTCGGCACCATAAGCATCTTCAATGGCTAAACGCGATTCCGCGCCAATAACAAATTGCTGTGCCTGCGCAGCAGTAACACCTGCCCTGACACGCATACGAGCAAAATCAGCGACGGTTGCAATAGGGTTGCCAGGGTTTATGTAATCGCCTTGCTGAACATGAATGCCTTCAACAAGCCCGTCGAATGGTGCAGATACCTTAGTGTCACTGAGTGACTCACTTGCTGAGGCTCTGGCTGCCAATGCGGCCTGCAATTGTGCTTGGGCATTTTGCACAGCAAACTCCAGGTTCTCGAGCTCGTCTTTGCTAATGAAGGCTTTCTCGACCAGGTCTCTGCCGCGCTTTAATTCGTTTTGAGCTGAGGCAACTGCCACCTTGCGTGACGCCACATTGGCCTGCATTTCGCGATGACGCTGGCGCAACAGTGTGGGATCGATAGTCACCAGAGCATCACCCTTGCTGACGGTATCACCCGCTTCCACATGTCGTTGGAGAATTTGACCCGTTACTTCAGCGGCTACGGTTGCCTTTTTAAACGCTTCAAGAACGCCTGTTACGCTTATTGGTTCGTTCAGCACACGGCTCTGCGCTTCTGCAACTGTTACAGAGATAGCCTGAATCGCATTCTTCCCCGCAGCAGAATTTCCCACCGTGTCGTCTGCCTTTTGACAGGCTACTAATACGGTCACCAATAGAAAAAAAGCGAACCGTCTATACATACGAGGTGAAAGAATAGAATTGCGAAAATCGATCAAAATTCGTTCCAGAAAATGACGTTGCTAATGCAATAGTGGGTCGGTATCTGCGAGATAAAGGCAGAGTAGTTACGCATCATATTTACGAAGAGTACCCGCAAAGCTAGCGCTGACCGCGCCAGCCTCACATAATACCAGAATGAACAGCTATCAGCTGCCTGCAAGTAAGTTCGGCCGGTGTGCATACCTGCACGCAGCCAGCGATTACGCTGTTAATTAGCCAGGCATCGAAAGCACAGCTCGTTCATGGGAAAGCTCTTTAAACCCATGAATGCTGTGATACCGCCCCATACCGCTGTTATTAACACCACCAAACGGCAGATTAGGCTCTGCGCAATGCATGATGCAGCCATTCACAGTCACGCCACCCGAGCTAGTGTTCGCTAGCACGTCTTCAACGAAGGCATCGTCATTTGAAAATACATACAGTGCCAGTGGCTTGGGTTGCTTGTGCAAAGCCTCATAAACCTCACTGATATCACTGTAAGTAAACACAGACAAAATGGGGCCAAATACTTCTTCCGCCAGAATTTTCGCGTTCTCTGGTACACCGGTCAGAATAGTTGGGTGAACTGATAGGGTGTTTTGGTCTACTTCACCACCACAGACTACGTTCGCGCCTTTTTCCTTGGCATCATCAAGATAACCCTTAATACGTGCCAGGTTACGCTCATCTATGATTTTGCCTTGTACGTCATTATTCAGAACGCCGTCTTCATAGAACATGGCTTGATAAGTACCTTGCGCCACCGCAATGAATTCGTCTTTGCTGTCTTCATGCACCCATATATTTTCCGGGCACAAACAGACTTGGCCACTATTCATATTTCGAAAGAACGCAACGTTACCGGCAGCTGCTTGAATGTCGGCGTTTTTATCAACCACTACAGGGTTCTTGCCGCCTAACTCCAAAGTGACTGACGTCAGGTTTTTGGCTGCGGCTGACATAACAATTTTTCCGACTGCTGGGCTGCCTGTGAAGAAGATATGATCCACGGGTAAGGCCAGCATTTCATTGGCTAGGTCTACGCCCCCTTCAAACACCGCCACTTCAGCAGGGTCAAACGTTTCACGGACAATATTAGCGCTGACCACGCTGATGTGTGCCGCCATTTCATTGGGCTTCAAAATGGCGCAGTTACCCGCAGCAATTGCAGACACCAAGGGCTGAAACAACAAGCTGAATGGAAAATTCCATGGGCCAAAAATTAGAATAATACCGCGCGCTTCATACACCATTTTGGCGCTGGCTTCTGCGAACGGTGGTGAGGTTTGCACGGTCACTGATTTGGTCCATTCGGCCAGATTGGCAATCGCATCGTCGATTTCGTGATAACAGGCATCAAGTTCTGTACGCGCCCCTGCCTCGTCTTTTCGAAGGTCGGCATACAAGGCATCCATCACGGCCTGCTCTTTCGACTGTATCGCCGACTTCAGGCTTTGCAACCTGGCAATTCGCTGTTCTACAGTGCTTTTACGCAGTTCCCACTGCTTGCTTGATTGCATGTCAAAAGTACTTTGCACATCTGCGCTGGTTAATACTGGGGCGGTTGCATTCATAATTTCATCCTTATCAATGGGGTAGTTTATTTCGATGTCGCTACTGGTTCATCCAGTGGTCTAGCCAGTCGTGAAAGTGCTGCAGGCGTACTTCATCTTCATTGAGCACGGCACAGTCGAATCCACGTGAATGCAGTCCCGACTGCATATCTGGTAAATACTCAATATCTTGGTCGATCGTTATTGTTAAACTTTTACGGCCGCTAACAACATCGGCACTGGTAAATACGTCGTGCTCAGGTCGCTCATCTTCGCGACTGACTGTGAGCCCGGGCGCTAAACTTATTCCTTGCTTATTGCACCCGGCTTCAATGGGCAACTGCAAAGTAAGCTTATCAAAGTAACAGCGGTTGGCGTCGCTGGCATGTGGCCGTGGCCCAAAGATCCACAATTCTTCGGCCTGTATGGTCATAAACGTGTTCGGGAAAAGATCGAATTGCCAGACGTCGCTTAGCTGGTCGTCTGTTAAGCCACTGAAGTCTACTTCAAAGTCAGCACCCAATTCTCTCTTGCGCAACTGAACAGTGTTGCGTATCTCATTAATACGCCCATCGAACTCAGCTGGGTCAAGGCCCAAACCCTGTAATGCGGGCACAAGATGAGGTGGTGTTGTCTCAGGAATGGGATACCTCGAGTTAGTAACAAACCCTTCAACCTTGCTGGCTGAGTGTCCAAGAGGCCAAAGCAAGTTTGTTGAATTGCAGCAGTCTACGAAGCTCGCATGCTGTGGGTGTATAAAATCGACGTGGTATTGCTCAAGAAAATTATCGCGAACAGTTTTCCAATTCGCATCAATCGAGACTGTTTGGTGTTCGCTCAACACCATTTTCTCAAAATGATAGGGCTCCAACTGTTCCTTGATCTGGCCAAGAAATTCATCAAGTGGATCTGCGTTCGGATCAAGGTTCAACCATATCATGCCAGCCCATTGTTCCAACAGAACGGGTTTCAAAGAGCGTTCTTGCGGATCTATGGCCGGGCAAAACCGTTCGGCGTCAGGTACCTCTTTCAATTCACCACTAAGCTCATAGCTCCAGCCATGGTAGGGACAGGTAAAACGTTTTAGCGACCCGCACTCATTAGTGAGCAGTCGATTTCCTCGATGCTGGCATACGTTATAAAACGCCCGAAGCTGTTCTTTATCATCGCGCAACACCACAATCGATTCGCGTCCGACTTCGTAAACAAAGTAGTCGCCGTTTTCAGCAAGATCACTGAGTAGACCTGCAAATAACCAGGCTCTGCTCCATACAGAGTCCCACTCTCTCTCAAGAAATTCGGATGATGTATAACGGGTTTTATCAAGCTGCGCGCGCTCGGGCGTGCGTGCCAAAATGTCTGGTTTGTTTTCGCGGCTAAACGATTCTTCAATGGTGGTTTGTGCCATTCGTATTAACCTTATTGCGACCCTATGAACGACTCACTCATTTAGAAACACCAGCACATCGTCACCCTCAACCACAGTTTCAAACGTTTGTATCGGTTTCGATGCTGGCCGAGACAGCGCACTACCGTCTCGCACGTCAAACGCCGCGCCATGCAATGGGCAAAGCAATCGCATACCTTTGAGTTTTCCGTCGCATAATTTTGCAGCGGCGTGCGAGCACAAATTGCTGACGGCAAAAAAACCTTCTTTGGTGTGGCATAGCAAAACATCTTCACCCGCCAAATCAACCGCTTGCGTTTTTCCAAGCGCGATGTCGGAGCAACGAGCCGCCTTGTAAGGTGTTCTACCACTCATGAACTTATCGAGCCGCCTTCGGCACCCAGAAATTCATCCAGCGTCATGTGAATTCGGCGAATTCGCGCTTCCTGATAATTACCCAAGGTAATGCCAGGCTTACGACTTGTTTTAAACCCTTGTTGCTGTTGTTGCAGATTGCCCGTGTCTTGGTCATATACCGGGGCGAGCCAGGCCATTTCTTCAGCCTCAGTATAGGATTGCTCTACGCTTAGCTTGATGACGTCGGGTGGCTCAGGATGGGTATCGCCGTCGGCAAGTGGCTCTAAGATTAATACGTCGAACAAACAGCTATCGACATCAACACCATTCGGTCGAAAGCGATACACCATGGGTATGCTGACACCGGGAAATATAAACATGTTAGGAAACAAGTGATATTCGATAGAGTCAAGCATTAAGGCGTCACTCACAGAGGAGAAGTCAACGCCTAAGGCGTCGCCAAAACTGCTGCGCATACCTTCCGCAACCGCGCTTCTTGCGGTTTCGCCTTCTGCTAATTGTCGATCTGCGCCACTAAAACTCACCATAGAAGCAAATTGCTCTTGCTCGCTAAGCGCAGTAACACCCCATTTTTCGGAATCATAGTCCGCCAGAGATTCGATGCTATAAGTGCCTATATTGTGAATAAACCGACTCAGGTATTTCCCAAACACATCGTATTGGGTATTAGCACCGTTGGGTGCATCGTGGGTTTCTATGTTGTGGTAGGCCTCTAGAAAAGCTTCTTGCGCGGCTTTCCAATTAGCTGGCAAGGTTTTTTCCACATGCACTTTGATCCGGCGTCTATCGAGCGGGAAATGCGAAAAATGTTCTTTTAGACAATCGATGTGTTCGTCAAAAGGTGGCGCATCCGGGTCCATGTTTATGAACACAAAACCGCCCCAGAGTTCGCATTGAACTGACTGCAGATTATGATTCTCTGCACAAACGTGCGGAAAGTCCCAGCGCCCTGGAATGTTATCAATCTGCCCATCGAGCTTCCACGACCAGCCGTGAAACGGGCACTTGAAACCAGCGCTGTAACCACTGCCTTCAGCAGCAAGAATTCGCGTTCCGCGATGGGTGCAGCTGTTTAGAAATGCCTGAATAGAATCTTCTGAAGAGCGCACAACAATAACGGAGTACACACCAACGTCGTATACATAAGTGTCACCCACATCAGGAACATGCTCTTCCCTGCATGCCCACTGCCAGGACTTGGGCCAAAGCTTTTGCATTTCAAGATCAAAGTATTCAGGCGAGAAATAGCGTGAGACAGGGATGTCTTTATCGCCTATAAATTCATAGCTGGATTCCAGCAATGGTGCTGGCACGGCATGCTTGTCGGTAGCAAATACATCGGCAACCGTTGGACCGGGCGCTCTCGCTGAACCACGTTGTTTATCGTTTTCTGCCACAATCACTCAACTAATACAGTCAGACCTGATTGTTTTTTAGTATGTACTGCAATACCCTGTAAATGCAAGAGAAGACGAAGCGGAGAGCCGGATATGTTAGCCAATGTTGGGAAGGTGCCAAACGCACAGCAAGTGGCTGATCGCATTGCGATTGGGGAAGTGCTGGCATTGCATAGCCGCGGCCTCGATCGGGTGGAAGAAAGTACCCTTAAGAGCTGCTACTGGTCAGACGCCGAGGTAGATTACGGCACATTTGTTGGCTCTGCGCACCAGTTCGCAGAACTGGTGATGCAAGCACTGGCAGGAACCTACGAGTTAACTCGCCATTGCATAGGCAACACTTTGATAGCCTTTGACGGCAATGACCTGGCCAATTGCGAGTCTTGCGTGAATGCAGACCATTTGTTTATCGGCGCCAAGCAAGAGATGCAGTTTGCTGGTCGCTATCTAGACACTTTGGAGAAGCGAGACGGTGTTTGGAAAATGAAGCACCGGCGGGTTGTGATTGACTGGAGCCGAACTGTTGATGTTGTTGATGAACGTGGCAGTGAAGCCTTCGTGGCAATGGCTAAAGGCGCCCACAGCGAAGCTGACCCATCGCACGCCCATTTTTCTAATAATTAAACGGAAACCGACATGAGCAATACCATAGAGTCCTTGATTGCAAAGCAAGACATTTATGAATTGGTCGCCAACTATATGCGCGGCTTGGACCGACTGGATGCTGAACTGTTACGTTCGGTGTTTCATGAAGATGGTTGGTGCGAATATGGCATTTGCGACGCAACACCTTATGAATTTGTGGAATTCGCGATGGGTGCGCTTAAAGACCACGAGGCAAACCAGCATATGATTGGCAACGTACTGATCGACATTGACGGCGATCAGGCTTTTGGTGAGGTGTATTTCAATGCGTTTCATAAAGTGAAAAGCGAATCAGGCTTTGACGATGTAATCATTGCGGGGCGTTATATTGATCGTTATGAGCGACGTGACGGTGTTTGGAAAATTGCATATCGAAGTGAACGTGCGGACTGGTGTAGAACCGAGCCTACTCGTGAAACGTTTTTTGAGGAAACGCCCGCGACACTGCGTGGTGGGCGACAGGATGATGCGGTTTATCGTACTGATAATCGTAAGAGGCCTTGAAATTTGATGGCAATTTTTGAGTAGCTCTTTCTCCATTCTAAGGACCGGTGTTAAACCAAATAACGGTAACCGGGACACGCCGTGAACCCATCCATGGGGGCTTGGTTTTCGACATCCTGTCTCAAACAGTCCCGGTTACCGTTATTTGGTTCAACACCTCCGTGCCACAATCAAAATCTAGAAGCTAAAAATTAGTACGTAGGCTTTGGTTTGAGAGTCGACTAGCAAGACTGTGTGAGAGAGGGACCTCGAACACAAGCCTCCATGGATGGATTCACGGCGTGTCTTGCTAGTCGACTCTCGAACCAAAGCCGGTCTCGACGCTTGAGCCAATCACTATCAGCGATCGAGCAAACCAAAAAATCACTCCCGCTGCCCAGCATGCAACATCACCTCGGCCTCAGCTGCAAAAAACGGTGCCTGCTTGGGCCCGGTTGTTTCACCCGCATCAATAACCAAGGTGTGACCCGTCATGTAACGCGAGTCATTACTCAACGCAAATAAGATACCCGCTGCCATGTCTTCAGGCATTGCAGCAAAACCCAGAGGTGAATCATTCGCTATAGACTGCGCAATGGCATCTTTATCGTTATCAGTAAGCGCCGCTGTCATAGGAGTCACCGTACCACCGGGTGCTATCGCATTTACGCGAATGCCGTAAGCCGCTAACTCACTGGCCGCGGATTTGGTAATGCCCACAACGCCATGCTTTGCCATGGTGTATACGTGGGGGCCCAAACCGCCGATAACGCCCGCTGTGCTGGCCAGAGAAACAATCGAACCCTTGCCCTGGTCACGCATGGCAAGCGCTGCGTGTTTGATACCCAGAAATACGCCACGAGCCAGAATGTCCATGGTGCGGTCGTAGGCCTCTGCAGTGGTTTCCATGATAGAACCAATGGCGCCTACAATGCCTGCGTTGTTTACCATTCCGGTAAGCGGACCGAATTCTTTCTGTGCGATTGCAATCGCCGCGGCGATATCTGATTCTTTGGTGACATCAGTTTCGTGAAATCGTACGGCATCTCCCAGTTCGCTAACCAGCGCATTGCCAAGCTCTTGCTGTAAATCAGCAATCACCACCTGACCACCTTCACTGACAATGCCTCGTACAGTGGCTTCACCAATACCACTTGCACCGCCCGTCACAACAACACTTGCACCCTCAAATCTGGACATCGCACTTCCTTAATAATCTGTTTCTGTAGCAAACATGGTAACCTGTTTTTTTAATTTGAGTGCAGATTGAAGAATGGATTTAGCTTATAGCGCTGAGTACGACAGCTACCGTCAGCAAGTAAAAGACTTTCTGGAAAGTCATAAAGACGTTTGGCCAAAACGAACAAGGATGGGTCGCCCTACTGATGAGCAAAAGCATTGGCAGGCTCTGCTAATAGAGCGTGGTTATACGGCGCGCACTATTCCTAAAGAATACGGTGGGCATGGTGGTGAGGCTAATATACTGGAATCGCGCATAACGGCAGAAGAATTTACTCGCGCTGGTGCGCCGGGTGGTTTGGCCGGTCAGGGTGTGTCGATGCTGGTGCCAACTTTGCTTGAAATGGGTACTGAAGAGCAGAAAGAACAATGGATTCAAAAAACGCTGAGCGGCGAAGTACTTTGGTGCCAGGGCTATTCTGAACCAGGCGCCGGGTCAGATCTTGCAAATCTGCAAACCAAAGCCACTGAAGACGGTGATGACTTCATTATCAATGGCCAGAAAATCTGGACCAGCACCGCGCACGAAGCCGATATGATTTTCTGCCTGGTACGCACAGAACCAGACGCGCCGAAACACAAAGGCATATCCTATCTTTTGTTTTCAATGAATACACCAGGTGTTGAAGTACGCCCACTCAATACAATGACAGGCCAAGCAGAATTTAACGAAGTATTTTTTACCGACGTGCGCGTACCACAAAGCAGCATCGTTGGGCCACGTGGTGCCGGTTGGATGGTTGCCAACGCAACTCTGAAACACGAGCGCGGCATGCTGGGTGACCCTAATGCCGCCAGCACCCGCTTAAGCAGAATTGTTAAGTTGATGCAGGAAGAAACGATTGATGGCTTGCGCCTTATGGACAACCCCATGTTGCGCGACCGCCTTTTGACATTGCAAAGTGAGGTGTTGGCCATGCAGTTTAACGGTCTGCGCTTGTTAACGGCTTCGCTGCAAGGAAAGAGCGCCGGTATTGCTCGCTTGATTGTGAAACTGAAAGGTTGCGAGCTTAATCATCAGCTGGCCGCACTTGCGATTGATTGTTATGGCGAACTTGGCATTCTGTACAACGACAGTGAACACATTCGCGCACGCGGTGATTGGCAACGAATGTATATGTTTGATCTAGGGCTGATTATTGGCGGTGGCACCGCGCAAATTCAGAAAAATATTATTTCCGAACGGGGGCTGGATATGCCTAGAGAACCCAAGCCCGCGCCCGCCGCAACAGGAGGTCAATAGCATGGAGTTTGGCCTAAGCGAAGAACAAATCATGTTGCAAGAAAGCGTTGACCGTTTTCTGCAAGACACTAGCCCACTGGATCGCGTTAGAGAGTTAGCTGAAGACGGCGCTGCACATGACGATACAATCTGGCAGGGTATGGCGGAACTCGGCGTGACCGGCCTGCTAGTTCCCGAACACTATGGCGGTCTCGGCATGTCATTGCTGGATGCAATGCTGGTTCAGGAAATGCTAGGACGCTATGTAAGCCCGGTCGCATTCACAGCTACCAGCGTCCTGGCCGCTATCGCTCTTACACGAAGTGAGAACGAATCGCTCAAGCAACAATATTTACCCGCAATTGCTGACGGCAGTTTGCAAGCAGCGGTTGCACTTAGCGAACAGACCGGCGTAAGAAGCGGCGCGGGCTTGAGCATCAGCAATGGCAAACTGTCAGGTAATGTGTTGTTTGCCCTGGGCGCGCCAAACGCAACTGCGCTACTCATCGGCGGACCGGACAATTTGCTGTACCTTATTGAAAGCAGTGCCAACGGCATTGAAAGACAAAGCTTGCGGTCAATTGATGATACGCAGGTGATGGCCGAATATCGTTTCTCTGACACACCGGCTCAGCTGGTAAGCAGTGATACAGAGCTGGTTGGCAAACTCGTGGACGCTGGGCGCGTAATGCTCGCAGCCGACACCCTGGGTGCCGCACAGCACATGCTTGAGAAAGCCGTTGAGTACGCCAAAGAACGCAAACAATTCAATCGTGTGATCGGCAGCTTTCAGGCCGTTAAGCACATGTGTGCGGAAATGGCGGCTGGCCTTGAACCCTGCCGTTCTTTGGTATGGTACGCAGCACACGCATTTGACGCGATCCCTGAGGAAAGCCGCCTAACAGCGTGTCATGCAAAAGCGCATCTGTCAGAAGTGGGCCGATTCGTAGCGCGTACCTCTACAGAGGTTCATGGCGGTATGGGTTTTACGGATCTTATGGGCCTGCACTACTGGTTTAAGCGAATTGGCTTTAACAGGCAGCTGCTGGGTTCGCCTGAGCGGGCGCGGGAAGACGCAGCTAAAGCGCAGGGCTGGATATAGAAATCTGGCGTACAGGAGCAAAACCAGGGAAATGCACACAAGCCATTGATTAATATACGAAATGGCTTTGCTAAAAGTGCTGACAAACGGTAGCAATCGGGAGAATTACGTTACATAGATCACATATTGATCAATTGGTTGAATTTTAGCCCTGCCACTGAGCAGATATTACAGTTGATCAAAATCTGTCTACTAGGCTGAATAATAAACAACCAGATTATTATTTGACCATGGAACAAACCGGACATAGCCAAGTTATTGGCCTCGCTAGCCACCTTCCCGACCAAATCGTACATTCCGCAGAGTTAATGGATGCTTTCAAATCCGAACAGCGATTCGGCATCTCAAGCAGATATCTTGCTTCGCTGACAGGGGTGAAAGAGCGACGCTACGCAAAAGAAGGCAGCTCACCTTCCGATTTAGCCATTAAGGCCAGTCGACATGCGATGCAGGACGCCGGTATCGACGCGTCCGAAATTGACTATGTAATTTACTGCGGCATTGATAGGGACTGGCTTGAACCCGCCACCGCGCACAGAGTGCAGTCAGAAATTGGAGCAGATAATGCGTCCTGCTTCGACGTTACAAACGCCTGCCACGGGATGATGAATGGCCTGGCGATTGGAGATGCGTTTATAGGCGCCAGCAATGCTCAGACCATTTTGGTTTGTACTGCAGAGCTCGGATCAACTACTGCCAAGAGCATTCTTGGCGTGCTAAACGGTGGGGAAGCTTCTAGAGAACAAGTAAATACACTGATTGGTGGCCTTACTTTGGGCGATGCTGGCGGAGCGATGATTATTCGGACAGCTGAAAGCAACCGGGGTTTCAAGCGCTTCCGTTTCAATAGCGCCGGCAAACACGCCGGTTTATGCTACATGAATAAAGAAGAAAATGGCCACTTCGAAGGCTACATGGATATGCAGAACATATGTTCAGAAGCCTTGGATTTTCATGGCCGCTTGATTGACGACACATACAAGCAGCTGGACTGGTTACCAGAGGACGTAGACTCACTAGTTACGCATCAGGCTGGTATTCGACCACACAAGAAAGTTATCAAGGTAGCGGACGTTGCTCCTGAGAAAGCGCCTGTAACGATTGCCAAATACGGCAATCTGGCAAGCGCGTCTATCCCCGTCGTCTTGGACTTGAACAAACCTGCAGCCAATGATAATGTTCTCATATTAAGCACAGGTAGCGGTCTGTCTGTAGGGCAAACTGGGCTGGTGTTTTGATGTTTGAACTAACAAGAATATACGCATAACCCAGTCGCACGCTCCAGAAGCGCAGGCAATAAGGGCTGCGCTTAGACTCTGGTCAATTTGACTATGGAGACTGGCAATGAGCATATGGATAGGGCTTTCAGTTTTAGCAATTTCTATAAAACTGTGGTTATTTTCGGCTAAAAGTAGCGAACTCCGCGGAAATACTGCGCTGAGAATGATGCTACTTGGCTTCCTGGGTATGAATATCATTGAACTAACGGGCTTCTATGCTCTGCAGTACGACGTATTCTTGCTGCCTCTGTTATCACTCTATTACTTTTTCGCGACCATCATGGCCGCGTCAATGCTGAATGTTTTCATGCAAATGAACGGTGCCAGCAGCACGAACCTCAGCTTCAACTGGGGCACGGCGGCAATCATGGGCGGTGCGTTTATGATCCCCGGCGTGATGCTTGCCGGAGTTGAGCATTTGGGTGTGAGCGGCACTAGAATCGCGGGCCCCTACTACAACTACTGGATTGTATATATCTCGTCCGTACTGGTTTTTGCGATGGTGCAATTGGTTAGCTTCTACATCAAGCATCGCAAGGACGAGGAAGGCAAGAAAGTTATTGTTATCCTCCTTGGATTGACGCCTTTCATCCTCACATCGATTGGTGTGATGACAGCGATGCAAATGGGCTACCGTGTAAATGGTGGGGTCATATTATCCTTGATGGTTTGTACGTTCCTCATTTGCCTAGTCTGGGCCGAGAACAAACACAGCATATTCAAAGTGTTAGCACGGGTACCCAACACTGAAGAGCATCGCATTAGAACGCAGCTGCAATCAGCCTTCGCAAGTATCGAAATGAATGCTTACTCAGGTGGAGAAATTGGCGACGGCCTGGCAAGCTCACTCCGCGAACTTGAGCAAAGTTACAAAGAGCTTACAGGAGAAGCCTCCCGGCACGGTAGCTTGATTAGAGCTGAAGCTGGTTCACGAGATCAAGCTGGTGGATGGATGATGTACTAAGCGGCTCGCGGCTGTTTTCTCTAGCGCTTCAAAAAAATAATTCGCATGTTGCTCATTAACTAGCGGCAATGGCATAGCCTCTTCCAGCCAACTAGAATCGTACGCACATCAACTTGCGCGCACGGTACGATTCAAACATGGCAACCCAATCAATAGTAATCAAGAACGGTACTGTCATTGACGGTACCGGCAGCCCCGGCTTCATCGCTGATATTCGGCTCAACGACGGCTTAATTAGCGAAGTAGCAAAAAGCATTGAGCCTACCGGCGATGACGATGTTGTTGACGCTGCTGGCTGTTTGGTAACGCCGGGCTTAATTGAGAGCCATACACACTTTGACGGCACTATGTGGTGGCAACCTGACCTTGAGCCATTGCCTGGCTGTGGTGTAACCACAGTGGTTATGGGCAACTGTGGTTTTGCACTCGCACCGCTTCATCAAGATCCTGCAGTACAAGCTGAAGTGGTCAAAATCTTTTCCTTTTTTGAAGACATTCCTGAAGGCCCATTCCTTAGCAATTTACCTTGGGACTGGAGCACCTGGTCTGAGTACAGTAAATCGATGCAAGAGAAGGTGCGCGTGCCCACCAACTACGGTAGCTTTGTTGGTCACATCGCATTGCGTTTAGCGGTGATGGGTATGGACGCCTGGGAGCGTGCAGCCACTGGCGAAGAAATTATCAAAATCACAGGGTTGTTGGATGACGCACTGGCCGCTGGTGCATTGGGCTTTTCAACAAACCTGATGGACCATGATGGCGAAGATCGCCCTGTGCCTTCGCTGCTAGCGGATGATGCTGAGTTTCTGGCTTTGTTTGAAGTAATGGCCAAGTATCCCGGAGCCACCGTACAGGTGGTAGTCGACAGTTTGATGCGATTTACCGCTGTGGATTCGATGGAGCGACTGGCAAGGTTATGCGACGGTCTGCCGATCAGACTGCAATGGGGTGGCGTGCCTACCTTGCAGTGGCAGAAAGATTACGGCCTGCAACAGCCGCTGCTGGAACTGCATGAGCGCTTCGTCAAAGAGGGCAAAGATTTTTGGACCGGTTATGCGCACGTTCCCATTACGGTGACCGCAAGTGTTCGTCATTCACTATTGTTTGCGCAATCTAATGATTACGCCTGGCACGAGATAGTCACAGCGGAGAGCGATGAAGACAAGCTTTCTCTTTTAGCGGATCAATCATGGCGAGAGCGGGCGCGTCATTCCTGGGACAATGAATCACTTGAGACGTCGTTTTTTAGAAGCCCTCAAGGCATACTGTTAGATAATTCTGAAAATGGCCACGGGCCATCGGGAATGACCCTGGGAGAGTACGCAGAACAACTCGGCGTGCACTGCAGTGACGCTATGGCCGAATGGATCGGCAACAATGGCCTGGGTTCAACGGTCACCATGCCACCATGGGACAAAGACGATGACATGGTAGTCAAGCTAAGTCGCGACCCTAAAGCAGTGGGCAATATCAATGATTGCGGTGCGCACGGCCAGCTATTCTGTGGCACTGGTGACAATCTGTTGTTGTACACAGACTATGTTCGTGGCAGCGGCAAGCTCTCGATAGAAGAAGCGGTGTATTCGCAAACGGGTAAGCTGGCGGATCATTTTGGATTTACTGATCGCGGTGTTTTGCAAGCGGGTAAGCGAGCGGATGTTACTGTGTTTGCGCTGGATGAGATTGAGCGGCGCGAGAAATATAAAACGACGGATGTGCCAGATGGCAAAGGCGGACTGACCTGGCGCTGGACGAGAGATGCAGCACCCGTGCGTGTGACTATTGTAAATGGGGAAGTGACTTTTGACGGTAAGCAGTCAACGGGGGCTATGCCTGGAGTTATGGTGTCGCACAAGGAAGGGGAACCTTAGGAATTGCACCCCTGGGAACAATGATTTTAATTGGCACTTAGGCGTTGAAGAGAGTGTAGGCTAGCGAGACTGTGTGAGGGATGGACCCCGAACACAAGCCTACATGGATGTATTCACGGCGTGTCTCGCTTGCCTACACTCTCTTCAATGCCGGTCTTGATGGACAGGTACAAAGTGATTGCTAGCAATCAAGCCAACCCAGGAATCTCACAAAAGAAATCGGCCTCTATCTTCACACTGGATGCCGAATTGTTATGCGCACCCGCACACCATGATGGCATCACCATGGAATACATACCATTGCCGCCAGCCATCAGAATCAGAATTTGATCAGGGCTACTGAAGGCGTATTTCTTTTTCGGGTTTGGTCCGGCCAGCGCACCAAGCACACGGCTTACTTCAGCAGGCGGCATACAACAAAGCTCGCATAATTCGTTAGCAATGTCTGTACGCGTCAAACCTGCAGCATGCAATACACTGGCATGGTCAGGATTCAATACGACAGCAGCCGTTCCGTTGCCAAGCATCGCGTTGTTGGTTGCGTTGTTGGATAGGCCCACGGCCAGTTGTGACAGCAGTAGTTTGTAGTGATCCTTGTCGTCGGCATCAGGGATGTAAATCACTGAATGTGGTGCTTCTGCACCTAACACAGTGACCACACTATCGTCTGCCTGAAAGCCCAGATCAACATGCATCGGATTAAACGGGCTGCTTTCTTCGTTTTCCGCTAAACAATAGGTGAACTTGCCGGGGTGACCCAATAAGGCCATATCGGAACTGCCGGGGCGACCTTTGCCGATGTTAATCATGGCTAAACGTAAAGCACGACCAATAGACGCATTGGCACGATGGCCAGGCCCAAGTGCCCCATAGCCAGAGGCGATAGGGCCACACGTGTGGCGTGCCGGGCCGTTCACGATGATCAACGGTGCGGTGCAGTGTGTGGTGGCCTGCATCTCGGTTAGATCAAATGCCGGTTCTATAATCGCCTTAGCGGCGGCTATAACAACAGGCATGTAATCGGTCAGGCAGCCGGCCATAACAGCCGATACTGCAATTTTCTCAACAGTAGCAACACCGCCACCTGGCCCCATGGCGCCCAACACCATGTCGGGCTCCATGCCAGAGGCCAGCACCATGCGCTGAACGCGTTCTGAGGTTGGAATTACAACAGGCAGGCCATCAGTGCAGCCACGAGTATGCAAATCTTCCAGGGCAGCTTCTTCAGAGGCAGATGACAATAACTCAGTCACTTTTTCCCTCCAGTGCATCAATCACTTCTTTCGCGATGTCTTGCGCCACTTTGCGCATGTTTGCGACACCACTGCCTGCAACAGGATGCGGAAGCCTAACTCGTGGGGCATCGGGCATACCCAGAGACTCTGCTACAAAATCACCTTGCGGCCAGAATTCATCGGTTACCAGTGATACGGCGGGCATTCCAAGCTTTGCTAAATTGATTCCGTCACGCACGGTGCCGGTTGTGCAAGAGCCTCAGTGTCCGTAGGCAGCCACTGCAGCCGTGCAGTGTTGCTGGATCTCGGCCAACATGTCATCTTTGGCCGGGAAAGTCGGGTTGCCTTTGTTGTAGTCAAAAACATTGATTGAGGGTTCAAGTTCTTGCATCGCACTAGCAACTTCACGTAAAAAATTCTCGGAATCCGGGAAGCCATTGGCAAGAAAAGCAACGTTTATACCGCCACTACCTCGAACTGACGTCGACAAATCATACGGTACTCGCTCAACACCTACTTCCGCATCCGGATTATGGTATTCAATCATAAAACCTCCTGTTTGAGAGTTAAGAGCGGAGAGTAGTGTGCTCTCTGCCCGCAGCCTCTTTCGTTTTAGACTCTATTCGATAATGACAGGTGACGCAACGCCTCATTCCATCGCGCATGCTCTCATTCTGACGCTGCAATAGCGCTACCTGGTCCTTAAGTCTCGATATTTCTGCCTGTTGCTGCAGAAGCTTTTTATGCGGCGAGAAAACAGCTTTTAATTGCTTAAGCACGGTGTATTTGCACTTAGGTCGCCCAGGTCATGCGAACCGTGCAAGAAGTCTCGGGCAAGTGGGGTTCGAACTCCATCTTCAAGCCGCCGTTTTCTCCCTTAAACAAGGCTTCAAATGGGCCTTTGCAGATGTTGAGACAACCTTCCTCGGGCAATGCGTCAGGATTTGGCAATGAGCTTTGCTTAGCACACACGTGCCAACCGCATTCTGGAATGTGAATCACAGTGCGGCCGTTAGCTGGGTCTAATTCGGTGATTGTTGCTGGCCCGGTGAGCCAACCTGCGGGATTAAACATTTCGAACATGACCTTGCTAATTCTACCCGGCTCTGTGGAACCCGATTTAGACGCTTTCTTTTTCTTATTCAGCTTCCTTTTATTTTTTTCCGGCATACTATTCATCATCGCCAAAAAATCAGCGGATGTCTCATGTGAGGTTGCAACGCTGGTACCGATAACAATGTCTTCGTATTGCGCCTGAGAGTAGTACTTTCTTAGCTCCAGCAATGCCCATTCTACTTCGCGCACAAAGTTACCATAGCGCTTACGCCACTTTTCGCGAGGTGCCTCAAACAATTTGACAACTTCGCGGCGCGCGCGAATTGTCTGATAGTCCTGTTCCAACTTTTCACGGTCGTCACAAGACAATCTGAGAATCGGTAGCAAAGTGTGGCTAACAATCAGTGAGGCTTTCTTTACCAGCATCTTGTCAGACATCCACATGTCAATCCAAGCCTGCGGGCCCCACTGATAGAAGAATCCAGATCTCCTATTAGTAGGCGCTATTTTCTCATCACGGTCTGAAGCAATAATGGAGCTGTCATTCATTGGAAGTCTCTGCGAAAGGTGACACCAAACGTTGTCTCCGGTGCTACGATTCCGGCGTAACCACCTACTGTCGGAATATCGATTCCAAACAAGTAATACTCTTCATCCAGCAAGTTGCGCCCCCACAAGGCAAGCTCCCAATTTTTCTGCAAATGCCTTAAGGAAAAGCGCAGATTAATAAGGTGTGTCGCATCATTTTCCAGGTTTTCATCCAGGTCCTGATCCAGGAAGAAGCTATCTGTGTAGTTGTGCTCAAGCCGGCTCACTGACAACAAATCATCAGACACCAGCTTCTCATATTGCAGATACGAACTGACGGTAATCTCTGGCGCATTGTCTAGAGGTTTACCCTTTAAGTCTTGCAAGCATGGAGGGTTTGAAAACCCCGGTGACAAACCAACGTTGCCGTTAGTGACGTAATAATCAACAAAAGACTGTTCTATGGTGCACTGGCCATTGGGAAACTCCGAATATTCAGCCTTGTTGTAACCGATGGCGCTACCGAAGTCGACATTTTCGGAAACCACATAGGCAATGTCTAACTCCATGCCATAGCTTTCCAGCGCGCCTGCATTAGTGACTTTGATGCTGGAACCGTCAAACCCCTGAGCCTGAAAATCATCGTATTCAACAAAATACAATGAGCCATTCACTTGCAGCCGGCGATCTAACCAGGTGCCTTTCCAACCAAGCTCATAGTTAGTTGCAATCTCTTCGTCAAACTCTCCGTCTGAGCCGGCCGTTTCCCTACGTTGATTAAAGCCACCCGATTTAAAGCCCCGACTGACACTGGCGTAAGCCATGAGGTCTTGATTGATGAAGTAGCGAAGATTGATCGTAGGTGACAAATCGGAGTCGCTGCGCTTATTGTCGTAAATTATATTCGGGCCGGCTACTGGAGGGATATCAATGATGTTGTTAGGTGCATCAAGGAAGTAACCTTCTGTTATTTGCGAGCCTTCGCGTTCTTTTTTCTCATACGTCAGACGCAATCCGAAGGTGGCGCTCCACTTGTCATCGATGTTCCATGTAAGTTGACCGAAACCTGCAAAGCTTGTTGTCGCATAAAGGTTAACGTCTGTGTTCAGGGAACCATTCGGAAAGAAAAAGCCCAGGCCAATATTGCTTACCAAGGGCACACCCATATTAAACGTGCCTACCGAATCAAACTCAGAGTAATAGGCGAACAGGCCCGCTTGATACTCCAAGGTTTGGCCACTTTTCGAGGCAATTCTAAGCTCTGAGGAATATTGATCCAGCTCAACATCAGTACTGGCCTGCACTGCACCATAGCCAGTGAAATCGCCATCAAAGGCGCTATCTGATTCATAGTGTCGCCATGCGTTAATAAACGTAAGCGAATGTTCGCCGCTTAGATCGCGATTCCATTCAAGCGAGACCCCACCTACTTCAACTGCATTGCGCGTATCACTATCAAGCCAATAATCATCGCTGAATGGATCTGCAGCCGGTGGAGCAAAACCCTCAGTGTCTTCAAACGCCCTAAAATCAAATACTGGTAAGCCCAAGCGTGGGCCCGGTGTTGTGACCGGGCCAAGCTCAGCAAGAAATTCTTCAGACCGCAGAGCCGTTATTGGTGCATTAAGAGTAGACAAACCGTCATAGGTAATTGCCGCTAGCGCACAACAGTCAGTATCTTCTTTCGAATAATCTACGGTCAGTAACACATCTCCGGCTTCGCCAGCATCAAAAAGAAAACGAGTTTTTGCACCCCATTTATTGGCGTCGTTTAAGCCTTCGCCATTAAAGGTATTGTTAAACTTATGGTCGCCATTAACCATGAAACCGGTTAATCGCATGGCATGACCAGAATCTCCGAATGGCGTGTTTACCATCCCGCGCACTTCCGCACGGTTATCGTTGGCGTACACCAGCTCTAACGTTGATTCGAAATCGTTTGAAGGTTTCTTGGTGATGATGCTCAGCGCACCAGCCGCTGTGTTTTTACCGTACAAGGTTCCTTGCGGGCCACGTAAAACCTCTACGCGTTCAATATCAATAAGATCAGAGATACTCATGCCGGCGCGACCTTGATACACCCCATCAATAAATATCCCAACGCTAGGATCAATGCCTGAATTCGTACCTACTGATCCTATCCCGCGAATGCGGACCGACGTGCCACGGGAATCAGTGTTCGGGGTGATTTTTAAGCTGGGTGTGTATTGCTCCAGACCGGCAAGATCTGTCACGCCGCTGTCTTTGAAAAACTGGCCGCCAAATGCCGATACCGACATCGGCACTTCTTGCAAATTTTGTTCACGACGATTGGCCGTAACAATAACCTCTTCAAGCACAAGCGAATCGTTAGAAGAAACCACACTTGTGTACGTTGCGCATTGCAGTGCAACAAGCACAGAGAAAAGACCTACATTAACAGGCTTGTTCATGAGGGAGCCTCCGAATAAGTATGCAATGCCTCTGGCTTACAAGCGAATCCGTGATTGAGACGCCAGTTAGAAGGCATGCTGGTTGTATGTCGAGAGCTGGCAACGAAGATCACGGTTTCGCTTGTAAGCCCCGCAGGGCGAGAGCTGTAGCGCACATTAGCTTCGTTGTTAGCCTCGTCGGTGACAACCAGCACCGCCCTTCGGCCAACGCCTCGCAAATGTGCGCTACAGATCTCGCAGAGGTATTGCATACTTATTCGGAGGCTCCCTACCCACGCTTATTCTTGTTAGGGCCAGATTACAGTACTAAATTCAAATTACAAAAACAATCAGTTTTGACTGTTATTTCCCGCAAGGGCTACAATGCGGCTCATCAGTGTTACTTTACGTCCACAAACGCTAGCAAGAGGTTACCCCATGGCTCAGCCAATGCCCGCCGACAATCCATTTCTGAATTTCCCATACGGTCCTATAAGAATGGAGTGTGATGCGGCTGATTTGATTGTAGAAGGTGAGATTCCATCAGAGATAAGCGGTAGCTTATACCGAAATGGACCGAACCAACGCTTTGCACCGCGTGGTGATTATCATTTGTTCGCCGGTGATGGCATGATCCATGCGTTTCACATCAACGATGGCCAGGTCGATTACAAAAACCGCTGGGTAAAGACTGCAAAGTGGAATGTTGAAGACCGGGAAGGCCGAAACCTCATCAACCCGATGAATCCATTCGATTGTGACCCCGACTACAGTGACTTTATTTTCACTGATAAAGACGGCCTCGCAAATACTGCCATGGTATGGCATGCCGGGCGACTGCTAGCACTGGAAGAGGGCCACCCGCCCTACGAGGTAGACCCGATCACCCTGGATTCGATTGGTTCCTGGAATTATCGCGGCAAGCTGCAAACCGCAATGACAGCACACCCAAAAGTAGACCCGGCTACAGGCGAGATGTTGTTCTTTGCGTACATGGCCAGCGGTCCATTCGCATCAGATGTTGCCGTACATAAGGTGGATAAAGAAGGCAGACTAACCGAGAGCTTGAGCATTCCAACGCCCTACCCCGCCATGGTGCACGACTTCGTCATTACCGAGAATTACATCATTGTGCCCATCATGCCGATTACCGGCAGCCTTGACAGAGCAATGGAAGGCAAACCACCGTTTGCATGGGAGCCAGACAAAGGCGTTCATGTTGGCGTTATACCCCGCCACGGCGGCACAGCCGATGATGTGCGCTGGGTCGATATGGACACCAGTTTCGTTTTTCATTTTATGAACGGCTTCGATCAGAGCGACGTGATCACTATTGATTGCTGCCTGTTTGATCATGCGCCGTTATTTCCAACGGCAGACGGATCTGAAACCGGTGAAGCACGACCGTTTCTCACGCGGCTGACCATAGACCTTAATGACCCCAATGCGCGAGTAACGCAAGCCGACATTGGCAAGATTGAATCAGAGTTCCCCATTTGTGACCCGCGCTACGCGTGCAAAGAATACCGCCATGGCTGGTATACCTCGCCCGATGGCAGTTTACCCAGCACTTTGCCCAACAGCTCTCACTTTTATAATGTGATTGGGCATATTGATCATCAAACAGGTGAAACCAAGAGTTATTCGTTTGGTCAGTCTTTACCTTCTGAGCCCTTGTACGTTCCGAAGAGCAAAGATGCTGAAGAGGGCGATGGTTACATTCTTACGGTACTGACGCATTTTGACACGCGCACCAGTAGTCTTTGTATTCTTGATGCTTTGAATCTGGAACAAGGGCCGATTGCTCAAGCGCATCTGTCGCATTGCGTGCCATCCGGGTTCCATGGTTTATGGCGGCAGGCCGATTGATATGAGCATACTTGGTCTGGTCTTACTGATTCTTCTTGGCGTACCTGCGCTACTGATACTGATGGCCTTTGTAGCGCCAAAACCACTGTTTGCTGCGGCGGACGGCTGGATCAAGCGCAGCATGGATCCTGATAGCTACAACAAACAGAGCGCCTATTCCAGAAAAGGCTTTGCTCCTCAGCACAGCGAGTTATCGCATGCCGACATTCGTGTAGAGGGCGAAATTCCTGCCGACCTCAGCGGCGCCTACCTCCGCAATGGCACTAACTCGCAGTTCTCCAGCACCGATAGCCGAGTTCATATGTTCAATGGCGACGGCATGTTGCACCAGATCCAAATACTGGATGGTGTTGCTACATACTCCAATACTTATGTCCGCACACCGCGTTTTGCAGCGGGCCGTGAACGCGGTGTGGAAGTGTTTCCGGAATTCGGTGACATTGCGGGTGGTGGAAAGCCGGGCTTGTTTAAACTGATTTTAAGCACACTAAAGCAGCGCTTCGGTGTCATTCCTAAAATCGATACGCTTGAAAATGGCTCATCAACTACAGCCATTCAAAAACACGGCTCTAAATTGTATGCGCTGCAGGAAACCTGTTTTCCATTTGCTCTAAATACCAAATTGGATTCCGGTCGCCTGGTGCTGGATGGGTCTGGCGATTGGGACAATTTCGACGGAGAGCTAAAAGCCCCTTTCACTGCGCACCCAAAAATTGATCCGGCGTCTGGCAGTTGGACTACCTATAGTACCGACCTAATGAGCGGAACGCTTCGCTACGCCGTATTGGAAGACGGCCAGCTTTCGAAAAACGTAGAGCTTGCGAAAATGGACCCGGCGCTGAGTTTTCTGCACGACTGCTATCTTACCGACAACTACTCGGTCTTCCCTGATTCCTCTTTGCGTTTTAACAGTAAAGAGATGATGGGTGAACACCAAAGTCCATTTGTATTTGATGCAGAATACAAGCTGCGTTTTGGTGTTATCAAGCGAGAGCATCAGGCAGGTGATTCTGTTCAGTGGTTTACAACAGACTTACCTGGCCATATCTGGCATACCATTAACGCATGGGAAGAAACACGCGAAGACGGCGGTACCGATATTGTTTTAAGTGCGCCGGTATATCGCTCTTACCCTTCAACGGTTCCCATACATTCTCCCGAAGAACCACATGCCTACCTGACGCTTTATCGCCTTAATTTAGACAGTGCCGAAGTAACCGAACAACGGCAGTTGTTAGACCACTTCTATGAGCGCCCAAGCTTCAACACCAATATGATTGGCAAGAAAACTCACTTCGCCTACTTGCTCGACGAAGAAGCCAGCGGTGGAATAATGGGTAAGGGTGTACTGAAGTACGACGTGGTGAATGAGAAGGAAGTCGCCTACTTTGATTATGGCGAGTTCTTTGGCGGCGAAGCCCTATTCATTGGCCGCGAAGGCGCTAGTGAAGAAGACGATGGCTATCTGATTGATTTGCTGATGACAGAAACCGAGGCGTATCTGCTCATTCTGGATGCACGATCAATGACCGAACTTGCAAAGCTGCACTTGCCACAACGCGTGCCGTTTGGCGTACATGCCTGTTGGCTGACGAATGGTCAGCTGCAAGAGTTGAACTAAGCCTGAGCCCCCTAGTCGAACAAAGCATACTGTTGCTGAAGACTGACTATGACACATTGCAAATTGCTTGCTATTAAACCCGCGCTTATCGCATTTCTTATATTGCTGGCACTGCCATTAAGCGCGCAGGAACAGGCAAAAGCCTACTTCGCTGGCGGGTGTTTTTGGTGTGTTGAAGCCGCGTATCAAGAACTGGACGGCGTAACAGATGCAGTATCCGGGTTTATCGGTGGCACGCTGAAGAACCCCACTTACAAGGGCAATCATAAAGGTCACTACGAAGCCGTTGAAGTGACTTACAACCCCGCTATTATCAGCTATCAGCAGCTTTTGGATGTGTTCTGGGTCAATATCGACCCGTTCGATGCCAAAGGGCAATTCTGCGATAAGGGCCCTTCATACCGCAGCGCCCTGTTTGTTAATGACGCCAAAGAACGCGAACTGGCAGAAGCAAGCAAAACCAAAGTTCAACAGGAGTTTGCCGGCGACACAGTAGCAACGGTTATTCTGCCTGCAAATAAATTCTACCCGGTAGAAGAAGGACACCAGGACTACTATCTTAAAAATCCGATTCGCTATAAGTTTTACCGAACAGGCTGCGGTCGTGACCGTCGCCTGCAGCAAATTTGGGGCGAAAGAGTCAAACATTGAGCGTAGAAGACAGATTACGCTGGAACAAGCGCTTCTCTGAAGGCGCCTATCAAAGCAGAACACACCCCAGCAATCTACTGGTACATCATCAGGAATTGCTGTTGCCTTTCAAGACTTCTCGCGCCGCACGCGCTCTTGATGTTGCTTGTGGACGGGGAAGAAACTCAAAATTTCTGATCGAAATGGGCTTCAATGTCACATCCGTCGACGTCTCTGATGTTGCCTTGATGGCACTCAGTGAAGCACAAAAAGATTCGTCCCAATTGTCGACGATTTGTCATGATTTTGACCTAGGGCTACCTGAATTTGATATCAAGTTCGATGTGATATTGAAAATCCGCTTTCTCCAGCAATCCATATTGCCCAAACTTTGTTCTTATCTAAAGCCTAACGGCCTGTTGTTCATCGAAGTATTAATGCAAACCGAAGACAGCATAAGCACTGGTCCAAAGGCGAGTCGGTTTCGTATTACTCCTGGCGCACTGAGAGAAGCGCTAGCCGACGCAAACATACTGCATTACCATGAGGGCACAATTACAGACCCGGATGGAAAGACCAGCGTAGTTGCGCAAGCCATTGCACAGCGTTGTGAGTAAGTTTGAGCAAAAAAATCGAAATTGCCACTACTTCGTGGTCACAGAATACTTCCGGTAGCGCAGACGAATATTGTCAACAAGCTGAACTGGCTGAATCGCTGGGCTTTCATTCGTTTTGGTTACCTGAAAATCATTTTGGTGATCAACGCTCCCTACCATCACCGTTAACGATACTAGCGGCTGTTGCTGGAAGAACGTCAGCAATACGCCTGGCAACTACGTCGTATCTGATTACGATTAGAAATCCCTTGCAGGCCGCCGAGGAAGTAGCTGTGCTAGACCGATTATCTAATGGTCGTTTGATTCTAGGGCTGGGTAGAGGCATGCAAAGCGCCATGTTCGCAGCATTCAATTTACCCACCAGCGAGAAGCGCAAACGGTTCAAGGCCAATCTGGACTTGATGATAAAAGCCTGGGCTGGTGAGGCAATAGCCTTTGATGGAGAGAAACCCGTTCATTTGGCGCCACTACCGGTCCAGCGACCGCACCCTCCCCTATGGATTGCGGCGTTTGGACCTCTTGCGTTGAGTCAGGCCGGCACTCTTGGGCTTCCTTACCTTGCGTCACCGGTAGAAACGCTTGCGGTACTTGAGAAAAACTACGCGCATTATCACGGTGTGGTGGCACAACATCACGCTGATGCAATGGAAACCATTCCCGTGATGAGAACGGTTTTTGTCAGCAATCAGAATGCAAAGATCAAGCAAGTGAAGGAGTCGCTTGCCAACACAGATTTTCTTAACATGCATGAGGAAGGGACAAAGGTTGACGATTGGACAATCGTTGGCGACGAATCGTATGTGCGCGACAAAGTGGCGGAATATAAAGAACGCCTGGGAATGACACACTTAATCGTACGTGGAAGAATCTCTGGCCTTAGTGACCAAGAGCAAACCCGAAGCCATGAAACCTTACTCAGACTTACTGATACTATGTGACCTGCGTAAATGACGAGCAACATTCACTTCAGCGAAAATCAGATTGTGACACCAGTAAATTCAACACTTTTACGAGACCGCTTCGAGACCATCAGGCGCCAGACCGAGCATATTTGCAGCGAGCTGACGATTGAAGATCATTGTATTCAACCGCGTGCAGAAGTCAGCCCACCAAAGTGGCACATGGCGCATACAACGTGGTTTTTTGAAGAAGTAATCCTAAAAAAATTCGCACCCGAGTATTCCAACTTTGATCCAGTGTTCGCCGTTTTATTTAACTCCTATTACAAATCAGTTGGCGAACACACACCTCAGTCTCAACGCGGCTTTTTATCACGCCCAAGTGTTGAGCAAGTCTATGCCTATCGCGCCGCAGTTGACCGCGCCATAGCAGAACTTATCAACAGCACTGCTGATCTTGATGCGATAGCGCCGCTCGTTGAACTTGGCCTGCAACATGAGCAACAGCATCAAGAATTATTGTATATGGATATCAAGGCCATTCTCGCTGAAAACCTTGAGCAACCTGCATACTGCGCACCAACCGCACATAGCGCTGAAAAGAGCACAGCGGCCAGGCAACTGCGTTCTCGCTTCGAAGAAGGCCTGTATGAAATAGGTAACGATACGTCGGCATTTATGTATGACAATGAATCGCCTGTTCATAAACACTATCTGTACAGTTTTGAAATCGATAGCCATCTGGTCAGCAACGCAGAATTCGAGGAATTCATAGATGCCGGCGGCTATCAGCAAGCACAGTGGTGGTTAAGTGAAGGATGGGAGTGGGTTAACCAGAATGCGATTAGCCACCCTCTTTACTGGAGCATGACCGACCAGGGCTGGCAGCAATTTACACTGTTTGGCGCACGCCCACTGCCAGAAGCAGCACCTGTCAGTCACGTCAGCTACTTTGAGGCTGATGCCTATGCGCGCTGGCGAAAACAACGACTGCCAACCGAACAAGAACTTGAAACCTGGCTTAGCGCAAATCATAGCGCGGGAGATCAATCTGAACCCAGCATAGAGCCGTTTGATTTGGCGGCTGTTGACAACCAGGTTTGGTGCTGGACGGCCAGCCAATACACAGCCTATCCGCGGTTTACGCCGTACGACGGGGATCTTGCCGAATACAATGGCAAGTTCATGTGCAATCAGTTTGTGTTGCGTGGCGCCTGTGCCGCTACTCCCATAGAGCACTACCGGCCCAGCTATCGTAATTTTTTCAAACCGGAACAGCGCTGGATGTTCTCGGGAATTCGCCTCGCCAAGGATATTTAATGGACGCTAACGTCGACCTCAGCTCTAAAGAGTTTGCCGAAGCTGTAAGAACAGGACTGCTTGCCACACCGAAAAGCATTTCTTCAATGTATTTTTACGATGATCGGGGCAGTGAGTTGTTTCAGGCAATTTCTCGCCACCCGGATTACTATCTTACGAGCACTGAGCATTCCATATTAACAGCCAATGCCGATGCAATTTTCAGCAGTATCGATTGCACCGAGTTGGATGTTGTTGAATTGGGTGCAGGCGACGGCCATAAAACACAAATACTCCTGAATGCATTTGCGCAGCACGGTAACAGCATTAGCTACTACCCTATCGATATCTCTGCAGAAGCGATTCGTCTGCTGGAAGATGGCTTGGAACTGCCTGCCAATGTTCAGCTGAATCCTATTGTTGCTGACCACTTCGGAGGGCTTGACGAAATTGGCGAAGAATCAAATCGGACCAAGCTAGTGCTATTTCTCGGCTCCTCAATCGGTAACTTCAATAGAGAAGATACCATCAATTTCCTCAAGGAAATCGGATCTCACTTACGAGCCGGAGACTTTTTACTGCTTGGCTTTGATCTCAAGAAAGACATTACTCGACTGGTGCGCGCGTACAATGATGAGGCCGGTTTGACTGAAGCATTTAACAAAAACCTTTTAACGCGCATCAATCGTGAATTGGGTGCAAACTTTAATCCAGAGTCGTTTCAGCATTTCGGTACTTATAATCCGGTACTTGGTGCTATGGAAAGCTACCTCGTCTCAGATTCAGCTCAAACAGTGGAAATTGCTGCTCTCGAAGTATCGGTGAGCTTTGACGCCTGGGAACCGATTCATCTGGAATACAGTTTCAAATTTTCTATTGAAGATATTGACTATTTTGCTGAACAATCCAACTTCACGGTTATAGATAACTTCATCGATTTAGACGCTCTTTTTTGCGATTCGTTATGGCGTCGCTGAGCGGTTTAAAAGAACTTACAGTGCTTCCTTATTCAAATAGTTCATCAACTTTCTGATCTACGTCTTACGCATCTGCAAGCTCTTTAACTTGCCTGGACCTATTTGACAAGAAATCGAATGATCTCCTGTAGGGTATACCTCTGATTGGTCAATTACCAGACAGCAAAATAAATCGAATAGTGATCTTTTAGACTGTTTTACAGTCGATATAATCAATAATTATGCGTTTTTATCACAACGCAATGAAAGCGTACGCCATCACCAGACCGAGCGCCGGCAGAAACAGACTTGTATAAAGGATTCCGAGCAAGCCAAACCGCCAAAGCGTGGCGTAGCGGCCTCGGACGTAGTAGTTACGCATAGCCCTATAGGTATAGACGCCCAGGTAGAGAAAAAGCGCCACGAAGACTACTTCACCTACCAAAAAGGCGTCAGGCAGCAACAGGTTTACCGCGAAAATCAGGAATGCCAGCACATGCAAATGAATTGCAAACACCATATGCTCGGAGTAGAAAATGGATTTTTGGCGGCTATAAAAAAGAATTTTTAGAAACAGCGCATACGCCGGTAACAGAATGAACATTGCCAATGGAATGCTCTCTGAAAATTCATTCACCAGCCGCTCTGGTTTGTCTGCAGCTTCAACAACACGTGATGTCAAAGGCTGTAGCCACCATAGATGTTCTGCCCGCTCAGAAGCTGTGGAATTTTTCTGCAATAGCAAAGCGTATGCATTTAGAACATCGCGTTTTACTGGCGATTCAGTTTGCTCAAGAATCCGCTCAGCAATTTGAGCTTCAGGGGAGTCCAATATCCCTCTAAGTATTTCTGGGTCGGCCGTTTCACTTTCCTTACGATTGCTTGGGTCATTCGCATTGGCCTGATCACGTAACTCGACAATAACCGGTCGATCTTCTGCAACACGAATATCACTGCGATCTGTACTGAGTGATAAACAGAAAAAGAATATCAAACTTGCGAACAAATAAAGACGAAACGGCGATACATAGCTTGCCCGGCGATTCAGAGAAAACTCTTCCGAGAGAAAACCAGGTTGGGTAAACAAATGCTTAATCGTTCTTGTTAGTCGTCCATCTAAATCAAACGTTTCCGACAGAAAACTACGTACCAGACCAGTTAAAGACCGGCGATAATCATCATCGTTTTGGCCACACTCAGCACAAAAAGCAGCAGGCCTTGGCGCACCGCAATTGGCACAGTCAGGCTCAGAGCTTGCGGAATTAGACAAGATTTACCTAGGCGTGAGTTTCAGCAAGCGACCGCCGTTTCGCCGAAATTCATCTTCTAGAACCCAGATTGACCCGTCACTTGCTTCATCAACACTACGAATGCGTGCACCCATATCATAGCGCTCAACTTCTTTTGCAATGTCGCTCTGCAACTCGATACGAATAATTGCACGTGACGACAGGCCAGCAACCAGAGCATCACCTCGCCAGCCCTTGAATAACTTTCCGCGATAGACCATAAGATCACCAGGCGAAATGACTGGCGTCCAGGATATGGCTGGCTTTGCATACTCTGGCGCACTGCTATGGTCCGGGATGGGTCGTCCGTCATAGTGCATGCCATTCGACACTTCAGGGTAGCCATAGTTAAACGCACGCTTCACTTGATTGAGCTCATCACCACCAGCAGGCCCCATTTCGATAACCCATAACTTGCCGTCCAAATCAAACGCGATACCGAGCGGGTTGCGATGGCCCAGCGACCATATCTGCCCATACACACCTTCATCATCAACCAGCGCATCATCGCTAAGATAATCAACAAAAGGATTGTCAGCAGGTAGAGAACCGTCATCATTTAAACGAAGTATTTTCCCAACGTTTGACTGCATATCTTGCGAGGGTGTGAACTTTTGGCGATCTCCTGACGAAATCCATAGATGTCCATCATCTTCAAATCGAATTCTATGGCCGTAGTGCCCACGACCGAGTAGCTTGGGATACTGCCGCCAAATCACAGTTAGGTCTTCGAGTTTGCCGCCTCGACCTGTTTCAACAAATCGACCACGTGCAACCGCCGCACCACGGGTATTACCTTTGCCCGCTTCGGCGTAACTTATGTACACCAAGCTATTGTTTGCAAAATCCGGGTGAACAGCAACATCGCCCATGCCTCCCTGCCCGCCGTAGTCAACATCCGGTAAGCCAACCACTGCGCGCTGTTCTCCATCTTGCGTAACCAGGCGAAGGCTGCCTTTTTTCTCCGTAACCAGCATTCGCCCATCGGGTAAGAAATCCAGTGCCCATGGTTGATCAAACTCAGAGATTGCTTCAACGGTAAACGGCTTATCTGCGTTCACTTGAGTGGCGCCGAACATGAAAATCGACAGTATTAGTACGGTTAGGGATAGACGTTTCATGAACTCATTGGTCTCTTCGACTCATCAAGGTACAAGAATATATCGCCAATGCAGCATCGACAATTCATTTGACCGCATAATTGCGTCAATCAGTCGCACAGTTTGAACACCAAACCCAACATAGGTTTGACGACCACAGGTCTTAGCGACAAAATAGCGTTCAGACTCGCACGCCAACCAAACCATGAAATGAATATCCGGGAAATTCTCAGCTCTTCTGAAATACGCAGCTTGACCGCGCGCAGTGATTTTTGGGCTATTTTTCTGCTGCTAAAAACCTGGTTACTTATCGGGCTTATTTTTTGGTTTGCGACGAGCTGGACTAATCCATTCAGTATACTGCTCGCACTGCTTCTGCTTGGTGGTCAGCAACTTGGGCTTACCGTCATCATGCATGAATGCGGTCACCAAACTTTTTTTGCATCAAAACGACTGAATGCTATTTTTGGTCAGTATTTTGCTGCTAACCCGACCTTCTCTGACTTGCATTACTACGCTACAACTCATGCAGAACATCACCGCAAAGCGGGCACCAGCGAAGACCCCGATCTTGCAAATTACTCATCCTACCCCGTTAAAAAAGGCAGTTTTAAGCGCAAGTTATTGCGTGATGTAAGCGGGCAAACCGGTTTCAAGTTGCTTTCGTATGTGTTCGGTTCAGCGGCCGGTATTTTTTCTGGCGACTCGCAGCGCAAGGCGGCCGCAAAACCATTTGTGCAACAGGTGCTGGCCAACGTGGTGCTCGCAATAATATTGGGTGTTGTTTTCGCACCTTGGGCTTACGCGCTTTGGTTCGGCTCCATACTTACGTCATTTATGCTGATCGTGAGAGTCCGGCAAGTTGCTGAGCACGCCGCCGTGCCGGACTGTTTAAGCCCAGACCCTCGCGACAATACCCGCACTACGCTGGCCAGTTGGTGGGAACGCCTTCTGTTCGCTCCGAATTATGTGAACTATCATCTTGAGCACCATTTCATGGCCAGTGTTCCTTGCTATCGGCTGCCCGATTTGCACCGATTGCTGCGTGAGCGCAATGTTCTGGATAACACGCCGGTTTTCCGCAGTTACTATGAAGTCCTGAACCACGCCGTTCTAGACCATTAATCACCCCAGCTCGTCCCGAAATGACTGCGCCGTAGTGTATTGCCGGATGACAGGCAAGCACTAGGCAATGTCTGTGAACCCTAGCTGCTTCTAATTACGTAGAATGGACTGCCTAGTGACGCTTTTGGGCGTTGCGGTGACACTCTGTCGCACATAAAAACGAACAAAGAGCTGCTGTATATGCTCAACGCAGATATGGACATCGATCAGATTGCTGAGTCAGTAAAAGACTTTTGTGAATCGGTCATTAACCCCATGCTTAGGCAACAACACGCCGAGCGGTTTCAGGCCGTCTGGAAACTGTGCGGTCAATTTGGTCTGCTTGGCGCACATGTAGAGCAAGACATGGGCGGCTCTGGTTTGAGCGTGACTCAGGCTTTACACGCAATGCTGGCTCTGGGGGAACACTGTGAAGACGCAGGCTTCGCATTTGCAATCAACGTATCCCTGTTTAGCCCTATTAGTACTCTTCGTACTGCATGCAGCAAAGACCAACAGCGAGACATTGTTCCACTGCTTTGCAGCGGCGATCGAATTTGTGCTTACGCCTTGAGCGAGGAACAGTCCGGCTCTGATGCATTTGCATTGTCAACGGTCGCAACACCGGTAACGGGCGGGTTTGTACTGAAAGGCCGAAAGACCTACATCAGCCTTGGCTCGGTTGCCAATGACGCGATCGTCTTTGCAAGCACTGACCTTGCGCGAAAACAGTGGGGCATAACAGCCTTTTATGTTGATCTGACAGCCAGTGGTGTGAACAGAACTGAAATCCCCAAAGCAGGGTTGCAATCTACGCCCATGGCGGAAATAGAATTTGGAGACTGTTTTGTTTCACAAGACCGTATGCTCGGTAAGCCAGGCAGCGGCGCGGCAATATTTGAAGAATCTCAACAATGGGAACGTAGTTTTGTTTGGGCATCACAAATTGGCGTCATGCAACGACAGTTAAGCAAGGTGGTCGAGCACGCTAACAAGCGACATCAGTTCGAGCAATCCATTGGGCAATTCCAATCTGTATCGAATAGAATCGCTGATATGCGCATTCGGCTAGAGACTTGCCGGCATATGCTGCGACACACTGCAGAGCTTAGGGATCAGGGTCGCTCCATCCGCCTGGAAAGCTCTATGTGCAAACTGCACCTCAGCGAGAGCTATCTCCAAAACAGCCTTGATTGTGCGCGTATTTTTGCAGCCGCAGGCTATACACATGACGCAACCGCCATGTCGGAACTTAATGATGCGATGGCCGGATTATTGTTAGGCGGTACTAATGATATCCAGCGCAATATTATCAGTCGTTTAACAGGTGTTGCATGATTAATGCCAATACGCTGGTAGAGCTTCTGGAACAACGCGCAGCCAGCACACCAAACGCGCCTGCTTATCAGTTTGCTGACGAAGTAGTCAGCTACGCACAATTGCGCGGGCAAGCTACAGCGCTTGCGAACACACTGCTTAGCAATTCTGTAAGGCCTGGCGATAGAGTTGGCATTCTGTTGAATCGCGGCCTGGACATGGTTCGAGCTGTTTATGCAGTGTTGTATGCCGGTGCAGCCTACGTGCCTATTGACACTACCTCACCAGCACTGCGTGCTCAGGAAATTGCCAGACAATGTGATTTGTCGCTGGTGATTACCAACTCACGTTGCAAAAAGGTATTTCTAGATAGCGCAACCACTCTTTTATTAAGCGACCAGGATAGCCAATGGCAGCGTGCAATTGAGAGCCCCTCACTGTTGAGCGTTAAGAAAAAAAAGGAAGTTGCGCCAACGGACCTTGCTTATATTATTTTCACGTCTGGCTCTACCGGCACACCAAAAGGTATTGCGCATAGCCACAGCAGCGCCGTTGCTTTTGCAGGAATGATGGCCGAGCATTATGAGCTGACCGAGCGCGATGTGGTGCTTGCAAGCTCAGCATTGCATTTTGACATGTCAACATTTGACTTGTTTGCAGCCGACTGGGCGGGCTCGCTGACAGTTATTGCCAGTGAAGCGCATCAAAAGATGCCCGCCTCTTTAACCAGTCTTGCCGAAAACCACAAAACGACAGTGTGGTATTCGGCTCCATTTGCCATGTCGCAAGCTCTTGAATATGGGGCGCTTGATCAGCGAAACCTGCAACATATGCGATGGATGATTTACGCTGGCGAGGCATTTCCGATACAACAATTGAATCGCTTGATAAGCGTCCTGCCAAATTGTCGATTCAGTAACGCCTACGGGCCAGCTGAAACCAATGTCAGTCATATTTATGATTTCCCCTGGCCTAACGAAAAAATAGAAAGCAACAACATTCCAATTGGCCGACCGTGTAAGCAGGTCGACACAGAGATAATTGATACTAATGGCAACATAGCCCAGGAAGGCGAACTGTGCATTGCAGCGAACACCTTGATGAATGCTTACTGGTGTCAGGATGAATTGACTCGTTCAAAAATTTATTGTGGCAGCAATGGTCGCCGATACTATCGCAGTGGCGACCTGGCATCTTTGGATGATAGCGGTTTGTTTTATCTACTCGGTCGCAAAGATCGACAAATAAAACTTCGTGGTTTTCGAATAGAGCTAGAGGAAGTTGAAAACAGCCTCGGCAATATCACCGACGTTGAACAAGTAAATGTAGCTGTGCGTAAGGATAAATCTGGACGCCAGGATCTTGTTGCAGACGTGCTCTTGCGTCTTGGGTCCACATTGACCGCGCAGCAACTGAGAAATGCGGCCAAACGTGTATTGCCTGTTTACGCCGTACCCAGTGAAATTGTGGTGCTCTCTCATTTCCCGACCACCAGCTCTGGCAAGATTGATCGACGCGCTTTGAGCCAACATTGGCAGGAGCAAACTGTATGAGCACGGGCATCATCGATCAGGTACGCGAAGTAGTGCTCAGCGCACTGGATCCTGAGCTTGGCACAGTAAGCGATGAGGAAGAACTGCTATTAAGTGGCCTGCTTGACTCTATGGCTGTCATCTCGATAACCAGCGAGTTAGAAAAGCGTTTCCAACTCGAGATTCAGGCAATGGACATCACCATTGAAAACTTCGAATCAATCGTGGCGATGGCGAATTTTCTAGCCGGTCAAAGTAATGACTGAGCCGTCAATCGACTTAAGCACTATGCAGCGGCTTATGCTGGCGGGCCAAGCGTTTGATCCCGATTCAGCTCTGTATAATATGGCGTTCCGCTTCGACATTCGCGGAGCGCTGGATTCAAAACGTTTCGCTGACGCGGTAAGTAAAGTAGTCGCGCTCAACGATTGCTTGCGTATTCGAGTAAATTCTGGCGAATTGAACGCTCACGTTGACCCAACCCCCTTTGTATTGCCAATAATTGATGCCAGCAGCTGGTCAGCCGAGCTACTGGAGCAGACACTCAAAGACAATGCCTGTACCGCACTGGATCTAAGCACCGGCTGTATCACCAGCACCTTGTACCAACTAGGTACCAATCACCATGTCTGGTTTGTGATGAAACATCATATAGCAACCGATGGTGCTGCTTTTGCAGAGCTGCAACGCCAGGTTGTTGCAGCTTATCAGGGCGAAGCATTTTCCAGTGCACCTTTAAGGCAGTGGCTTGGCGCAGAGCAGGCGGCGATAGATAAAGAAACGCACATTACTAATACAGCGTATTGGACACAGAAGTGTGATGAAGCAATTGGCGGTCAGATTGATAGGCCTGTAACAGCTGCCGACAAGCACAGAACTTTGCGCGTCGTCGAGCGGCTTGATGATCGCTTAATGCGGTCTATTGACGACGCGTGTAAACATCCCAGTGTACGCAGCATCAGTCGCGACTTGAGTCGCTTTTCCCTGTTTGCGGCTGCACTACTCATACTACGCTATCGACTGCTCGACGAAAAAGCGACAACTCTTGGCGCACCATTTGCCAAACGAGCGCCAGCTGGGCTGATTGCACCTTCGCTTGAAATCGGATTTTTGAGTGTCGAACTGCGCCCGAACTTAAGTTTCTCAGAACTGGCGCAACAAGTTCTGCAAGACACCATGCGCAGCATGAAGCACATATCACCGGGTGTCACCACAGCGAAAACTAATGCCAGCTTCGACTGGTTATTGAACATGGTTAACTCACAATTCACGGCGTTTAGCGACCTTGAATTCGAGTCGGAATGGCTGCACCCTGATGCCGGTGACTCAGCTCATGCCTTGCGACTGCAAATTCACGATTTTGATGGCAGTGGCCAACTAAGCTTGCTCTTTGACATGAGTGAGGATCGAATTGACGCCTCAATTCGTGACAGAATTCCTGCATGGTTTCGTGACAGAATTCCTGCATGGTTCATATCAATTCTCAGGCAGGCAGTTAATGATGTTGATGTCAGCATTAGCGAGCTTGCATTGCTATCCGTATCTGAGACTGAGCAGTTGGGCTCGTTCAATACCACTCAAAAAAATGTTCCGGCAATCGGAATAGTTGAAAAGCTGCATGAGCTTGCAAGTGCGAACCCAAACGCTTTAGCAATCGCTTGTGACAATGAGCAAGTGAGTTATCACGATCTAAAAAAACGGGTTGATGAATTGGCAGCTAAACTGCCAGGGCAACACCCATTGCCAATACTGCTACCAAGAAGTATTGAGTTTGTTGTTGCGGTGCTTGCTGCTATTACTCGAAAGATTCCGTTCGTTCCTCTGGATGTTGATCATCCTGATGATCGCTTAAGAAAAATTATCGACGCTCTGGACAGTCCTGTCGTTCTAACGAACCGAAAAAATAACGATCGCTTGCAAGAGCATCTAGAGCTAATGTTGATCGACAGCCCGCAGGTACCCGCCGCCAATAATCGCGACACTTCTTTTTCTGCAATCGCTGAAGTGGCCTACATAATTTTCACCTCCGGTACAACAGGGAAGCCGAAAGGCGTAGAGGTCGCTTACTCTTCTTTAAACAATTATCTGCATTGGGCGGCGTACTACTACAGCAATGGGCATTCAGTTCGCATGCCTCTTTTTTCCTCAGTTGCCGTCGACCTAACACTCACCTCAATCTTGCTGCCAATTTTTACCGGCGGTACAGTGCAGCTCTACCCACAAACTGATCAGTCATCTCAGTTGGCAGTACTTGATGTATTTAGGGACGATCAGCTTGACCTCATTAAGCTAACACCTTCTCATTTACGCTTGGTCTTGCAGGACTCAATAAAGCTTGGGCCCAATTCATCTATCAAAGGGTTGATATTAGGCGGCGAGAATTTTCCACGCCAGCTTGCGATGAGCGCCCTGCACCAGCTAGGCGAAAACCTGGCTTTATATAATGAATACGGTCCAACCGAAGCAACGATTGGCTGCATGATCCACCAATTTGATGCTGGCATCGATCTGCATCACTCAGTTCCCATCGGCGTACCAATAGACAATGCCCAGATTCATTTGCTGGATGCGTGCGGCCAGGCGGTACCAATAGGCGTGCCAGCACGCATGCATATCAGTGGTGATGTTCTCGCCAAAGGATACTGGAACGGGAAGGCTATTCGAAACACGCTTTATGATACCGGCGACCAGGCGATTCGCCAGGCAAACGGAAATCTTGTTTATCTGGGTAGATTAGACAAGCAAAGAAAGTTTCGTGGTGCACGTGTCGAACTCGAAGAAATAGAAGCGGTAGCTAATTGCAGCGGGCTGATAAGCGATGCGGTTGTCCGTGTCACAACTGACGGGGCTGATCAACAGCACACGCTATGCGTTAAATGTGGCATCGCAAGCAATGTGCCTGGCATAAGAATGCAAGCCAGCAGCGTTTGCAGTGTGTGCAATGACTTCGAGAGCAAGCGTGCAAGCCTGGAACCGTATTTCAAAACACAAGATGAATTGCACAACGCAATGCAAGCGCGCATCGCACCAAAGCAAGGTGCTAGCTGTCTTGCGATGGTAAGCGGCGGCAAAGACTCAAGCTATATGCTGTGCAAGCTGGTTGAAATGGGGTTTCGCCCGGTGGTGTTTACACTGGACAACGGCTATTTGTCTGAACACGCCCTGGCTAACGTAGAACGCATGTGCAAACGTCTTGATTTGCATTGGGAACGACAGTGCCCAGCTGATATGAACGCCATTTTCGCAGACAGTCTGCGGCGCCATTCCAATGTTTGTAATGGTTGCTTCAAAACCATTTACACGCTGGCCATCAACTATGCGCTTGAACATAATATTCCCAGCATCATCACCGGCTTGTCCCGTGGACAACTGTTTGAGACAAGGCTGTTGGATATGGTAGACGCTGACGTGCTGGATGAAGCTCAAATTGACCAACGCGTAGATGCTGCGCGCAAGGCCTACCACTTAATTGATGACAAGGTTTCCGAGTGTCTGGACGTTAGTCATGTGCGCAAAGCAGAAACATTTAGTCGAATTGCTTTTTTCGATTTCTACCGGTATACAGACGTGGTTTTGAGCGACATGTACCGTTTCTTACATGAATTCGGTGACTGGCAACGCCCGCCTGATACCGGCCGTTCAACGAATTGCCTGATCAACGATGTTGGCATCTACGTACATCAGAAAGAACGCGATTACCACAATTACGCGATTCCATACGCCTGGGATGTGCGCATGGGACACAAGCAACGTGCTGAAGCTGTTGATGAACTGAATGACGACATTGACCTGATCCGCGTCAAAGACATGCTTGATCAAATTGATTACACGCCACGAGAGACGGATCAGAATCAGAGCGAAAGCCTGGTTGCGTATTACGTGGCGCCAGACAGCAAGATAGAGCCTGAACTGCGGAAATCAATGGCGTCGCAGCTACCCGACTATGCAATGCCCACGCATTTTGTACAGCTTGATCAGCTGCCGCTTGCAGCCTCAGGCAAGCTGAATGAATTCGCGCTCCCGCATCCGTCAAGTATTCGCCAAGCCAATACTCGACAGTTAAATGGCTCACTAAAGGCACCGGTCAGCGATACTGAAAAGGCCTTAGCGCTTGTTTGGCAACAACACTTCAACGCGGATTTTATCAGCCTTGATGACGATTTTTTTGCGCTGGGTGGCGATTCAATTCTGGCTGTGCAAATAAGCGCTAGCTGCAAGGACGCTGGTTTTAACATAGCACCCACCGATCTTTTTTCCGCGCCAAACTTACAACGGCTGGCAGAGTTAGCGGTCGATGCAGACCCATTAGAAACTCCTCAAACAACTTTGGGAAGTGCTTTGCCCAATACTGGATTGGGCGTGGATGAGCTGTCTGATTTACTAGGGCGTTTATGAGCTTATGAATCAGCTATCAGAAAAAATAGAAGCGGTGTTTCCGCTCAGCCCAACCCAAGCCGGCATGCTCTACCACGCTGTTAGCAGCCCCGGATCGGCTACCTATATTGGCCAACACCGAATGCGCCTGATCGATGTAGATTCAAGTGCATTGCATAAGGCCTGGCAGTTAGTGATAGAGCGCCACAGCGCCTTACGAACGACTTACGTTTGGGAAGGCTTGTCACAATCTGTGCAGCTGGTGCATGCGCAACTTGAAGCAGAGATTGAAGAAATAGAGTTTTCCGGCAACGAAGAACAATTAGCTGCTTTTTGTGAAGCCGAGCGCTGTATTGAATTTGAATTTGATAAGCAAGCTCCTAGCAGACTCAAACTGCTTCGTTTAAACGAGACTGACAGCGAGCTACTTTGGACCCGGCATCACTTAATGGTGGATGGCTGGTCTGCGCACGCGGTATTAAGCGAACTTGCACAAGCGTACACAGCAGTGCTAAAAAATAGCGCATGGCGCCCAAGCCCTGTTGATGGCTTCGCCAGCTACATTGCCTGGCTTCAGCAACAGGATGGTGAAAAGAGCCATCAGTACTGGCATACATTGCTGAGCACGCCACGTTCGACGAGCGACCTTGAGGGCATTCGCTCAGCAAACCGGGGCGCACATCGCACGGAGCAAATAGAACGCCTTCTCACCGAGGAATTAAGCGAGCAACTGAGAACTTGCTGTCGCAAGTCCGGCCTCACACTCAGCGCGCTGATGCATGGCGCATGGTCAGCGGTGCTTGCAGGTTTCAATAATGATTCTGCGCTAGTGTTTGGAAGCACAGTATCTGGCCGCCCCGCAGACCTTGTCAACGCCGATAGCATTGTGGGCAATTTTATTAATACCCTGCCTGTGATGATCAACACGTGCAGTGATATGTCGTTAACGGATTTTCTGAAAGCCCTACAGTTACAAGTTGCCAGCAGTTCTGCGCACAGTCATATTCCTCATCGCGATATTCTGGCAAGCGCCGCACATGAGCCTGGTGCACCGTTGTTTGAAAGCATATTAGTGTTTATGAACTACCCAAAACTGGAAGAAGGCGGTTCAGCGCTTAACGTGGCTCAACATGAATACAAAGAGCACAGCCATTATCCAGTGGCCGCTTTGATTGTGCCAGACGATGCGATCAAGATTATTCTGATCCACGACACTGGAATAATTGAGCCATTTAAAGCGCAGAGTCTGATGCAGGCTATTGAAAAAAACCTGTTGAGAATGCTTGATATGCTGGAAAAGCCAGCACGTGAATTCTTCAGCAGTGCTAGAAGCCATACCTCAACGCTGAGCAAAACGGAACTGACGATCGCAGCAGTGGATGTTATCAGTCAGTTTGAGAAAAGTGTTCGTGAACATCCACATTCAACCGCATTAAGTGATGGTCGCAGAGCAATAAGCTATGCAGAACTGGGTAACGCCGCTGGAAATCTTGCGCGGCAACTGCGCAATGCTGGCGTAGAACCAGAAGACCGTGTACTGATTCGAATGCCCCGAACGATAGAAGGCTTGGTTGCTGTCTGGGGTGTGCTCTATGCAGGTGCCACCTATGTACCTTGCAACGCAAAAGAAACCGCGCCCAGGCTACAGGAATTAGCCGATGCTACCCAGGCGCGTTGCATAATCGCGACAGAAGGGATTAGCGATTTCCCTGATGCGTTAGTGTTTGATCAGATCGACACAATAGACTGTAATTTCCAGCACGCTGCACCAGACCCCGATGCGCTAGCCTACATAATTTTCACATCTGGCAGTACCGGTGCGGCGAAGCAAGTACCCGTAAGCCACGGCAACCTCGCCCATTCACTCGCGGCTCGCTTGCAGTTTTACAAGCAATCGCCAAAAGTATACGGCCTGCTCTCGCCCTTGGCGTTCGACAGCTCGGTCGCTGGCATATTCTGGATGGCAGCAACCGCTGGTCAACTTTTACTGATCAGCGAATCAGAGGTGCTGGAACCGCAAACCCTGGTACACAAGTTGATTGCACAAAATGTTGAAGCAATGCTCTGTCTACCCAGTGTTTACTCAGCTGTTATGTCGGCCTGGCCTGAAAACCCTGTGCACTCATTGCAATTGGCAATCGTTGCGGGTGAAGCCTGCCCAACAGCCGTTTTAGAAGAACACCAGACAAGATTCCCCGCCGCAACACTCGTGAATGAGTACGGACCCACTGAAGCCAGCGTATGGTGCACTGCACAACGCTACAATAACGGCGATTCAGTCGATCTATCATCAGATTATTTGTCGATTGGCCATGCCATACCGGGCGTTAGCTTGTCTGTTCGCAACGATCATGGCGAGGTTCCAGCTGGCACGGTTGGTCAACTGTATGTCAGCGGACCGACGGTTGTTACGAGCGTTGCCTCGCCTGGCTGTGACTACGCTACAGGCGATCTAGTTGAACAACAGCACGACGGTTCTTTGTTGTTTCGTGGGCGCATTGATCAACAAGTCAAAATTCGTGGCCACAGAGTTGACCCCTCAGACATCGAAGCAAGCTTGCACCGATGTGAATGCGTTGACGATTGCGCCGTGCTCGCTTTGCCGCATAATAACGATGCAACACTCAATGAAATAGACCGTGCCTTGAGTTTACTGTCTCCGTTAGAAAGTAACGAACTGCTGCAGTTGGTGGAGAACTATAATGCGCCGACTTAAGCGCCATGCAAATTACGAGTTGCAATTGCAGATCAAAGCCGATGATTTTATTGCGCCACCAAGATCGGCACAACGTAATTGGCTTATAAATCGCGCGATTTCAGAACTGGCTTGGGATCTGGAAGCAATTCATGAATTGGCCGCTAGATTCGTACCTGGCGTAGAGACATTGCTTAGCCACGAGAATGACTCAGACGCACTGCCCCAGCCTGAAGACATCATGGAACTGTGGCAATTGCCCATCATGCAAAGAATGGCAGACTGCGTTAGTGCAAGTCATGGCCATGTTCTTGAAATTGGTTATGGCCGGGGTATTTCGGCCGAGATGATCCAAAAAGCGGGTGTACGCGAACATACGATTGTCGAATGTGTACCTGCGATAGCGCAACAATGTCGCAATTGGGCGGCCGAGCATGGTTTTAACGTCAATGTACTCGAGGGTCGCTGGGAAGAAGTGCAGGACGACATGAAGAAATACGATGGTATTTTCTTTCACACCTATCCGATGGACAGCGAGGAGTACGCCGAGGCCACGCGCCGCAGCGCAACGCTTGCCGAGCCTTTCTTTCAAGTCGCCGCCAATCACTTAACCGAGCATGGTGTGTTCTCTTACTTCAGCAACGAAATTGACTCTTTATCCAGGGCGCATCAACGTGCTCTTTTCAAACATTTTCGACAAATAAGTTTGGAACCACTGCATGATCTGGACATTCCTGAACACGTAAAAGATACGTGGTGGATTGATCAAATGATGATAGTGATAGCAGCGAGACCGAAAAAGTGACTCAGCTCGAACGCCTGGAAAAGCTGAGCCCAGCACAGCGGCAATTGCTGATCGAACAATTGCACGCGCGTAGGGTATTCAAGCAGAGACAAGGTCGATCACAATTGGTGGCTGTGGTGAGTGGCTGTGGTGCAAGCAAGGAGCAATATTTAAGCGAACACCTGAGCACTACGCTGCCAGACTATATGTTACCAAGCCAATGGCATTTTCTCGATGAATTACCCAGAAACGCTAACGGGAAACTTGACCGGCAAGTTCTCGCACGACAGCTGACCACGCAAAGTGTTTCTGTTCAATCCAGCGGCAAGTCTTCAGGCGGATCTGGAAAAGTTGCAGAGTCTGAGTCTGAAAGACAGCAAATTGAGCAAGCGCTTTCCGCTATTTGGGCAGAAGTTTTGTTTATGGATGAAGTTCAACTTGATGACGACTACTTCGAGCTGGGTGGCGACTCAATAGCGAGCATGCAAATTGTTGCGCGCGCTGGTAAGCAAGACCTTGAGTTCAGCACTCAGGACATTATGCGATTTCCGAACATACGCCAGCTGACGCAGCGGTTAATTTCCTTGAGAAATGACACAGGCGAGGTCGCTGAATCATCCACAGAACACGATACTGATTCGATCGCCGATGTCATGCGAGTTCTAAATCTCGGTGATCAATGAGTGCTATTTCTGAACAAGACATAGAACATATTGCCCTACTGAGCGGCTTACAGCAGAGCATGCTGTTTCGCTCACTTGCCGAGCCAAATTCCGGTCACTATATTGAACAGCTGAGCTACGAGTTCAGTAATTTTGATCTTGTTGCAATGCAAAGTGCGCTTGATGCGGTAATCGCGACCCGAGCAGCCATGCGAACTTCGTTTCTTTGGCGCGAGCAAGCCACACCTAAGCAACTCACGTTACATAATGTAAAGCACCTGATTGAGCTGAAAGAATTTGGCGACTGTTCGTCCGGGCGGCTATCCAATAGTGAGAAGCAAGAAGCAGTTGCGGCAGACAGAGCTCGCGGACTGACTCTCAACCAAGCGCCACTGATGCGCATGACAGTATTTGTACCTAAAGATCATCGATCTGATTCCATTCAAGAAAAGGCGTTTTGTATTTGGACATTTCATCACGCCGTGGTGGATGGTTGGTCGATCGCGCTATTGCAGCATGAGTTGCTGAATTACTATTCCGCTTTCTTGAACGGCAATACTCCAACACTGCCCTCGGCAGATACAGCGACCGTTGCCACTCTGAAAAAATCTCAGGAAAATCTTGGTCTTTGGCAGCAGCAACTGTCGCGAGCGAATAGAGGTAAGGCATTAGAGTGTTTGCCAAGTCCGGCAAGCAAAGCTCGCGATTACGCTGAAGTGGATTACTGCAGTGACACCAATCTCGGCGCAAGCATACGCGATGCTTGTCAGATGCAGCGTGTAACCTTTGCAAACTTTGCCCATGCAGCCTGGTCTTTGCTGTTATGCCATTTAAACGGCCAGAGCAATACCTGCTACGGCACAATCGATAGTGGGCGAAGTGAGCTGAAGGACGGCGAGAATGCAGTAGGCATGTTTATGCAGCTGCAACCCATGTGCATTGATGTAGATGAAAAGCAAACAGTTAAGGCGTTTCTGCAAAATATTCAACGCAGCCAATGGGCATTGCAAACTGACAAGTTGCCATCGCCCGCAGACATCGCATTGGCTTTGAAACGGTCACCAGGTGACGAACTGTTTGATACGCTGCTACTAGTGCAAAACTACCCAGCTGCTGTCATGCCGGAAAATATCGGCTTACTCGAGAATAACGGCTTTGAACAGGCCGATGCGCCATTGGTTTTGTCTGTGGGGAACACAGATACTGTGCGCATGCTGGCAAGATTTCAAACGGATTGTATTGATGCCAGTCAAGCCCGAGCCATGCAGGCCTATTTTGCAGGCTTAATGGAATTGCTGGCAGATGCTGCGGAAGCTACGACGCTAGGCGAACTGCTGAATCAGTTTACGGCAACAAGCGCTACAACATTGACGCAGCAGCCATATGAAGCCGGTGACTCGCGCTGTATTAATCGATTTAGTGAGTCGGCTCAATTGCACCCTACTAAGATCGCACTGATCGATGCGAACCGGTCTTATACATATAGCGCTTTAGCCGGCCGAGCCGAACAAATACGAGAGCGGCTTGCTACGGCTGGCGTGACAGACCAAAGCACCGTGGCCGTGCTTCAGTCACGAAGTGTAGACTCAATTGCGAGTACGCTTGCCATCCTTGCGCAAGGTGCCAGTTATGTACCCATAGACCCCAGCTTTCCGTTGCCAGCCACGAAATCGATGTTAGTCGACAGCGGCGCGCAGTTTATTATCACTGCCAATGCTTCAGGCCAAGACGCGGCTCCCAAATCAATTCAGGTTCTGTCACTGCCCACTATTGATGAAGCACAAGAAAAATCGCTGTCTGTTTTGCACTCTACAAACAACACAATGTGCGTAATGTTTACGTCAGGGTCTACCGGCCGGCCCAAGGGTATAGCACTTACGCATGCGGCTGTTAAGAACCGTCTCAGCTGGATGGAGCGACGCTATCCCTTCCTGGAAAACGATGTGAGCGCTGCCAGAACGCCAGTTAATTTCGTTGACGCAGTGGCCGAAGTATTTGGTCCACTCTGCGCCGGCGTTAGCTCTCGCGTGATAAGCGATGAAGAACTGCTGTCCCTGAGTGAGTTTATTCAAGTTGTAGAGCAAACTGGCGTCAGCAGAATCAGTTTGGTTCCTTCCTTGCTGAGCGCTCTTTTACTAGAGCTTCGTGAAACCGAAACTTGGTCTTCAGTCAGGCTTTGTATTGTTAGCGGCGAAGCCTTAAGTTCAAAGCTGGCGCGGGACTATTATGAGCTACTGCCACACTCAACGCTGCTTAATCTGTATGGCAGTACTGAAGTTGCTGCCGACGCTCTGTATCACCAGACCAGCTTAGAGCAGTCTGATCACGAAGATTGGAGCGCGATAGGCAAGCCCATCGATAACATGAGTGCCCACGTTTGCAACGACTTTGGCCGCGCACTGCCAAGTGGCATCATCGGAGAACTTCAAATTGAAGGCGTGGGTGTTGCTGGCTCATACGTCAATGACGACCGTTTAAGTGCAGAAAAGTTTGCTGATGGTCGCTTTCTTAGTGGTGATCTCGCCTTTGAAGACCAACACGGTGTCTTTCACTACGTAGGCCGTGCAGACAGACAAATCAAAGTGCGCGGCCAAAGAGTTGAACCTGGCGCAATTGAATCAACTCTCATGACGCATTCTGATGTGCATCAAGCAGTGGTATTGTTGGTGAAACAAAATCTGATTTGCTTTTATACCGGTACGCTTTTGGAGCACAAAGCGCTGGTCGAATTTACGAGTAGAAAGCTACCTAGTTACAGCCTACCCTCGCGTTACCAGCATCTTGCGGAAATACCGCTGACACACAGCGGTAAAACAGATTACATACGTCTACAGGAAATGGCCATTGCGGCACCAATGCGATGTATTGAGGGATCAACTACCCAGTCGCTTACCTTGCATCAGAAAGAGCTTGGCCTCGCTATCGGCAATATATGGTCTGAACTATTACCGGATGCCGCCATCTCTACTGATACAGATTTCTTCGAGGCCGGCGGACATTCACTGCTAGCCATGCAAATGATTGCAGGTGTAGAGCTCGCCGTACGCCTCACCATGCAATTAAAAGTCTTTATGAGCAATACCCGGCTTGCTGACTTCGCGAGAGTATTGTTTGAAGGCATACCAAAACTGTCTGCGCCTGAGCTGATCACGCTACGGGATGGTAACGCCGAAACACCCGCGCTGTTTTGCATACAAGGTGATGCGTATAACATTGTTCCCTATTGCCAAGCAGATCGAAAGATTCATTGGATTTCACAATGGTCAATTTGTGTCGACCTTACACGTGATCCATTGCCGGTGCCGGTAGAGTCTATTCAGGAAACCGCTGAGCGTTATGCCACCCACATAGAACGCGTACATCCAAAAGGCGATTTATGCATACTTGCGGCCTGTGGTGCCGGCGTTATTTCCATTGAAGTGGCCAGAATGCTGCAGTTGAATGGTCGAACTCCAGATAAATTGGTACTCATGGATTTACCCAGAGGCGAGCTTACTACTGCGTCAGAGCGTGGTTTCAAGCATCGACAAGGTCGAAATATTCTCCACAGCGCGTATGGCTATGCAATGCGGGTTGGCGGAGGCAATAAAATCAAAGCTTATCTGGATCGCTATAAGATCAATCGAAAGATCAGTCGAGGCGTAGCACTGACTGACCTTGAAGCCGCCGAACTAATGCATATTCGATTGAGCGAAGCACTCAGCGATTACGAACCTAAAGAGTATCAGGGCAAGGTTGAACTGATATTATCGAAAGCATGGTATCGCGGCGTAGAGAAGGCCGAGGACGCCAGCGTGCCAGAATTTTGGAGACCATTCTTGCCAGGTGTCTCTGCTATTCATTTTTCATCAGCAGACCATCACTCTGACTTACTGCAGGGTGATGCGGCCGCGTTTGCTGTCAAAGTGATTGAGTCTTGACTCTATAAACTACTGCTAGAAACTAAGGCCCGAAGCCTATCCCCGGCGGCAAAATCTACATCCAACGCTCGCTCTGCAAACCAGTACAGCGAGATTGCAATTAGCGCCGCCGCCCCTAATGGCATTACAACACGCTGGTAGAACGCTGTTTTTCGAAGCACAAACAATACCGGCACCACCAGAACTACAATCGCTAACTGTCCTAGCTCTACGCCTATATTAAATCCTAACAAAGACCACACCAGGTACTTCTCAGGTATCCACAATTCACTCATCACACTCGCGAAACCGAAACCGTGAAACAAACCAAACAACAGCACCACCCAAAAAGCGTGCGCGGCAAACACTGGCCACAGCACATGTAAGGCAGCGGCTGCAATTGAGATTGCAATAATCGACTCTACCAAGCGGGAATCTAGCGAAAGCACATCAAGTGCTGCTGCGCTTAAGGTAATAGAATGCGCTACCGTGAACACAGTAACAATCTTGATAACACCAATAAAGGCTGAACGAAAATCTGGAGTGGCTACCCAGCGCCCGCCTTCGCGAACCATCACACTGGGTAACAGCAAAGCGATCAAAAACAAAATGTGATCAGTACCAATCCATATGTGGTGCATTCCTTGTTCAATAAAGCCCCACAGTCCACGCAGCGAAGAACCCGAATCAACCGCTAATGTTTGCTGTCTGGAATCAGGACTGAAGTTTAGTGAGACATAGGCCTCATTCTGGATAGTACCTGTTTTCCAGTTGTTTTCGACGATTAGCAAACTGCGATGCTTATCATCATGGTCAAAGAACAAGTTGTTACCTATTTCAATTTCTTTGGCAGGAGCGCTCAAGGCTGGCAGATCAAAATACACAAGAACATACTTCGCAAATGCCACGTTCAGTTGCTCGAAAGAGGTGATATCAATGTCCTTACTCGCGCCATCAATAGACAGACTGACATTTTCAAGCAGGTAATCACTGATTGCCTGTCTGTGCACCAGGATCTCCTCCATGGTGGGTGGTACATCTTCGGCAAGCCCAAGATTCATCACCAGGTTAAGATCTTTTGTAGAGACTTCGAAACGACCTTCTACTTTTTCGTCATCAATTGTTAGAAAGGTATAGCTTTGGTCAGGTGCGTGCGCAAAAACAGCGCTAGAGAAGCCGAATGCAAGAAGAAAAAGCAAACCTGTAATGCGAGAAATCATAGCGGTTACTAGTGAAAAAACCTTTCCGTATTTTACGTTGAATTTACGGACGCTTCGCACCATTCATCCGGTAAATACCGTTTATCCGTGTTCCTTCTCTCGCTCTGCTGCACGGATAACTATTTCGCCTATCACCAGCAGGCAAATAACACCAGCCACAACAGGAATTTGCCAACCCTCTCCCGGTGTATACATGAAGAGCACCGTGCATATCCCCAACACTATCATGCAAATCCATGCGCAAATTTTCGCGTTTAGTAAACCGCCCGGAACCTGATAAGGTCGGTGTCTGTCTGGATCATTGGAACGCAGCTTGATATAGGCCAGCAGCATGCCCTGATACGGTAGCAAGAAGATAACGGCACTGAATGCAAACAGTGACCAAAACAGATCTTCATTCGAGCCGGAAAGGAAACCGTACAGACAAATAGTGATTGTACTGACAATTCCCATTAGCACAGCAGCCCCCACCGGTGTGCCTCGCGATTCATTGTGAATTGCAAATACAGCTGGCAACTTACCTTCTAGAGCAGCTTCCGCGGCCGCGCGGTTGCAACCCAAGGACCAGGTGACGCCGTTTGAGAAAAATGTATACATGGCGGCTATGCCCAAGCCAAGCACGAACCACGAACCTGCCACACTGCTGCCGTAAAACAATTGCAGCGTGTCGATCAAGCCTTCAACCAGATTTATATCACCGGCAGGAATAGCCGCCAATATCGCCATGGTTCCGAATAAATACAAAAGGATGATAAGCGCACCGGAAATAAAAATCGCTCGCGGTACATCACGAGCCGGGTCTTTCATTTCTTCACTGCTGGCACTGACCAGCTCGAAGCCCAACATGCCGTAGATTATGGCGGGGATATACTGCAAACCTTCGCCCCAATTGGGTTTCAGTGTTTCCCAGTTGAGCGGATTGGCCATGCCATGTGTTTGCGTATAGGAAATAGCGCCGATAATCACCATAAGAAAAATAATGACTTTCAGGATAGCACCCAGGTTAGGCACCCATTTACCCACATCAAGTGTCAGTACGTTGACCCAAACCGCGAGCCAGGTTAAGCCAACTCCAATGGCGATTTGCCAGGCCAAACTCAAATCCGGAAAGAACATCTGCTTGAATACACCGGCAAACAAGATATAGATAGCTGGCATCCACACCGCAGTATTTACCCAATAGCACCAGGTAGCACGTGATGCCCAACGACCACCAAATGCATCTCGAATCCAGGCGTAGATTCCGCCTTGCTCAGGATACGTACAACCCAGTTCAGCGCATATCATTGCAAAGGGAATAAAGAAAATCAGGCCCAGAAATGCCCACCAGAAAATGCTGGAGGCACCTACCGATGCGGCGGCAGCTAAAGTATCCAGCAATAGAATTGCAGAAACCGTAAACAACACCAGATCGCGTTGGCGCAGACTTTTAGTATGGCTAAGAGCTTCTGACATAGTGGGCGTACTCGCAGTTATTATTGATGTTTTTTCTTTGATAGCATTTGGCCATAAAGGTCTTTAACATTCAAACAATGAATCCATCGCAGCCCGAACGAGAACGCTTGCAAGCCATATTACAACAAGGCTTTCATGCGCTAACCCATAATGACCTGAAGCAAGCCGGTGAATGTTGTCGCCAAGCACTGGCGATAAAACCGGATCTGGTGCAGGCCCATTTTCTAGTCGGCTTGGTCGCGCTGGAAGCGAAAGATCGGAAAACAGCATTCAGTGCCTTTGGTTCAGTTACAAAATTACAACCCAGGCATGTTGCTGCCTGGGCGCAAATGGCCAAATTGTTCATGAGCGAAGGGCAGGTGAATCGTGCCGACGCAGCACTGGAGGAGGCCACCAGAGAACCCTCAAATGATCCGCTGGTTCACGATCTTGTTGGCGCTGTGTACACCTTAATGGGCGAGCACGACCAAGCGCTCACATGGCATAAAGAAGCCGTAAAACAGAACCCAGGGCATGTTCCGTTTATGATTAACCTCGCTAACAGCTTAATCTATCACGGAGAGACTGAACACGCTGAAAGTCAGTTGCGGGAGGTATTGAAGGGCCAACCAGGAAATCCACAAGCACACTGGATGTTGTCTTCCACACGTAAAGCAAGCAACAACACGCATATTCAGGAGCTGCAAAAATTATTGGCTTCGACGCAAAATGAGAACGCTAGGAATTTTCGCGGCGACGCATTCCTTTTCTACGCGATGGGCAAAGAATTGGAAGACCTGCAAGAATGGGAGCAGGCATTTACAGCCTTTGAAGCGGGCGCCAAGGCGCGCCGTGAAACCGTTGAGTATGACGAAGAAAACGAAAAACTGGCATTTGAGTGCCTTAGCAACACCTACACCGAACAATGGCTGCAGCAACAAGAACCTGGTGATCAGGGCGAACAGGCTATATTCATTGTCGGTCAACCTCGCACAGGCACCACTCTGGTAGAACGTGTTGTCACCAGCCACTCGCAGGCAAATTCAGCGGGCGAACTTCAACAGTTTGGCCTGGCCTTAAGACGCCTGTCTCAATATCGTGATCCAAGGCGATTATCGCCTGAGTTGTTTGAGCATGCGGCATTGCTCAATCCTCAGGAAGTGGGCGCCATGTATATGACAACCACCAAAAAGATGCGCGGCAACACGCCTCGCTTTGTTGATAAATTACCAACGAATTATCTATATATACCTTTGATTCTGGCGGCGCTGCCTAATGCGAAAATAGTTCATTTAACCCGTGAGCCAATGGATGCCTGTTTCGCAAGCTATAAGCAGTTGTTTGCCGATGCCTACCTGCACTCCTATGATCAAGCAGAAATGGCGAGGCATCATGCGCGCTACCGACGCTTGATGAGCACATGGCATGAACGCTTTCCCGGTCGCATATTTGATGTTTCCTACGAAGCATTTGCGAGTGACCTGGAACCCAATGCCAGAGCACTTATTGATCACCTGGATCTTGAATGGGAAGACCAGTGTCTTAATTTTTACCAACAGGCGACGGCCGTTTCCACGGCCAGTGCGGTGCAAGTAAGAGAACCTGCACACACACGCTCCATCGGACGTTGGAAACGCTATGAATCAGGTCTTCAAATGCTACAAGCAACGCTTCGTGAGGAAGGCGTGATCGTCAGCTGATTTCATAGGCTGCACAGCTTGCCCGACTCTTGATTTTCTGGCTTAATCGGCGCAATTACCACTCGACTTGCAACTTGCAGTCGTACGCAAACAATAATATTTCCAACATCGAGGGTTAGACATGAAAAGCTCACGCATCGGCGGGCAATTCCCTGCAAGAACGAAAATCGCTCAGGCAATCTCTGTAGCGGTGCTGTCGTCCAGTATCGCCAGTCAGACTTATGCGCAGGAACTTGAGGAGATAATAGTTACAGCCACAAAACGTCAGGAATCGGTTCAAGACGTGCCACTGGCAATCACCGCAGTGTCTGGGGACTTTATTCGCGCCACGAACCTGGACGACGTAAAAGATCTGGTGTCGCTCACGCCCGGCGTTACAGGCAACAGCAAAGACAGCTTTATTGATGCAATCAGTATTCGCGGTATTCGAACTCAAGACTTTGGGGTTGGCGGCGATCCTTCAGCGGCGTTCTTCAAGAACAATCTGTACGAAGGTCGAAACGGGGCCGTGGTTACCAGCCTGTTTGATGTTGACAGAGCCGAAGTGCTGCGAGGACCTCAAGGATTTCTATTTGGTCGAAACGCCATCGGCGGGGCATTCAGTGTGCACACGGCAAGAGCTGAAGTGGGCGGCGACGCCAACGGCTATATGGACATTGATATCGGCCAGCGCGAGCATTTGGTGGGTGAGGCCGCGATTAATATTCCAGTGAACGATCGCTTCGCAATGCGCGTGGCTACTTTTTATTCCAGCGAAGATGGTTACGTAGAAAACGTTTCTGGCGGGCCTGACTTGATCGCACACGATAAAGTCGCGCTGAGACTGTCCAGCAGTTACGAGCACGATCGACTCTCAGTGTATACAACACTTGATTACGAAGAACGCGAGCAATCGGGTACAGCGTATCGTGCAATAAGAGGCACCGATAACGTTAATGCACTTGAAGCTTTAGTCGGTAACATTATCGACCCCGGCGATGGTCGTAATATCGCAGCTGACCTCGAATTAGGTGAAAGCGATAATGCCGACATTCTCACCCTGGGCATTAACATCAACTATGACCTCGACTGGGCAATGCTGGAATCCACCACGGGTTACAAAGATCACGACTACCTTTACAACGAAGATTACGACGGCAGCAATCTTAACCTGAGTAATTACCGCCAGGACCAGGAAGGCAGTTACTTTCAAACGGAATTGAAACTGGTTTCGCAAAATGACGGGCCCTTGTCTTGGTATGCAGGCGCATCTTATTATCGCGAAGATATTGATGTAGTGTTTACCAATGCGGGTTCTGAAGAAGCCTTCTGCGCGTACTACGGTGCGTATTACGGTGCTTACAATTGCGCGGACTACGTGGGTTATTGGCAGGCCTACTACGGGCCGGCTTATGGCATAGAAGATTTCGCGCCCTCCTCTGATGGAAATTTGCGGGAAAGCGGTATTGCCAACGGTAAGAATACAGGTTGGGCAACGTATGTGAATCTGGATTGGGCTGTGACCGACCAGTTCGATATAAGCTTGGGCGTTCGTTACACCTACGATGAAAAAGAATTTTCCACAACTGTGTTACCTGTTGAAAGTACGATTGGTCCCTACTTCCTTTGGGGTTTCACTACGGATGGTGCAGTAACAGATACGCAGGATTGGGATGACACTTCACCGCGTGTGATTGTGCGCTGGAAACCAACAGACGATCGCTTGTTTTACGCCAGTGCTACCCGCGGCAGTAAGTCAGGTGGGTTCGGAACGTTTTCAGTGACTAACGTCAACGACCCTACAGCTCCCACCTTTCAATGGTATGGCGACGGCCCCGATGCGCCATACACTCAAGCCGATGGAATTCGACCCAGCACTTTCGACCCGGAAACCGTTTGGTCCTATGAAATAGGCTATAAAGACACCTGGTTTGGAGCAGCGAACGTCAGCTTGTCGGCCTTTATGTACGATTACGAAGACCTGCAAGTAAACTATTTCGACCAAGGTGCCAGAGTGGGTAATACGGAAGAAGCCGAAGGCGAAGGCGTTGAGTTTACGCTCACATCACCGTTAGGTGAGTTCTTCTCTGTGTACCTTGCCGCAGGCTGGTTTGACAGTGAGGCACGCGGCCTTGATTTCGTGTGTGGCGAACCCGGCACATGTGAAGGCAGAAAATTATTCTGGGCGCCAGATTTTTCCGGAGCCGTTGTTTTGAACGCCAACTTCCCCATGGGCAATGGCGAACTTGTCAGCTCTCTGGAAGCGTTCTGGGAGTCTGAGCGCGGCGGCGGCTGGGATAATATTCAAACCTCAGTCATTGACTCGTACACTGACGTTTCATTCCGCTTTGGCTATGAATCAGACGAAGGCTGGGGAGTGACGGCCTACGTTGAAAACCTGACTGACGAACTCTATTATGATGGCTCGGCAAATAATGGAGCCATTACTCCAGGGTTTTTCTTCGGCCCAAGCCGACCACGAACTGTTGGCGTTCGATTTGGCTTTGAATTTTAGCTAGTTTATGCCAGTTACTCTGTTACCCACTGTCCGCGCATTTCGGCCAGTGGGTGATCTTTCGGCACTACAAACCCAAATTGATAGACAATCCTGTTTTCATCTCCTTCGATAACATCCGTGCCATGAACATGATCTGAGGCAAAGAATGCCCACAGATCACCTTCGCTTGCTCGCAGACGAAGGTCGCCAATTCGAGGACGAGTACTGGGGTGCGAACCTTGCACCAGCAGATTGCAGCGCAAATGTTTGTCGCCAGTTTGTTGGTAATGCTGTTGGGCGTCGCGGTGAGGCTGTATAAAACCGCCGGGTTGAATGACCGAAATAATCCAGCCCAGGTAAGGATCGACCGGGCAATCTTCAATACCCATGTGCTTCGCGATACGTTTAGCTAAATCGCTTACCAATGGTGTGCAGTATTGAGTGTTGAATACCTTCTTTCGGTAACGTTTTACTCCGGCCTTGTTGCGTTCCAAAACGCCGCGTGCAAGGTATTCCGCTGCCGTTTCAACAAGGGCAGCTCTTTCTTCGTCAGTGATAAATTGTGAAACCAGCAAGGCCGACATCTATGAACCTTTGAACTCAATCAGCACGTTAATGATGTGCATCAGGATACAAAATTGTAGCCAGGTTCTCATCCATCATTTCTCGCAGCACAATGATCTCTGGTGCCGTGTAAGAACCTTAGGCATGTTTGCGGGTACTCGCTCGCACATTGCTTCGCAGCAAAACAATAGACACTGTGAGCCCGACAAGACTAGTGCCCAGCAGATAAGAAAAAATAATCCGGTAGCCGGCCTCACCGGGATAGGAATCCAACCAGTAGCCAAACAAAGGATAGATAAAACCTTCCGGCATAAAGCCAATAAATGATGACACGCCCACAATTGCACCCGTTATCTGCAACGGCATGTCAGACTCACCAATCAGCGCGTAGTAATTTCCACGAATAGCATAGACAGCCAAGCCCAAAATCAGCATATTGATTGTGACCAGCGTCATCATGGATGCCGACGATGGAATCAACAGAAAACCCAGCATGCACAAGGAAGTAATCGTAAAAGCGCCAATAATAAGCTTATTAGGCGACCCGATTCGGCTGGCGAGCAAGCCCGCCCCCACTCCGCCCAAGGTCTGCAGACCATAGGTGCGAATCAAGCCCATTAAGGCGCCCATAGTGAGTGTTGCACCCAATACTTCCGTCATATAAGGCGTGATATAGCTCTGCCCCGCAAAGAGGCTATACCCACAGAAAATGATAATCGCTAACATCCAGGTGGTAGGCATTTTCATCGCATTGATAATGCCGTCCAGTGCCGCAGTGCTCTGCTTTTGCGGAGGCGAATCTTCCAATAGAAACCAAACCGCCAGACCCGCCGCAATAATAAAAACGGACGAAATATTAATGACCCACATTAAGCCCGCTTCGCTTTCGCCCATTTGCGAAAACACCAATAAGGTCAGACCGCCGAGCAGAAAACCAAAGACGCCGCGCCCCCCTTCCTGAAACCCGAACAACTTGCCTTGCTCGTCCTTATCACCCAACTCCCGAGTGGCTTTAATAAACGGCGCCCAGAAAATAATAAGCGTGCTCACTCCCC
>JBGCDE010000016.1:0-14658 GCA_045105115.1 Pseudomonadales bacterium | reverse complement strand
GCGCGATGATGGCCAAGGCTTTCGGCTTGGTGAGCTATGGTAGAGCGATGGGGATGATGGGCCCGCTAATGACTTTGTTGGTTATGCCAGGCTTTGTTGTGGTTGGAAAGCTCGTGGATCTGACGGGCAACTATCAACTGTGCCTACAAGTATTCTCGGTGGTGATTGTTGTTGCGGCCATTATTCTAATACCACTGAAACTGGAAGAGTAACGAGAGCCACGATACAGAGCCAACTGCTACCGGTTTTGGTCAGGTATTTCCGAATCGTCGTCCGCTGATTCTGATTCTGGATCCGAACTGCTGCCGTCTTCGATAATAGACTCCAAAGATTCGTCATCTTCATCTTCGTCGCTCAACATGCCGCTTATCACCGGCAAAGGGTCTATCAGACGCCAAGCAGGCAGTGAGGAAAGTATCGTGCTAAGAAGCACACTGCCGCGAATCATCCACAACACATAACCAATCGACAAGCCTGTGGTAACCGTCGCAGAGGATCCGACCACAATTTTGTCGCTCAGATCTATGCTCTCAACGCCACGACGTAGTTCATCAAGCCCGTTGGTGAAGCCGCTGTTGTCCAGCATTGAGAAATCTTCCATTGGATCGATGCCCGGCAATTCACCCAGCAAATTCAAGGCCGCAAAGCGCACTTCAACACTGTCTAAATCAATCACATCGGCAAGGTTCACAACAGCCGCATTCGCAGAAAATTCTGCTCGTTCCAGAAACAAATTCTTTGCAGCTTGTTCTGCACCAACAGCGGAAAGTATGCCACTTACATCGATAGGCTGTTGGAAAGCACTGCTCGTGCCACCCGGTAATTCACCGCGTTCTTCCGCAACGACCTCATCTTCTACAAATTCGAGTGCAGCCACCTGCTCCTCGCTGATGCGTTCTGTTTCAGTCTCGGTTTCATCTTCATTGCTGTTGGGCTCAGGCGCCGATTCAACTCTTTCAAGCGGAATAAAAAACTCCTGCGCTATGTCACCGACATTCAGCGTAAACGTCGCACTGTCGTCCGGGGAACCGTCAACTTCCGCGTCGTCAACGTCTATTTGCACTCGAAGTTCTATCGCTTCCTCGTAGTCAAGCTCTACACCTGCTTTCAGATACAGTACACCGTCATCAATTTCAAACTTATCAGCGTCATCGCCACTTAAAGACAATGTGTTTTCACCGAGATCATCATCTTGCACAGAAATCTCGGATAAATACGTACGCTCTGAGGCGTTGTTGTTTTCTTCTATTTCGATAGAATCGATTTCCAGAATTAAGCTGGCAGCGCGATTTTTAGGCTGCACCAATTGCGTTACAGTACTACTGACAGTTTCCGGTGTGTTGCGATCATCAATATAGCTTGCCGTTACAGAGAGTTCGGAACCTATATCATCAGTTGTCACCACATACATACTTTCATCTGCGCCATCAATCGCTATGCCATCACGCAACCATTGGTAGCTAATCGACCCGCTCAAACCGTCTTCATCAGTCAGCGAATGACTGACGGTTAAGATATCTTCTTCAATTGGAGAGCTGTTATCAATCAGCACCTCTCCTTGTGCGGCAGCATTTGGCACTACATTTATCGCCAAGCTGGCCGCCGCGTATTGACCCTCATCAGTGTCTGCCAATATAGAAATAGTTGGGGATATGCCGCCAATTGAGTAAGCGTGCGCAGCTGAAGACTCCGAGCCTGAAATACTTTGAACTGTACCGTCGCCCCAATCGATCACCCATTGGTTTATAGGATCATCACCTGGATCAATTGCTTCCAGACTCAGCTCATAGGTGTCATCTTGATACGCCAATGCAGCGCCGTTTATATTGAATACAGGATCAAGATTTGCAACATCCAGCGCAGATACTTCGCCGTGCTTTGCACCCGACTCATCCACCACAGTTAAGCGCACTTGGTACGCACCGTCATCGTTTACACCATGGCTCACAAGCTGATTCCAACTGAGTGCTGAATTCACATCGCTCGCAAGTACATTACCGTCTTTTAGTAAATCCCACTGAAAGACCTGCAGGCTATCACCCGCGTCAACATCATATGACCCACTTCCATCAAAACTGACTCCTTCGCCTTCAGTAATCGAATAAGGCCCGCCCGGATCAGCAACAGGGTCATCATTTACTGGAACAGCTACAAAACGTTTGATACTGGAAACCTGAGTACCACTGCCATCATTAATATCAATGTTCAGCGTGAAATTTTGCTCGAAGTTTTCCGTCGGCGTGTACTGCAGATTTTCCAGCAGTACATTAACGTCGCTCGTGTTGCCGCTAGCACTCCATACACCGCTTGTTGCGTCGTAAGTAGATGAAGCGGAACCCGTACTGCCAGTGCTTAACACGCCTGCGCCGGGTGCAGACAATACGAGCTTTGCATTTACCGTAGCACTATCAATGTCGCTAATAATGATGTCGACCAGGTCGAGCGGCGTATCCTCAGTAAAGGTTTCAACGGCGTTGCCATTAATTACTGTCGGCAAGTCGTTCACCGCAGCTATGGACACATTCAGTGTGTGTACGTCTTCAGCTGGCAGCTGGTCAATAGCCCAATCAAACACATTGGCTGAGAAGCGGTCATTGACGGTGTTCACAACGCCGCCGCCCGTCATTGCACTATCAAACACATTTTCATCGCCCGTGAATAATATCCACCCGGCCCCAAGCTGACGTAACACTAAGGTAGGCTCATTGCTGGCGGAATCTCGGGCCAGAACAACGTCGCCTGCGGCTAAAGATGATGTGCGGAAATAACTGGCTGTTGCGCCACCAGTGATCAAGGACGTTCCATTAGGACCCACAGATCCGAACCGACCATTAAAAATGGGATGGCTAGAGAACGCTACATCCCAGGTACTTGCCGAATTCCCACCAATTTCCAAACCGTAGAAGTCAGCAATATCGTCAAGGGCAAGGTTATCACTTGAGGCTATCAGTACGCCACCATCCCTGACCCACGTGTCGAGTAAAGAAAGTTGAGCGTTACTCCAGCCCACTTCATTAAACGAAGAATCTAACAGAATACTGCCTTGATCAAGATAATCACCGTCAATTGCACCATTGGGAGAGAGTATGTTGACGCCCGTTGGATAAACACCACCAAGGCCGAAGTTACTGCTTGCTTGCAGAACTTCGATCGTTTCTGGAGATCCGTCCTGACCCGTCAAAACATTGGTGCTGACAATGCCGTTGTTAATCTGAAAATTGAAGTTAGTGTAGCTGTTACCGTTGGCATCAAGTGCAGGCGTGAACTCTAATTCACCGCTAATGATTTGCGCCGGCGTAATAAGCTGGCCTACGCTTACGGCAACATCATTCAATGTCAGCAGCCCTTCGGCTGGCAGGCTAAGAATTTCAACTACCTCGACATCGCTACCGATCACCCCCGTAAAGTCGAAATCCGCCTGTGTAAAGACATAGCTTTCATCTTCTGTACCACTGACGACACCACTGATAGGTGATGTAAGCAGCACCGAAGCATTGGCAATATCACTGGTATCGATTCCGTCGCTATATTGCACTTCAATATCACGGTTACCAAGCAGTGACGCCGTGCTTGAAAAACCTAATCGCGACACTATCGCGTCCGCATCGGCTGTTGTAGCCGGCGATATAAAATTCACAATAAATCCAGACACAGATACCGAGCTTAAATTAGCAACTACCGATCCAGCGACGGAAACTTGCGAACCATTGCTCATACCACTGGACAGGGTGACGTTTGAATCGGTGAGAATATAAAGCTTATCCAGGCTATCGAAACCAGTTCCTTGTACGCTTAGCATTGCGCCATCAATATCAGTGGGTAAATCGGCATCGAATACGCTGGCGGGTACATCGGTGTCAATCAGTAAATCGCTACCATCATTGATGGCCACGGCTGAATTACCATTTAGATTGTCAATCCTTGGTGCGTCATTGATGTTACTAAAACTCACTGTCGCTGCATTGCTAGGTGAACTGCTGGGCGAAGAGTCGCTTGCAGTCACCTCATAGGCCGCTGCAGTCTCACTACCATCATGGACAAATACCAACTCTGATGCCGCAATCTGAGATTGCAGTACACTTGTGACGGCAACCGATGGTGCAGAGGCTCTAGCAAAATGGCCAGCTACAACATTTGAAAAACTCAACACTAGATCGGCATTGTTATTATCAGGGTCATTGGCAGCCAGATCGCTAGAACTTATAACAACAGTTTGCCCTTCGCTAAGAGTGAGGCTATTTGCAATTATGGCTGGCGCATCATTTACGTTGCTGTACGTAATGGTGGCAGGTGCTACCGGCGAGCTATCAGTCCCATCGGTAACGGACACGCTATAGCTTGGTTCAGGTTCTTCGCCATCGTGAACGAAACGCAGTTGTGAGGTGGTTACCTGTAGTTGTGTTGCACTGGAAACCTCATTGCCTGGATTGGATGAAAGCTCAAAGAAGCCGCCATTTACAGCTTGGAAATTAAATACCAAATCACCGTTATTGTTATCAACATCAGTTGCGGCAAGATCATTGCTGTCCAATGTGACCGTGTCGCCCTCGGATAGGCTCAAGCTGTTGAGTGTTAGCTGCGGCGTGTCATTCTGAGCATTCACTGTCACATTCATGGTATGACTTGCTGTACCAGGCAGCTGGTCAATAGCCCAGGCGAAGGTATTCGCTATGAATCTGTCGCGAGTTGTTGTGACACTACTACCGCTCTCGCCACGGAAGACGCCTTCATCGCCTGAGAACAGAATCCAGCCATTGCCATGTTGGCGAAGAATAACCGTCGCTTCTCCACTGACAGAGTCATTAACAATAACCTGGTCACCACCATTAAAGCTACTGCTGTCGAAAAAAGCGAGCGTAGCTGCGCCATTAAAATTATCGCCATTATTACCCACCAATCCAAATGGCCCGTCGATAATTTCTGAACCAGCATCGGCGATGGTCCATGTTTGTGAAGCGCTGCCTGGACTAGGAATAAGTATGCCACGATCATTTGCCACAGCATCGCGATCAGATCGATCGTTGGCGGAAATCAGAATGCCGCCGTTTAGCACCCAATTCTGCAGCGCATCTAACTCGGTTGGTGTCCAATCGGAGTCAGTATTGCCGCCATCAAAAAATATGTCTCCTTGTGCCAGGTATGCAGCGTCTATGTTTGCCGATGGTAGAACCAGATTGACCGCGGTAGGCACAGTACCACCCAACCCGAAATTATCTGTGTTCTCTAACATTGCATCAGTAGCGGCGAATGAAGAGGTGGTAAGCGTGCTACCCACTTCTCCAGCCAGAATAGAAACACTTAGTAAGCCATTGTTCACTTGAAAATCGAAGACACCAAGTGACGCGCCACTTTCATTTAGTGGCGGTGTATAGGTAAACAGGCCAGAATCGATGTCGGATTTGCTAATCACATCACCGATGCTGACCGCTACGCCGTCGCGCTCTAAAACACCATCCACCGGCAAACTGAGAATCTCTATTGTTGCGAGATTAGAACCGACCACTCCAGTAAAATCAAAATCTGAGGCTGCAAATGGATAGGTGGTGTCTTCCGCGGTAGTGACCAAACCGGTACCCGTCTCCGCCACTACAATTGTGACAGTATCAATAGCAGTTGTGCTGTCATCACCGTCGCCATCATCAAATTCTACAGCAACAGAACGCGAACCCAACACCATAGAATCTGTTGCAAACTGGGCATTGCGCAACAGCTCATCTACTGCTAAGTCATTAGAATTCCCGTTTAAATCAATTCGAAAGCCACTGCTACTGCTGTTACTGATTGTGCCTACCGCGCTAGCCCCCACTGAAACAATAGACCCATCAGCGATACCCGCTGAAAGGCTAATTGTGCCAGTGGTATCGACACTGATAGTGTCCTGAACAGCAAAGTCACTACCAACAAACTCAAGGTAACCTCCATCGAAATCACTGGCTGAATCCGGATCTACCAGATCAGCGGCCAAGTTGGTGTCGATCTTTACGAACACTCCATCATTCGTCACGGTGATTGCGTCACCATTCAAGTTATTAATTGTTGGTTTATTATTTACAGGTACAGTGAATTCCACAATCAGGCGCGGTGGCGCAGAGCTGGCGGCTTCAACACTTTGGTAAACCACTTGCTCACTGCCAGTTGCATCGGTGCCAATCACCAGCCCCTTGTTTACGCTACCAGAGTGCCAACCTTGCACTGCGCTTGTCACGTTCCATTCATGCCTACCGATAGCTGAAGTGTTGACTGTATCCAGCGTTGTGCTCGCCTGCGGATTACCTCTATTGGACCAAGCTATGCCATTCTCTCTGTCGTTCCAGCTGGCGGCACCGGCAGAACCATTTTGCCCTCCTTCAGACCATAATTCAGTTACAAGTCTTGCTTGTATATCTGTTGAACCCGAATTTGAGGTTGCCTCTAAATACAAGTTGGCGTTAGTAATTGTGGCATTGCCGGGAAGAGCATCAACGTCAAACTGCAGCAAGATATGTTGCTTGCCAAAGTCGCCGCCGCCGCTGTCAAATCGTAAGCTACTTGACTCGCCGTAGTTGTTTCCCTTGGAGCTGTCATCTACGTAAGTATCCGCCGAAGCAACAACAACCAAGGCTTGCTGGATTTGTGCATTTGCTGAAAACTCCGAAGTGTTACCAGCTGAATCAGTAGCTGTGGCCGACAAGAATTCTCCGGTACTTACACTCGCGGTCAGTGAGTGTTCAATGACCGCGTTCCCACTTCCATCCAGTGTAATGCTGTCTGAGCCTAGATAGGTTCGACCTTCCAGTTCAGACGATGTATTCGAAAAGTAATCTACCGAAATAACATCATTAGATAGTGACGGTGCCGAATAGCTACCGAAAATCGAAAGGTTACCCACCGCATCGTGTGCGGCAATAGAAAGCTGCGGTGCCTCTCTGTTGTCGTTGCCATTTGAAAGGTGTGCAATGCCTTTATCGGTGTTGTCGTATATTTCGTTGCCGTGTATTGTGTTTCTGATGCTATTCGTATCACTGACTTTTACACCCGCACCGGTGTTAAGCGCGATAATATTGCCCTCACCTGGGCCAGTTCCGCCAATTTGATTGCCGCTGCTGTTACCATCAATATCGATACCGCCATTGTTGGATGCGCTCGCACCTGTCCCATTACTTCCAATGTAATTGCCTGAAACAATATTGCCACTTCCGCCGCTAATGTGAATTCCAGCCCAGGCGTTCCAAGAAATCACATTGCGTTGTGCAAGCGTGTCACCGCCAATTCGATTATTGTTTGCGCCGCCATCCCATAGGTCGATACCATAATCACCGTTTGCTAGGGCTGCTGTTCCATTCGCGTTGGTTCCAATCCTGTTCGATTCAATGATATTGTTCGCCGAAGCTGCACCAACGATCGCAATACCTGACAAGGCGTTACCAGAAATGACATTGCCTGCATCAGGCGCACCAATCTGATTATTTTGCGCATTGTTGATTCTGATTCCAAGACCGCTGTTTCCGGCGGCGCTCGTGCCATCTCTTTGAATGCCTATGTAACTACTTTCGATACGATTGTTGTTACCAGTGATCTCAATACCGTGCGAGTCGAAAGAATTAATCGCCAGACCGCGAACAATCACATCATCGCCGGTGATGTGTAGCCCAAGGTTCAGAATTCCAGCGCCATCGATTTCTATAACCGGCGTAGAGTTTGTTGCAAAGTCGCTGTCTGTCGTGCCGTCGATTACGACGGCTTCAGTGATTGCAGGTAGATCGCCGCCAAGTGCTATTGAAGGTGTTCCGGCAATTTCAAAATGAATTCTATCAGGGCTAGCACCGTTGGCAGTTGAATTCGCCGCCTCAATCGCTTCTCTCAACGAGATCCCAGCCCCGCCGGGGTCTGCAATCAGTGCAGCAATGGAAGAGGTATCACCATTGTCCTCATCAATCTCAGTATCAACCACAACGGTATTGATTGCAGCAGTAACTGTTAAGCGTGCTGCGTAAGTTGTTGTGTCATACGCGAACATCATGTGGTCATCACTGCTGGAATGAACGATTAGCTTCACGCCCAGGAACCTACCGGCAGCAAAGGTATAATCGACATTGCCAAAATCAAACGAATCTTCAATCCACGTTGCAGAGTTTGCGATATCCCAATCGGCACGCTGCAGGCTATCACTGGCAATTACCGTCGCGTTATTGCCGCTGCTGTCACTATCGATAAGGAATACGTCAACTCGTCCACCTTTGTCAGTTACAAAGTCCTTCATCGCTGTCCAGATGTTGAGGTTAACAGCACCCTGAAGAGTTTCATTGCTCGCATCAACCAGCCAAGTCTGGAACTTCTGCCCATCGCTTTCGCTAGCGCCGGAACCTCCCTCGTCGATTCTTAACCCCTCTTCGCCATCACTGTCGTAATCCTCCAACGTAGCATCGGTAGGTGTTGAGACTTTCAGGTTGCCAACCGGCTTATCGGAGACACCGCTGATGTCGTCGAGATAGTACGTGCTGCCTAACACTGTGGAATTAGCGCGCGCTATAATATTTTGATTGATCGCTTCTTGCTTCACTGGCTGCGTGGGCGACATACCAAGCGATGAAAGTTCTTCGATGTTCAAAACACGCTCGACACTTTCATCAGCCAGGCTGATGTGAGCAATACCTTCCAAGCCCGCAGAGAACAGAATTCTGGGCTCCAGCTCCTCTACGGTTACCTTGCTTGGCATTTTATTCTTTGGCATGTACGACAGTAAGAGCTCAAGCAATATTGCGAAATAAATTGCTCAACAGAGCAATATCATTGGTATCTCTTCAGTATAGGAATCAGCAGCGAAAACTCCCCTTGGAAGCGCAAAATATGGTCTGTATCCGATGAATAGCAGCGCTTGTCTAGTGTTCTTAATCACGCGTGTTTTCTTTGAATAAAAGCGTTCAAAAAATGCGCACTCAATCTTGATATTCGTACGTTTTCCGAACAGTTATTGTTCTTTTCGTCGTGCCCTCATATAATGACAGTCTTTATGCCATTATATGGACAGATTGATGCGAATAATTCGGACTGCAGACGAACGATTTTCAAACTTGAAAGACTACCCTTTCTCACCCAATTACCTGGAAGTTAACGACGGCGAAGGCGCCAAATTGCGCATTCATTATCTGGATGAAGGACCAGCTGATGGTGACGTGATACTGCTGATGCACGGTCAACCAACCTGGTCTTATCTTTATCGCCATATGATCCCGGATCTGGTTGCCGCAGGCCATCGGGTGATCGCGCCCGACCTGGTCGGGTTTGGCAAGTCGGATAAGCCAGCTTCCATTGACGACTACACCTACGCGAGTCATGTAAGCTGGATGAGTCAGTGGCAGTCTGCCTTGAATCTCAACAACATCACGCTTTTCTGTCAGGATTGGGGCGGCCTGATCGGTCTGCGTTTAGTCACTGCATTTCCTGAACAATTTGCGCGTGTCATTGTTGCAAACACGGGTCTTCCCACAGGAATGGTACCCGAGGAATTCGCGCCCATGTTGCAAGAAGCCTACAAAACACTGCCCGTTGTTGAAGCACGCGAATTGCGAGAACGTTTTGAAGACACCAGCGGCATTCCGGGGTTTTTATATTGGCGGAAATTCTGCGCGGAAACACCGGATCTTGATATTGGCAAAGTCGTGGCGTTTACAGCCGGTAAAGACATCGACCAAGATGTGGTCGCCGCCTACAACGCCCCATTCCCTGATGAGGAATACAAAGCCGGCGCACGCAAATTTCCCTGCCTGGTACCTTTGTTTCACGATGAAGATGAGGTAGAAGAGAATAAGCAGGCCTGGACAATTCTAGAGTCTTTTAACAAGCCACTGCTCACAGCCTTCTCTGACAATGACCCAGTAACGGCCGGCGGTGAAAAACGTTTCCAAAACAGCGTGCCAGGCGCTCAAGGTCAGCAACACATCACCATCGCCAACGCAGGTCATTTCTTGCAAGACGAACAACCTGCGGCCTGCGTGAAAGCAATACTGGCGTTTATCGAAGCAAATCCATAAGCTATTGCTACGTACACACTAGAGAAAAACAATTAATGGAACTTAAAGACAAGATTATTGTGATTACCGGTGCCGGTAGTGGTATCGGCCGCGCACTCGCCCATCGCTTCAACGCGGAAAAACCAAAGCATATTGTCGCAGTTGATATAAATCAGGCACCCGTTCAGGCTGTAGCTGATGAACTGGCTTGCACTGCTATGACCGCAGATGTCAGTAATGAACAAGATATTGCAGCCTTGATCGAACGCGTTGAAAATGAAATCGGGCCAATTGATCTGTTTTGCTCTAACGCCGGGGTTGGTCTTGCGCCAGCCATCGAATCACCTAATGAACAGTGGCAAGCCAGTTGGGATATCAACGTAATGTCGCACGTGTATGCGGCTAGACATCTTTTACCGCGAATGATCGCGCGCGGTGGCGGTTATTTCATGAATACCGCCTCTGCTGCCGGCTTGCTTAATCAGATTGACGGTGCTGCCTACGGTGTTACCAAGCACGCAGCTGTTGGTTTTGGTGAATGGCTGGCAATCCATCACGCCCATGAGGGCATTAAAGTGTCAATGCTGTGCCCACAGGCGGTTCGAACGGCAATGACCGACAACGACGAACCCTCGACTAAGGCCGCCGCAAATGATGGCATGATGGAGCCCGAGGTGCTTGCAGACGTAGTGGTTGAGAAGCTGCGTGAAGAGTCTTTCCTGATTCTGCCGCACAAAGAAGTACTGGAATATATGCAGCGCAAAACATCTGACTACGATCGCTGGATTGGTGGTATGAACAGATTGATGAAACGTATTAGAGGAATGTAGCATGGGTTTTGAACTGAGCGAGCGCGCTCGTGACATACAAATACAATTGCAAGCGTTTATGGAAGAACACATTTTTCCACGTGAGCATGAATTCGAGATGTTTACCTCAGACCAGAATAACTTGTGGGAATACCCACCCTGGTATGAAGACCTTAAATCCAAAGCTCGTGAGCAAGGCTTGTGGAATCTGTTTTTACCAGAAGAATACGCTCCCTGGAGCCCCGGTCTGACTAACGCGGAGATTGCACCGCTGTTCGAAACAATATGTCGCTCGGCCTGGTCTCAGGAAATCTTCAATTGCAACGCACCTGATCGCGGCAATATGGAAGTGCTCGCGAAATATGGCACTGAGGCACAGCAGAAGCAGTGGCTTGAGCCTTTGTTGGCTGGCGAAATACGATCTGCCTATGCAATGACTGAACCGCAGGTCGCCTCAAGTGATGCCACCAACATGGAACTCAAAATCGAGCGCGATGGCGACGAGTATGTGCTGAACGGAAACAAGTGGTGGACAACGGGCGCAATGAACCCCAAATGCAAACTGCTATTGGTGATGGGTAAATCCAACCCTGATGCGGGCCGGCATAATCAACACTCGACCATATTGGTCCCAAAAAACACTCCCGGCGTCACTATCAAGCGCGCCTTGCACGTGTTTGGCAGCTTGCATTCACCCAAGGGCGAAGGCGATATGGTATTCGAAAACGTGCGCGTGCCAGTTAGTAATCTGATTCTCGGTGAAGGACGTGGTTTTGAAATTGCCCAGGGTCGCCTGGGGCCAGGCCGCTTTCAATACGCGATGATGTTTGTTGGAATGGCTGAGCGCTGCCTTGAAATTATGTGCAAGCGAGCTGATGAGCGCGTTGCCTTTGGAGAGAAGCTGAGTAAGAAAACCAGCATTCAGCATGAAATTGCGCGCAGTCGCTGCGATATCGAGCAGTGCCGATTGTTGGTGTTATCGGCGGCGGAAAAAATGGACAAGCAAGGCATTGATGCCATCGTTGATGATGTAACAATGCTCAAAATTGTAGCGCCGCAAATGTGCGAAACCGTTGCCAGTCGTGCAATGCAGATTCTCGGTGGTATGGGTGTTTCTTCCGATACTCCGGTTGCACAAATTTTTGCAAGCAGCCGTTTTTGCCGCATTGCCGATGGTCCTGACGAAGTCCATATGTCGCGACTGGGCAAATCGACTATTCGCTCTTACCTTAATTGAGAGAGTAATAATCGATGTGTAATATCAGCTGCGTTGCCTTGCAACGCAGCTGAATCATCAACAATATTGTTCAGACAATGACGCCATAATCGTTTCGAACTCGCTGATCATTTCATCAATAATCTGTCGAGCTGATTTCACCTCATCGATTCGCCCTGCAACCTGCCCGGACAGTGGAATAGCAGCTTCCATATCGCCGCCAAAATACAAGGCCTGAAGATTCGCCATGTGCTCGGCCATCGCGAAGCTGCCTACCTTGGCCAGTTCTGTCGTGCGTTCGGTGCGCAACGCACGCAAAGCCGGTCGCGATTGTTGGTTCAAAAATACGGTATCGGTTTCCTGTGCGTTCACCACGGCTTGCTTCCAATTGTCGTGCACCGGCGAATCAGAACTGGACAACATTCTGGTACCCATCTGCACGCCTTCAGCACCCATTGCAAAAACGCCAGCCATCGACAAGCCATCAGAAATACCACCTGCTGCAATTATTGGTACATCGGTGCGCGAACGAATCAACGGTAACAACACCATAGTAGAAACCGGGCTCGGGTTCTTGAATCCGCCGCCCTCTCCGCCTTCAACGACCAGACCGTCTACGCCTGCGTCCAGTGCTTTCATGGCCATCGCCAGTGTTGGAACAACATGAAACACTTTGATGCCCGCTTGCTGAAACGCCTCAGTGCACACAGTGGGACTGCCTGATGAGGTGGTGACAAACTTGATGCCTTGTTCGATAACAAAGTCGACTATATTCGTGCCTTTTACGTACGACAGGGCAACGTTCATACCGAATGGCTTGTCGGTTAACTCACGCATTTTCGCAACTTCTTGCTTGATGTTGTCCAACTCACCCGAAGAGGTTTCAATAATGCCCATACCGCCGGCATTGCTAACCGCCGAGGCAAGTTGCGCACGTGCAATCCAGCCCATCGGCGCCTGAATAATGGGGTATTGCGTGCCGAGAATGTCTGTAACGCGATTGTGTATGCTCATAGGGATTCTCCGTGTTGTGCGACGTGCTCAGCAGGCACAGCAATATATTGGCAGATATTATGCCAATATATTATCACAGAGTGAAGTGCGGCGCATAAGCGCAGCTGGATGCCTTAGTTTAGTACCGCAGCTATCGCTTTAGTGCTGGCCGCCGGAGCCATAATGTGAACACCTGCCACACCATCCAGCGCGCGATATTCTTCAAGCAGTTCGCGACAAATCGCAATGCCTTCCTGCTTTTGTGCGGCATTGTCGCCAGCGGCTTCTATCCGCTCAATGATTGCTGGAGGTACCGACACACCGTATAGATTTTCGTCCATCCAGCGCGCAGACTTAGCCGACGCAATCGGACCAATACCCAGAATAATTTTTAGCTGATCAGTAATGCCAGCTTCACGCAGAGCCGCCATGTAGCGTTTTGCCACGGCCGGATCGAAGCAGAACTGTGTTTGTGCAAACTGCGCACCAAAGCCAATTTTTGCAAGTAGGGCTTTTGGCTCCCAATCACTAGGCGGGTCAATGGGAACATCGGCGCAACCAATAAAGAATGCCGGTGGCTCATCAACGGCTTTGCCATTAGGCAGCGCCGCATCATCTCGCATCGCTCGCGCAATGCTCATCACTTCACCCGAATTCAAATCAAACACCGGCTTTGCCTCAGGCTGATCACCTTTGGCAGGATCATCACCGGTCAGCACCAGCATGTTTCGAACATTCTGAGCAGCAGCACCCAGTAAGTCCGCACAAAGTGCGAGACGGTTCCTGTCTCGGCACGTTAGCTGCAAAACTGAGTCAAAGCCATTCGCAGAGAGGATCGCGGAGGCTGCTGCGCTACTCATTGCGGTGCTGGCACCGGCGCCGTCGGTGACGTTAATCGCGTCAACCAGACCTCGAAGAGGCTCAGCTTCCTCCAGCAGCTTGCGTGAACCACCCGCCGCAGCTGGCACTATTTCCGCAGTGATAACAAAATTACCGGCGGCTGTTTTTTCTTGTAGTGTTTTCATTCCCGCACCTTATCCATAGCCGTGCGAAAAAGCCAGTCTTGACAACGACACCTGCAGTTGCGAGAACGAAGCTTCAGTTACAGCGTTTTAATCAAACTGCTTCACCTGCCAACAAACGCTTAATTTCACGGGCAAACAGCCACAGCCTGTCCTGCCCCCATAAGGCCAAAACTTGCTCGCCATTGGCGTCAAGCAAGCGAAAACTTGGCACACCCCAACAACCAAAGCCATACATTTCCTTTCGATTAGCTTCCAGCAGCGCCTCCCAGCCACTCTCCCCTATTCTGGATTTAGCCTGATTCCAATCCAGTCCGGCGTGTTCCACAACACGTTGTAGTCCGCGGTCGTTGTTGGTATTTACCCCATCAACGAAAGCCGCTTTTAGGAACTGGCTGAGTAAGTCATTGCCGCGATTTTGCTCACAAGCCCAGGGGTAAATCGAGTAGCAACGCCGAACCGGGTCGCCAATCGGATCTGCCATTTTTCCAAACGTCATGCCCAGCTCATGTGCTTCTCGCACTGCATCGGAAAATATATAGATGCCTTTTTCGCGCGTTGCCGGCACACCACGCATCACCATTGGCAGCACGGGCTTAACTTTCAAGCTCACGCCGGTGTCAGCAGCA